>JAXEBI010000001.1:0-13542 GCA_034094155.1 Phocaeicola sp.
CGACAGACAAGGACGGGTTCACTGTATGGAAAGATAAAAGGTGTGCCAGATTCTCTGCCGGATTCATCGTCAGAAGAATCATGCTTCAGGCAAAAGTGGAAAGGAAGACCGTACAGTTTATGATTGCCAAAGCTCCCATAAAGGTGGAAGGTACAGTATATTACAAGATTCTGCTTTCCAATCCGATTTTCAAATAGCAAGAAGAAGATGGCTCAGAAAGATCCATTATCAGATAATGGTGATGGATTTTTCCGGGCTATGTTGTTTAGATTTTTACATCATACTATTTGGAGCATTAGGATATTGTTTTGTCAGGGCATTATATTGGCATAATACTATGTCCTGACAATATTATAATATGGGGGTACTATGTTATTGCAATATTATGTTATTAGGGTATTATGTTGTTATGTTACTATGTTATTGCAATATTATGTTTTTAGGGTATTATGTTGTTATGTTACTATGTTATTGCAATGTTATGTTATTAGGGTATTATGTTGTTATATTACTATGTTATTAGGGTATTATGTTGTTGTGTTATTATGTTATCAGGGTATTACACTATTGCAATATCACAACAGAGCTTATTTCATATACACACTGATTATCAATATATTACAATCCTCATTAAGCAGCGCATACAACTTTACTATAACAATCTGCATACTATTATATGATACAGATTGATATATAATATCTGTAAATCAGGATGCCATAGTTCAATACAGCATAAAACTTTCAATATTGAATATTTAAATTTCGGCAAATAACTAAATATCAGGCACTCCATTCACACAATATTCAACTCTGCATACAGGTTTGTCACAAACAAACTGATATTTACATTTTTCATCAGGCAAATACGACTCTATTTTATAGCTATAAATGGGCATGGAGCCACAATCCACTTTAAGTGGATTCTCTGTTCAAACGAACAGAGCAAGTTGTGTTTTTGTCCGACAGAAAGTATTCTGCCATACAAAAAACAACTTACCCTCCCTCACGGTCGGGGGATTTTCCTCCAAAGTCGGAAAATCTAAAAAGGTGAATGCTACAAACTTTATAAAAATAATAATCATCAGATATAGAATTATTTGAAAGAAATTTGTATATTTAATGAATTAATTGGAGTATTAGTGCGTAACTATGGGATATTACTATAGATGATTTAAGTCCAATATTTTTTCACAATATTTTGATTACAATATATGCATTTTGAAGAACGACATTTAATATATTTAGCAAAAGAAAGTCCGTGTATAAACTTTTATTTACAAGAGTTGGACCATAAAAACTGTATTGACGGAATTTTTCGTAATGATTTTTACATGCTTCTTATTACAACAGAAGGTACTATTGATTATACAATAGACTTTAAACGGTATTGTATGTCTCAAAAATCAGCATCACTTATTTTCCCTCGTCAATTGAATGAAATGCATTTTTCAGATGACGCAAAAGCATTGGCTGTCATGTTTGATGAAACCATATTCTGTTCTGAAATTCTTCACAATGATCTGAAAGATTACAACATTAATCTGCACCAAAAACTTAATTTAGTATCATTTGCAGATAAGGCTGAAAAATTTAGTGATTTGGTGAATATATGGTATTCAATCAAGGAACTTTATGAAGACTTTAGTCCCGTCAATAAAATGCAGATAAAGTTATTTATCAAAATAATGATAATGAAACTCATCAGCATGAGTCCTGAGAACTCTTTGTTATCAACAGATAATGGAGATACTATATTATATATAAAGTATAGGGAAAAGGTTGATAAAGAATATAAGGAGAATAGAGTGGTCAGTTCTTATGCAGACTCCATTGGGGTATCTGTAAAGAAACTTACAGAGGTGTGCAGACATTTTTCAGGTTTAAGTCCTCTTGAGATAATACATGAAAAACTCAACCTGGAATTAAAGAAGGTTTTGTTTATAGACCGTATGACCATGAAAGAAATTTCCTTGGAATTTGGTTTTTCATCTCAGGCTGCTTTAAACAAATATATAGAGAGAAAATATGCCATGACACCTATGCAACTTAAAGAAAAACTGAAGAAAAATCAGTCTGTTGGTATCTCGGAAACAAATTTATAAATTATGGTAATTTCCGGATAATACTCAATATTCTGAAACCATGTAATTTTGCAGTGTAATAAAAAAAACAAAACAATTATTCACTTTAAAGAATTAGTATTATGGCAAAATTGTATGGATCTGGAACTTTGTTCCATGGTAATGGTTCTTTAGACGAATTGAAGAACATTGATTGTAAAAAAGCTGTTATTGTGACAGGAAATGGATCTACAACAAAAAACGGAAGTCTCAAACGCACCCAATCTATATTAACAGAAAAAGGTGTTGAATTCAAAGTTTTCGAAGGTGTAGAGCCGGACCCGTCAATTGAAACTGTAAGACGTGGAGCTGCTTTCATCGCTGAATTTCAGCCGGATTGGATTATAGGTCTGGGTGGTACTTCCGCTATAGATGCAGCAAAAGCAATGTGGGTAATTTATGAACATCCAGACATATCATTTGAACAAATGATTACACCGTTTGCAATACCATCTTTGAGAAACAAGGCCCGCTTTGCAGCAATACCATCAACCAGCGGAACCGGAACGGAAACTACATCGCTGGCTGTTATTACTGACCGAGAGAAAGGAGTGAAATATCCATTGGCTTCTCATGATCTTCAGCCTGATATTGCAATTGTTGATGGTGACCTTTGTAAATCAATGCCGGCAGATATTACAGCAAACACAGGTATGGATGCCTTGACTCACGCAATTGAGGCATATACCTCAAATGTTGATGACAACTATGCAGATGCATTTGCAAAAGGAAGTATCCAGCTCATTTTCTCAAATTTGAAAAAAGCTGTAGAGAATCCAGAGGATGGGAATGTGCGCCAGAATATGCATGACGCAGCAGCTTTGGCAGGTTATGCCTTCACAAATGCCTGGTTAGGTATTGTTCATTCTATGGCACATCAGATGGGTGGTGTTTTCGGTATCCCTCATGGACGTGCAAATGCCTTGGCTCTTCCTAATGTTATGCGTTATAATTCCAAGGTTACAAACCGCTTTGAGGATCTTGCCAAACTCATAGGATTATCAACCACTTGTGAGTTCATTAAGGCTGTAGAAGATTTGAAAAAAGAAACAAATGTTCCTGCTTCTATCAGGGAATACGGTATAGAGAAAGAAGTTTGGATGAAGGAGGTTCATCGCATGGCCGAAAATGCCTACAAGGATGTTTGTACATCTTTCAATCCACGAAAGACTTCTGTAGAGGACATTGAAAAACTATACATAGCCTTGTATGAAGGTGAGAAAATAGATTTCTAAGGACAGATGTTACTGTTTGTTTGCGGTCAGGCAAAAAAAGCCTGACCGTTATTCCTGTTTGTACAAATATGTTATATGGAAAAAGATATTATAGAAAAAGTTGTCGAAAGACTGCATACCTGTTATAAATCAGGAGTTACATTGGAAGCTAATTTCAGAAAATCTATGCTGAAGAAGCTGTACAACAATATAAAGCTACATGAAAGAGAAATCATGGCAGCCTTAAAGGCAGACTTGGGTAAATCATATTTTGAATCGTATGCAACAGAAGTTTCTATGGTTCTTCACGAACTGAAATCACTCTCCCGGATGGTTGACAGATGGGTGCTTCCCCAAAAGGTACGGATGCCGCTCGTGCATTTCCACTCTACCGGTCTTATATACAATGAGCCATACGGAGTTGTCCTGATTATATCACCCTGGAACTACCCTTTTCAACTCTCCATGATGCCCCTTGTCGGTGCTATCGCTGCCGGCAACTGTTGTGTGGTGAAACCTTCTGAATATTCCTGTCATACATCAGATATAATCGAGAAGATACTAACAGAAACATTTCCTGAAGAATATGTTTGTACCATCAAAGGAGGACGGCAAGAAAATTTATCTCTGTTGGATCAGAAATTTGACTATATTTTCTTCACTGGCAGTCCAAAAGTGGGGAGAGTCGTCATGCAGAAAGCATCAGTACATCTCACACCGGTTACTTTGGAGCTCGGAGGAAAAAGTCCTTGTATTGTCGACTCCGAATGCAATATAGATCTTGCCGCAAAAAGGATTGTATGGGGTAAGTTCATGAATGCTGGCCAGACATGTATTGCACCCGACTATCTATATGTACATAAAAATGTGAAAGACGAGCTGGTCGGAGCGATGAAAAAATATATTCATCAATTCTACAGTACCACCCCTTTAGACTCCGGTTATCTGCCCCGGATTATCAGTTCTAAACATTTGGAGAGACTGCTCAGTCTTATGGAAGGGGAAAATGTGATTTTGGGCGGTAATGTTTCCAAAAGCAATAACATGATTGAACCGACCCTGCTGGATGAGGTTGCTTGGGATAGCCCCATTATGCAGGAAGAAATATTTGGTCCGATACTTCCCATCATCACTTTTGACAATTTTAATGATGTTATCCCGACTCTTAAAGAACTGCCAAAGCCGCTTGCGCTATATCTGTTCTCTGAAAATAAGAAAAATCAAAGAAATGTGATGACCAGGTTGGCGTTCGGTGGCGGTTGTATTAATGACACAATCATTCATATAGCCAATAACAGTCTTCCTTTTGGAGGAATTGGTGAAAGCGGAATGGGACAGTATCATGGCAAGTATAGTCTGGAAACATTTTCTCATAAGAAGTCTGTAGTCAAAAAGTACAACTATATTGACATTTTCCTTCGCTATCCACCATTCAAGAACCGTCTTGGCTTATTGAAAAGGTTAATTTGATTTTTTACTTTAATACGAATCGTAAGTACATAATTTGTAATAAACACATAATCCAGATAAAAAGGAATCATAAACATGAAATATTTATATGCTCCAGGATGTGCTTTAATGTCCTATAAACCACACCTTTCCGAAAAACTGAAAGAATTAATTGAAAGCAGGTATGGCAAAATGGAAACCATTCTTGAATGTTGTTTTACGAGACCTGTATTGGAAAACGGCACACATATTATAACACCATGTGTAACCTGTGTTTCGAAGTATGCCAATATGTATCCGGATTGTCATGCGGAGTTTTTTCTGGATATTCTGGCTGAAAGCGATGACTTTATATTTCCTGATTATGGCGGTGTAAAGATGAGTATTCAGGACACCTGTTCTTCGCGTACCATGCCGAGAACTCAAGCAACGATAAGGAAACTGTTGAAACGCATGAATATCATTCTTGTAGAACCGGAAAGGAGCGGTTTGAAAGCTAAATGCTGCGGTCAGACATTGTATGGGAAAGCAGATATAGACAAGGTCAAGTCCTTTATGGAGAACAGGGCAGCGGAAATGCCATGTAACGATGTGGTGGTTTACTGTTCATCATGTATCATGAGCATGACTCAGGGAGGGAAACAGCCCAGATATATTCTGGACTTAATATTCGGCGAGGGAACAGAACTGAAAGACGGTATTGAAACATGGAACTCAAAGCTCGCCTGCTTCAGAAGAAAGCATGCAAGGAAAACAGATTAAAGCCATGTCAGATAAAGGAAATAACATAGAGAGTATTGGAACAGAACGTATCTTAACATTGTTCTGGAGGTTTGCTTTACCCGGAATGGGAGCCATGTTGGCAATGGCAGCTCAGTCTATTGCCGATGGTCTTATTGTAGGACGTTTTCTTGGTTCATCTGCATTGGCGGCGGTAAATATTGTTTTACCGGCATATACCCTGGTTACTACTGTAGCCCTTATATTGGGAGTTGGAACACAGGCTCAGATGTCTTTACATATAGGTACAGGAAACTATTACAAGGCGAAATCCGCCTTTAAAAGTGGATTAACTGGTCTTCTGTTTTTTTGTAATTACAGGTACTGTTCTTATTAATCTGCATGCAGAAAAGATAGCCTATGTCTTAGGAGCAAATGAAGAATTGATAAGTATGTCGGTCCAATACATGTATGGAGTGATGCCTTGGTTGGTGGGGTTATGCACTTTTCTGTTTTTGGATTATATATTAAAGTCATTAGGAAACCCCAGGATCTCTATGATTATTATGTTCTTTACCATTCTCCTGAATATAATATTGAGTCTGATCTTCGTCGGTAGTCTGGATATGGGTGTATTTGGTGCCGGTCTTGGTACTGGTATAAGTTTCACGGTAGGATGTCTTGCTTACGTTCTGACTGTACTCAGAAGTTTCCGTAAAACAGACAAACTGATTTCTTCTCATGGTAAGGTCTCAGTGAAAACATTATGGGAGATATTCTATAATGGTTCATCAGAAGGAATGTCGGAAATCTCATTTGGTATAACCACTTTCCTGTTCAATGCTACACTGATGCAATATTGGGGAAAAGAAGGAGTTGCTGCATTTACATTGGTAAATTATCTTCTTTTCATAGAGATGAGTCTGATTATTGGTGTATCCAATGGCATAGTACCTGTTATCGGGTATAATTACGGTGCCGGTTTATTGAAACGCACTGTATCTATACTGAGAATTGGTGCTACTTTTAATTTTGCTATAGGACTTGTTTTCATGCTTCTTTTTTTTCTTGCCGGGGAATATCTTGTAAGTCTGTTTTTGGCATCATCGGAAACTGAAGTTTTGAAAATAACATTAAAAGGCACTTATATAGTATCATTTGCATTCCTTTTCAATGGATTGAACATATTAGTTACCAGTTACTACACGGCAATCAACAAGGGAGGAATGTCATTGTTGATCTCATCATTGCGAGGTCTTGTATTTATCGTAATAGGAATATATACTTTACCATTATTATTTGGTGTTGATGGAATATGGTTGACTTATCCTTTTTCAGATTTTCTAACACTCACAATAGTTGGTTTCCTGATTTATAAGAAAATATACAAATAGACGTATTGTAAATACATTATTTTTTACGACATTTGCTGTTAATCCAACATAAAAGTCGAATTATGAAGAAACCTATAGGGAAAATATTCAAAGTATTATTGGGTATAATCATACTTTGCGGTATCAGTTATATTATTTACTACTATGTTTCGTTATGGGATGCTTATTCCACCGAGGAAAAGCAGTTGTCATTGTCCCAGATGCCTGCCGGACATCCTGATATTTCTGATATTAAACCGACAAAATTTCCCGCTGAAGATAGTCACTGTTTGGCTTGTCACCAGGGAATAGAACCGGCACGTCCACTTCAGTCTCATATGATGAAGCTGATTCTTGAGAAAGGTGCTGTATTGGGTGATCCCAACGGGTGTGTCGTCTGTCACGGGGGAAATCCTAATGAAACAGAAAACAAAGTTATGGCGCATAGCGGAACACCAAAAGGCAGTGCATTGAAAGAGTTTACACCAGTACCGGGTGCTTTGCAGGTGAATGAAAACACATGTGGGCTATGTCATAAAGATCACACATACAATGTCCATCGCTCCATAATGAATACGGATGCGGGTAAGATGAAGGCCATAACATGGAGCTTCGGGATAGATACAGAGAATAAGAACCACGTATATGGCGACCATGATATAGACGACCCTGATGGAAGTGAACCAAGATTTGGTTCAGAAGCCTATAAATCATATATGAAAGAAATGGCAGCCGGTTTCCCGGGACAATATCCAACGGAATTGAAACAGATACCTGAAGTTTCATTGGAGCATATAAACAGTATGCCGGAACAGGCAGCCTTCACTTATCTGCGCAATTGTAATGCCTGTCACCTTAGCAACAAAGGGAAACAGGGCAGAGGGTATTACCGTGGTATGGGATGTGCTGCATGTCATAATCTGTATAGTAATGAAGGTTTTTACGAAGGTGGCGATCCGTCAATAAGCACGGATAAACCGGGACATGTAATGATACATTCGATGCAAGGCTCAAGAAAATCAGGTATAAATATTAATGGGCAGCATTTGTCAGGTGTACAGGTTTCTACTTGTGCAGCCTGTCACTCGGCCGGCAGGCGAATAGGACATGCCTATCAGGGACTGATGGCCCTGGGGCATGGAGACAACCGTGGACCGTTTAATGAAAAGGGACTTCCTCAGGAAAGCAATGCAGGCTATGTTTTCAAATACATAAAGAATGATGCCCATCACCGTATAGAGAAGGATGGTAAGATGGTAACAGGACTGCTTTGTCAAGACTGCCACACCACAAATGCCATGCATGGTAACGGTAATATCGGTTCTACTACACTTGCCACCATAGAAATTGAATGTGCCGACTGCCATGGAACACCTACACATTATCCGTGGGAACTTCCTTTGGGATATGGTGACGAGTTTGGAAAGAAACTTGATATGAACAAACCACGAGGACTTGCCGAAGAACCGATGAAGGTGACACAGCAGTTCGGCATGGTATATCCGAAAGAAGATGGATATATACTTTCTGCCAGAGGTAATGCCTTGGGGAATGTTGTACGCCGTGAAAATAAGGTGATAGTACATTCTGATGGCGGACATGATTTTGAGGTGCCTCTATTGAAGGAGCTTACAAAGAATGACGCATGGCAAAATTCCGTTAAGGCAAAGACTGCCATGGTGGGGATTCCAAAACACATGGAAAGTCTGGAATGCTATGCTTGCCACTCAACATGGGCTGCCCAGTATTATGGCTATAAATATGTAATAGATTATACCCAACCCTCCATCGATTGGCTTGACTCCGCAGAAAAGACAGAAGCAGATGGAACAACTGCCGATTATAATGAGTCTCATGTAATGCAAAAAGGAGCGCCAACGTATGGTGACTACAGTCATGTGCGCTGGGAGAATCCTCCGTTGGGAATAAACGGTGAAGGAAGAGTTTCTCCACTGGTAGGTGTAATACAGACTGTAAGTACGGTTATAGGTCCTGACGGGAAAACCATTGTTCACAATCATGTGGCTAAAACAGCCGAGGGATATAATGCAATGGAACTTGCTCCGCTTAATCCGCATACCACATCCTTAGCTTCAAGAGAATGCAGCGACTGTCATGGAAATTCAATAGCCGGTGGTTATGGCATGAATAATGGAATGTACGATTCAGAACCGGAGATTACGAGATATGCAGATGTGGTAGATTCAAACGGACAGAATGTAAGTCGTTTTACAAGAGCACAGATAAATGCCATAAAGCAATTGCATGGTGATTTTATGCAACTGATTGATACTGATGGTAACCAGGTACAGACAATAGATTCACACTGGCCGACTTCTGTTCCGCTCACAGAACAGCAGCGTAATGCTCTGTCCAGACAGGGTACTTGTATGGCATGTCATCAGGATATTCCAAACGGCTCAATACCTATACGCATGCTGGGCAAGATTGCGGAAGTCGCAAATCTGGATTTCGCATCAGAAGAAGCTCATGCAAATTTGCTGCGTGAAAATAATATCCTTATATCATGGGTAAAAGCTTTGGGAATTGTCGCGCTGATTCTGATGATACCTGCAGGGATTATAATTTTTATCAAACGAAAGAAAATCATTGAAATAATTAAAAGAATAAAAGGATGATAGAAAAGATATTCAACAGCCTGGCTTCATATCGGACTACACTGCTCCTTTTTGTTGTGTATGCCATACTAATGGCTGCAGCTACCATTTTGGAAAAGTTTTATGGAACTCCTGTGGCAAAAGGTATCATATACTACTCTCCTCTGTTTTTCATCATTCAGCTGCTGCTTTGTGCAGCCTTTATCTGTACCAGCATACGAAAACAGTTGTTTACAGTGAAAAAATGGCACTACTTATTGCTGCACGGGGCTTTTATTATCATTCTTGCAGGAGCCGGTGTTACTCATTTTTGGGGTAAGGAAGGAATAATTCATCTTCGTGAAGGTGAAAAATGTGATTTTTTCTGGCTAAAAGAAGGCAATGTGCAGGCTGAGTTACCTTTTGAACTGGAATTGCAGGATTTCAAACTTATCAGATATCCGGGGTCGCTCAGTCCTTCATCATACGAAAGTTATCTGAAAATATATACCACTCATGGGATGCATGAAGCAAAAGTGTATATGAATAATGTGCTTGATATAGAAGGATACCGTTTCTTTCAGGCATCCTACGATGAAGATGAACGTGGCAGTGTTTTGTCTGTCAGCTACGACAGTATGGGACGAAATATCACTTATTCTGGTTATATCTGTCTTTTTATAGGACTGGCAGGGGGTATGTTCTCTTCCAATTCCCGCTTTATGTCTGCACGCAGACGGCTTAACAGATTGAATGCTTCAGTTATGATAGCTGCAATTATGAGTTTTGGGTTCAGCATGACATGTAATGCCAATGATATTCCGCAGCATCATCTGGATGCATTTGGCAGACTGGCCATGCAATCGGCTAACGGAAGAATGATTCCTGTAAACACGTTTGCAGAAGAACTTTTTAAGAAGCTAGATATACACGACTGTTTGTCTGTATCTTCAGAACAGTGGTTGTTGGAGGTTATTACAGATGCACCTAAGTGGGCAAATATTCCACTCATTCCTATTGAAAACATAAACATTAAAGATAAATACGGATGGAGAAGAGACAGAATTTCCTATCGGGATGTATTCTCTGAAGAAGGAAAATATATTCTGGCTGATGATATAGCCTTCATACATCACAAATCGCCGGAACAACGTGACAATTACGATAAGGATATGATAAAGCTGGATGAAAGGATAAACATTTTACATCAATTGTTTAACTTCCAATTACTGCGTATATTCCCATCACCTGAGGGGAAGGCCAACAATCTTTGGCTGGCAGCCGGCGATGATCTTAGTATACTCGACTCAATAACTTCAGATACCATAAGATTGATGTTCGACAACTACAGGACAAGTGTACAAATGGGGCTGGATAAAAAAAATGGGCAGAAGCCGATAAAGCCTTGGTAACCATAGATAAATACCAGAAGACTTATGGCAGCCATCTTATTGATGAAAGAAAAATTAAAGCAGAAATTATATATAACAAATATGACTTTCTTGGTATAAGCAAAATAATATACTTTATAGCCGGAGGGATACTGATGATTCTTTCCATTTATTCTTGTTTTAATCCTGATAGTTGTTTTTGGGGGAAAGTAAAAGTCTTTCTGATTTTATGCATGGCTATAGGAGTTTTTATACACAGTTGTGCACTGGTCCTACGAACGTATATTTCAGGATATGCGCCATGGAGCAATTCTTATGAAACTATGGTCAGTCTTGCGTTGATAGCAGTGATTGGAGGGTTGTTGTTTTCCAGACGTGACAGTATGACGTGTGCTCTGGCTTCATTGTTTGGTGGAGTTGCTTTATTCGTTTCCGAATTGAACTGGATGGATCCACAGATTACTCCACTTGTACCTGTCTTGAAATCGCCTTGGCTGATGTTTCATGTGGCAGCTCTTATGGCCTCATATGGACTTTTGGGTATATCTTGCCTTATCGGTACTGTAAATCTGATACTCTCACGATTCAGTATACGATACAAAATTATAACTATTCAGATAAAACGCCTGACACTTATAAATGAAATGTTGTTGATTATAGGCTTGGTACTTATGGCTACAGGCATTTTTCTTGGAGCAATTTGGGCTAATGAGTCATGGGGCAGATATTGGGGATGGGATCCGAAGGAAACATGGGCTCTTATTTCAATGATAGTATATACTTTTATACTGCATTCACACTGGTTTTATCCCAAAGATGATAGTATTCTGTTCAATTTACTCTCACAATGGGGGTTCCTTTCTGTTTTGATGACTTACTTTGGTGTAAATCATTTTCTTAGTGGAATGCATTCTTACGGTAATACATCCGGGCTTTCTAACATTGACCCTGCTATTTTTATTCCTTTAGTCATTTTTTTTACAATACCATTCATTTGCGCATATTATCCAAAACATAAACGTCTTTAATTACTATAAAAACCGTTTATTTAGTAAAGAGGTTGAAATTAATAACTTATATAAAATAGAATAATGAAAACAGAAATATCAGTAACAAAAGAAAAAAAGAAATACTGGTGGAAAGCTTCTTCAGCTTTTTTAATGGTATTGCCACCATGCCACTTGGCCATGCTGTGATGATTCTAATGGAGCATTTCCTGAACGAAACCACGTTGCATTATTCGGCATTTGCCATGGGAGCCGTGGGTATGTTGATGGTGGTAGAAGGAGTATATTTGCCAAAGGAGATACACGACAGACGTTGTGGGGATTCTTTGGCGGACTTCTGTTTTGGACTGGATGGGTGGAATTCCTGTTTATGTATTTCGCCAACCGTTTCGGCACACAACCTGAGATAGACCCAGTGACAGGGGAGATTGTAACTCGTCCCGAATACCTGATACTGCCAGCCTCATTCGGTTTCTGGATGATGGTGATGATTATGTATCTCTTCAGTACACGTAATGGATGTAATTTTATTAACTGGTGGCAGCGTCTGCTATTCCAAGGAAAGAAGAACGAGATAGCCGCACGACCGATGACGCGTCACACGAGCATTGTTACCTTCATGGAGCTGATGATGATTTTATGGACTTCTTATTTGTTACTAATGTTCTGTTATGACGATGTATTTTTAGGAGAGAATCATCCTGTTACGTTGTTGGTGGGATTTGGGTGCCTTATAGGCTCATTCTTTATTTTTGCCAAGCAGTTACACATTGCTTCATGGGGAGCCAATATTCGTATGTCTATTGCTACAGTTGTAGCTTTTTGGACACCAGTGGAAATTCTGGGTCGTATAAATCTCTTTAATGAAATATGGACAGAACCTTTAAATCACATTACAGAAATGATTATAATTTTTACGTTTTTTGTTATATTAGCTTTCTATCTTTGGTACAACAGCGCAAAGAAAACAAGCATTGTTGAATAAAATAATTACATGTGAAAGAATGATATTAAGAAATATTCCTTTTTAATTATTGTATTTTTATTATAATAAAGCAAACATTGGCAAAGATTAAAATTGGGTAAAATGGAATACATGAATCCAAAAATGTTCTATAATATATTAAGACCCAATATTATATTAGTTATTCATAAAACCAATAGTTCGTTAAAAATTAGCCCAGCCTAAGCTGCTCTGGCAGTAAATAAAATGAGTTCTTTGAAAAGTTTGTCAATTAATTGCGTGTTTGGCTCAATCCCAGACACGCAAATAAATCGTTCAAGCATGTAAGCATTGTGTATGACTGACTTGCATGATGATATGGAATATTTTATTCCCATCTTCTTACAGGCAGCCTTGGCGAGGTTTATCGCTGCAAGTGATGCATTAAAGTGGAATGCCAGTTTCCTGAAGTCTGTAGACTGACAGTTTGTTATTCCTGCATGTTGCTTGGCATCCCGAAAGCAGAATTCGAGTTGGAAACGTGTCCTGTAAAAGTCCAGTACATCCTGTGCGTTCTGTATTTCGTTTGTAGAGAAATACAGCTGCCATTTGTCCGTTCTTCCATCCATGGGATACCATACAGCCAGGCTCACAAAGCGTTTGAGTGCTTTGGAGTATGCTTTCAGTCCGTAAAGTTTACCCTTGTTTACTTTGTATTCGGTACATCT
>JAXEBI010000002.1:0-13709 GCA_034094155.1 Phocaeicola sp.
GAGTGTCATTATTACATGCTATCGTTCCAATGCTTGATATATCATTAGGACCTTGTCCTATATCACCGAAACTATAAAGCCATTTAAAGTTGTCTTTATCAAAAACGTGTATCAATTTATCCATGGACTTATAGTCTACTACATATTCAATGGGATGGTTATTAGAATTCAAGCTGCATCTGGAATACCATGACATTTTAATCTCGTCACAGCTATGCCGAGGCCTTGCCACAACTGAGACAAGGCCTTGGCATTACCGTGACAAGGCCTCGGCACAACTGTGACGAGGTAACTTTATCGTCACATTTTCCAATAAACACGATATTAAGTATTATAAGATTTCAGATAAAATACTAAGTTTCATACTATTAGAACCCTTAATAAGTATAGTATAGCCCAAAGGTTTATTATGACTTAATACATCTCCTAACCTATGAACATCCTCATAATGTTCAAAAGTAGAAACATTACATTTACATAATGTATTATCTAATAATGCATTACCTAAATTAACTGATTTATCCGGTCTTTCTGAAACCTCTAAAATTTCGGATGTTTCAGATGTTATTGAACTTTCAGATATATCAGAATCTATATGATTCCCTGATAAAGTAAACTGAGATTCATTTATGATAAAATTCTTTTGAGCTGCACAAAACTCAGGGCCTACCAATATTACTCTATCGAAATGTGATTCAATAAGCATTTTGAGTATTCTGATATGTTCCTCAATACTGCTTTCACCCAATTCTTTCATATCCCCCAAAATAACCATCTTATGAGGAGCATCTATAAGCCTGAAGTTCATTATTGCAGCCGACATACTTGTGGGATTTGCATTATAGGCATCAACTACCAGTTTATTGGAATTTGTTTCTACCAACTGTGAGCGGTTATTCTGCGGTATATAAGCCGACAAGGCACTGCAAATATCATTGTCATCTACCCCGAAGTACTTTCCTATAGCCACAGCAGCAAGCGCATTATCAAGATTATATGAGCCTATAATATGGGTACTTACACTATGATATGAATCATATTTCTGATTTTGGCCAGATTCAGACATTACTTCATTAACAGGATTACCTGCTATAACCGTACTTTCAGCATTAATCATATTATCTGCAGATGACTTCCAGGCAAATGTAAGGAACGGAGAACATGACACAAGATGTCCTGTTACAAAAATGCCTTCCGATTCGCCATAACGTACGCATTGCAATCCGTTGAGTATTCCGTTAAGATATGGATTCTCATTCTGTATGAATACTATCCCTCCCTTATTCCTTATATAATCATAAAGTTCTCCTTTTGTACGGATTACTCCCTCGAAAGAGCCAAAACCTTCAAGATGTGCCTTGCCAACATTGGTAATGATACCATAATCCGGCTGGGCTATGTTTGTAAGGATTTCTATTTCTCCGGGATGGTTGGCCCCCATTTCCACAACAGCAATATCGTGTTCGGGAGTCAGTTTCAACAGAGTCAGAGGTACACCTATATGATTATTCAGGTTACCCTGTGTATAAAGCACATTGAACTTCTGCTTGAGGACAGTAGCTATAAGTTCCTTGGTTGTAGTCTTACCATTTGTTCCAGTAATGCCAATCATTCTGGTACCCAAAACTCTTCTGTGATACGCAGCCAACTGCTGCAAGGTGTTAAGACAGTTATCCACAAGAATAATATTCGGATTACCGGCTTCGGCATATATGGCCTCATCAACAACAGCATAACGGCATCCTTTTTCAAGAGCCTGTAAGGCAAAAGCATTTCCATTGAAACTTGCACCTTTCAAAGCAAAAAACATAGAGCCTTCGGGACAGTTGCGCGTATCTGTGGTAACACATCCACACTCTGTAAAGCATTTATATAATGCAGAAATTTCCATTTTTAGTCTCCTTTTAATTAAGGTTTATTTATAGTGTACAAAGATAACTGAAAATTCAATGATAAATCTCCAAAAAATAAATTATTGTACGTACATTTGCATCGTAAAATATGCAGCATCAAGTTTTTTTGAAGCGCAATAAGATTATTAGAAGTGCAATAAGATTATTATTAAAATGGATAATACTATAGCAAAATATATTAATGTAAACGGTTTGCTGATGGACTTGTCATATCCCAAAGTTATGGGGATTCTGAATGTTACTCCAGATTCTTTTTACTCCGGAAGCAGAAAACAGACTGAAGAAGAAATTGTGCTAAGGGCCCGGCAGATTATTGAAGAAGGCGGTGATATGATAGACTTGGGAGCATATTCTTCGCGCCCGGATGCCGTGCACATATCTGAGGATGAAGAGACAGAAAGGCTCAAAAATGCACTGAAAATAATCAACAGAGAATTTCCGGAAGCTGTTCTGTCTGTAGATACTTTCCGCTCCGGCATCGCAAAAATGTGTGTAGAAGAATATGGTGTCGCTATCGTAAATGATATATCGGCCGGCACAATGGACAAGAATATGTTTAATGTAATAGCCAGACTGGGAGTTCCTTATATCATGATGCACATGAAGGGTACGCCTCAGGATATGCAGAAGAATCCGCATTATGAAAACATACTGAAAGAAGTGATGTATTACTTCTCGGAAAAAATACAGAGAATGCGCGACTTAGGTGGAAAAGATATAATAATAGATCCAGGATTCGGATTTGGGAAAACCTTAGAACACAACTATCAGTTGCTCAACAGCATGGAGGAATTAAAGGTTTTTGAATTGCCCATACTTGTTGGGGTTTCAAGAAAGTCTATGATTTACAGACTTCTCGGCGGGACTCCTGAGGATGCCCTTAACGGAACCACATCAATCAATACCATAGCCCTGATGAAAGGTGCCAATATTCTCAGAGTACACGATGTGAGAGAAGCAGCCGAAGTGGTTAAGATTTTCGCTGCCATGAAAGGAATGACAGATGAAAAAAACGATTAGCCGATAAACATTAAGATTAACCATAAAAAACATAAAAAATAAACAATATGCCTTTCGATTTAAATATAATGAGCCTAAAGGATATACTGGACGTACTACTGGTAGCATTCCTGCTGTATAAGACATACAAACTTATGAAGTCTTCAGGTTCTATAAACATTTTCACCGGAATTCTGGTGTTCATAGTTATATGGGTAATTGTTTCACAGGTACTTCAGATGCGCCTTTTAGGTTCTATATTCGACAAGTTGGTAAGTGTAGGAGTAATAGCACTGATAGTACTTTTCCAGGATGAAATCCGACAGTTTCTTCTTACTTTGGGTACCCACCACCGCAGCAGCAGTATACTACGACTGCTTAGAGGGAAAGACAAGGAGACAACTACCAGAGGTAATATAATGCCTATAGTTATGGCCTGTCTCAGCATGAGCAAAGGCAAGGTTGGCGCACTTATCGTTATAGAAAAAGATATTCCTTTGGATAATGTAACCCGTACGGGTGAACTGATTGATGCCAATATCAGCCAGAGACTTATAGAAAATATTTTTTTCAAGAACAGCCCTCTGCACGATGGAGCTATGGTTATAAGCGGTACGAGAATTAAGGCAGCCGGATGTATTCTTCCTGTATCACATAATCTGAATATCCCTAAAGAGTTGGGACTAAGACACCGGGCCGCTCTTGGTATCTCACAGGAAACAGACGCGCTTACTATTATTGTATCCGAGGAGACCGGTGGAATATCTATCGCACAAAAGGGTGAGTTCCGCCTGAAACTTACCGCCGAAGAACTCGAAAGGATTCTTACAGCTGAGACTCAGAATTCTTAAGTAATGCAAAGAAGTAAAAGAGAAATACTGAAGAATCAATCCGGCACACGTCAATTAAGCATCATATTCATATATGGTCTGAAATCTTTAAGCAGTAATTGCCCAAGCTGACTGATACTCAGTCTTATGTATGAAGATTTCAAGTCGGCACAAATATGTCCTGCCTTTAAAAAAGATGCACAGTCTGTCTTCTCGCAACTGGCCGGACTTATTACATAATATCCGTTATTGGAATCTATAGCGTCGTCTCCATATACTTCAATAAACAGTTTATCTGACTCCCGGCTAACTGAAGTATCACCGGATATTAAGTATAGAGTTTCAAGTGCATCAGGATTTATACCCGATGTATTATCATTCCTGCCACCGAATAAATAAGATGAATATACAGACAACATCTGAAGCACATTAATGACACGGGCCATTCCAAAATCTAAAACACATGCCTTATCTGTTTCCTTGCAAACGGAATATGGAAATATAACAACCTCTGCCTGCAATACCTGATAATGCCTGCACAGCAGACGTATCATCTCATTACATATGTTCAATGAAGAACATACAAGTTCCTTGATTATCAGTCGGCCATCAGTATCAATAACCGTGAAAGCCAATGCTTCAATTTTACCAGACTCCGCAGCTTCTCCCACCCACATATCACCGCCAGACAGTTTATGGTCGGACATTACAACAAACAAATCGCGTGGAGTATGAAGAATACATGCCTTACCTGTTGACAACTGTTGATAATAAAAACCGGATATAGCTTTATCAGGAGTTATACACAAGTCTATTTTATTAATTATCAGAGATATATTATAGTTATCAACAGGCTGTTCACTACCTGTTAATAACTCAACAGACTGTTGATAACATTCTATATACCCCGATTTGGAATAATAATCTTTCAAGCTGTGACTGGCCGGTATCAGAGACGACAATAAAATCCCGTCTGCATACATTCTGCGATGAGCTTCGGCAAGAAGCCTTCTCATAAGTCCGCCGGAACGGTAATCAGGATGTGTACATGCCCCTGAAATATATGAAGTATTTATTACCTTATCCATATATTTCATAGGATACGGAATACGCTGAAGTGCAGAAACTACCCTGTCATCGGAAATAATACACGAATTTATGTCGTCTGTATATCTTAATGAAAAATACAAATCCATAAACTCCTCTGTATCTTCCGGAAAGCACAATTTCCAGAGTTCTCTGACTTCTTCTTTTATTTTCGTCTTCTCCATAGGGAATAAAACTTTTAATTATGGTTTATCATCGGAACAAACAAGCTTTTATAGCTATACTTCCTCAAGACGGTATTTCTCAAGAACAAGATATGGCTGATAAGAAAGTTTTGCCTTACGGAGTCCTTCAAGGCCCAAATCTTCCTCTCTGTTTATATAGATATACTGTTCTGGAATAAGATTGGCAAACTCATTATTTATCATGGCGTATGAGCCTTCAAAATCGGTATCGGCCTTTTCTACACATGTGTCGAAGGTTTCATTGTTTATAGGTGCCCCGTATGTGAAACCCACAATCCTGTCGCCGACAGTGAGTACACCACCAATAATATCAAGTTCATCGAAGTACTTCAATGCCGAGTTCATAGACTTACGTTCATTCTGAAGTGCTTCGTTCTCACTGCAGTTATTGGCCTTACACCACTGTGTTTCGAGATAAAGACATTCTTTCACCAAATCACGTGTAAGAGGCTTGAACTTATAATCCGGATATGCAGCCTTGAACTTATTTATATGATTTCTCTTAGGCTGGAACTTCTTTCCGCGAAGTGTTGACAAGTCGGAACGGAGATAGAGATAATCGGAATAATCACGCTCTAATATAAAGCTGAACTTGCCTGGGAAAAGTTCTTCTATTTCAGCACAGCTTTCCTTGCATATTCCAAACATCCGGAAAGGCACACTTCGGCTTTCTGCATCCGACATCAGTTCCTGAATAACAGTCTTCAGGTCTCCATTACCTACAGGCAACATATATACCGGCTCTCCATCGAGATAGAATCTGAAAAGAAGAAAGCCGTCAAGTTCTGCTATCTCTGTGAAATACAGAAAACGCCAACTGTATAAATTGGCAAATGTGAGGTCACAGTTTCTACGGTTGCTGTTTAGTGTGTACTTCTGAACCAACGTTTTGTCTTCTATATCAAGTCGTCTGAATTTTATCATGTTTTATTTCATTAATAGTTTATTCCAAAGTTACTGTTTTTAATTTAAATCTGTCCTATTATATCAAACCTATAAGATGAAGTATATATGGAGAAAGAAGTGCTGTGAGAATACCGTTAAGAGTCAGTCCAAGACTGGCATAGGCTCCATATTTACCGCTCACTTCCATGGCGCGTGAAGTACCTACAGCATGAGAAGCAGTTCCCATTGATAGTCCCTGAGCTATAGGGCTTCCTACCCTGCCCACCTGTAGGACCTTAAATCCGCATATAGCGCCAAACAGACCCACTACAATAACTACAGCAGCTGTAAGAGACGGAATACCTCCCACCGAACTTGAAACTTCCATAGCTATAGGTGTAGTAACCGATTTTGGTGCCAGTGACATGATAACCTCGGGACTGGCTCCCATAAGCTTTGCAATAATTGTAACCGAAACAAGTCCTACCACACAACCCATAAGTTGAGACAGCAGGATAGGCATAAGCTGTTTTTTTATCATCTTCAACTGAAGATAGAGCGGAACTCCTAAGGCTACAACCGCCGGACGGAGCCAGAATTCAACCAAGGAACCGGCTTCCTGATATTTCTCGTAAGACACTCCACTGAACTTAAGGAAACAAATAAGCAAAGCTATTGCCAACAGGATGGGATTCAGTATTAACCAGCCTGTTTTTCTCTGAATAACTTTCGAAAGGAAAAAGAAACCGAAAGTGATAAATAAAAGGAAAAATTTATTTTCTAAAAAATCCATACTTGCGAACTAATTGATGAACCCAACCTGTAACTATCAAAACCAATACTGTACTGACGAATGTTGCGACCACTATAGGCCAGAACTGGGCCTTAATGATATCGAAATACAGCATCAGTGCTACCCCCGAGGGTACAAAGAAAAAACCAAGATTGGCAACAAGAAAATCGGACAGGCCCTGTACCCACTCGAGCTTTATCCAGCCAAGCGACAAGAACAATGTCAGCAGCAGCATTCCGATGATGCTGGAGGGCAGTTTAATACCGGTCAGGTAAACTATCAGCTCACCTAACGCCATACATCCGAAAAGGATGGAACATTGACGAATCATACCTTAAATCTCCTAAAAAACAATTTTTATTCTATTGAAAACTGCTGCAAATTTATGTATAAACATATAAAGCAAACACTCTGAAGAGAAAAAATAAAGTTCATGTCCTTAAACATATTTAAAAACCACATTTTTCTCAAAAAAAGTTGTGATTTTGCAAACTACATATTACAAAAATAAGTAATTTTGCACCGTAATAATTAAACTGGCGTATCGGAAACGCTATTAGATGAATTCATTTTTATTAAAACATAAATCAACATGGATTTAATTAGTCAAATCGTTGAACGCGCTAAATCTAACAAACAGCGCATTGTTCTTCCTGAAGGAACAGAAGAACGTACCTTGAAAGCTGCCAATCAGATATTGACAGACGGTGTAGCTGATCTTATTCTTATCGGTAATCCTGATGAGATAATGGAAAGGGCCAAAGAATGGGGCTTGGGAAATATCAACAAGGCTACTATCATCGACCCTGAAAATCACGAAAAGAAAGATGCATACGCAGAACTTTTGTTCGAACTTCGCAAGAAGAAAGGTATGACTATGGAACAGGCTCAGGAACTGGTGAAGAATCCTCTTTATTTGGGTTGTCTTATCATCAAGGCCGGTGATGCAGACGGACAGTTGGCCGGTGCAAGAAACACTACCGGTGATGTGCTTCGTCCTGCTCTTCAGATTATCAAGACTGCTCCGGGTATCACTTGTGTATCGGGTGCCATGTTGATGCTTACTCATGCTCCTGAATGTGGCGATAAGGGTGTGTTGGTTATGGGTGACGTTGCCGTTACTCCGGTTCCTGATGCAAACCAGCTTGCTCAGATTGCCGTATGTACAGCTCAGACTGCACAGGCTGTTGCCGGACTTGATCCACGTGTGGCAATGTTGAGCTTCTCTACTAAGGGTTCTGCTAAACATGAAGTGGTTGACAAGGTGGTTGAAGCTTTGAAAATCGCTAAGGAAATGGCTCCGGAACTTAAGATTGACGGTGAACTTCAGGCTGACGCAGCTCTTGTAGAAAGAGTTGGCGCAAGCAAGGCTCCGGGTTCGGAAATTGCCGGTAAGGCAAACGTTCTTGTTGTTCCTTGCCTTGAAGTTGGTAACATCTCTTACAAACTTGTTGAACGTCTTGGCCACGCTACTGCTATCGGTCCTATCTTGCAGGGTATCGCACGTCCTGTAAACGACTTGTCACGCGGATGCAGCATCGACGATGTTTACAAGATGATAGCAATCACTGCAAATCAGGCAATGGCTGCTAAAGAACAGAAATAATTTATTATCAAACAACAATAAAGCACAAAGATGGTGTTTGCGGTCTTTGTGCTTTAATTATTCACAATTTACACAATGAAAATATTAGTTCTAAACTGTGGTAGCTCTTCTATCAAGTACAAATTGTTTGAAATGACTTCAAAAGAAGTACTTGCACAGGGCGGTATAGAGAAACTTGGTCTTGAGGATTCTTTTTTGAAGATTACTTTGCCTAACGGTGAAAAAAAGATTCTCAACAAATATATTCCTGAACACACAGCCGGAGTTCAGTTTATCTTCGATACTCTTGTAAATGAAGAATATGGTGCATTGAAGGATCTTCACGAAATCAATGCAGTAGGTCACCGCGTACTTCATGGCGGTACAAAATTCAGCGGTTCTGTTCTGATTAACGATGATGTTATTGCTGCTGTAGAAGAATGCTGCGACCTTGGCCCTCTTCATAATCCAGCAAACCTGAAAGGTATCTATGCTGTAAAGAAACTTATGCCTGAGGTTCCACAGGTGGCTGTATTTGATACTGCATTCCACCAGACTATGCCTGAACATGCATATCTTTACCCTATTCCTTATGAATATTACGAGAAATATGGTATCCGCCGCTATGGTTTCCACGGAACATCTCACCGCTATGTTGCAAAGAGAGTTTGCGAATTCCTGAATATTCCTGTTGAAGGTTCTAAGATTATCACTTGCCACATCGGTAACGGTGGTTCTATCGCTGCTGTAAAAGACGGTAAGTGTATTGACACTACTATGGGTCTTACTCCTCTTGAAGGATTGATGATGGGTACACGCTGCGGTGATATTGATGCAGGTGCCGTTCTTTATCTTATGAAAAAGGAAGGTCTTACTCCAGACCAGATGTCGGATATCCTCAACAAGAAGAGTGGTGTACTTGGCGTATTCAAGCGTTCAAGCGATATGCGT
Organism: Phocaeicola sp.; assembly: GCA_034094155.1. GTDB lineage: Bacteria > Bacteroidota > Bacteroidia > Bacteroidales > Bacteroidaceae > Phocaeicola. The sequence continues at coordinate 9,249 of JAXEBI010000002.1, forward strand.
ACTCTTGAAGATGCTTCTGCCGAAAATGATCCTATAGCTAAACGTGCTGAAGGTATCTACTTCTACCGTATATGCAAGTATATCGGTGCTTACGCTGCCGCAATGGGTGGTGTCGACGTAATCCTGTTCACAGGTGGTGTAGGAGAAAACCAGGCTACAGCCCGTTGGGGAGCTTGCGAAACTCTTGGATTCCTTGGTGTAAAACTTGATCCGGAACGTAACAAAGTCCGCAGTAAAGAAGCTATCATCTCTACAGACGACTCTAAGGTTAAGGTTGTAGTTATCCCTACAGACGAAGAGTTGATGATTGCATCGGATACAATGGATATTCTTAACAACATGAAATAATTGTCAGCAAGGATTAGTATATCCGTGATATAATTATTGATATAAAAAAAGATTGGTTCTGTATAACTGTAAGTTACCTCAGAACCAATCTTTTTTCTGTTTTATGCAAACACACTTGAATATATGAATATATACAACCGAATGTGAAAGTGTGAAGGCGTGAAGATGGAAAGCGTAAAGGTGTGAAAGCGTGAAAGCAAACGGAACTGCAGCAACAGTATAAACTAACTGTTATTCTACAATTGTGTCTCTCCTTCTATATACTGTTCGAGAAACATATTTTCACCATCGAATACGGCATATGAGAATTCTGTTATCCAGTCTCCCAGAATCATAAGTCTGGAAGTCCTGCTCAGCATAAGGTCGAACATAATATGCCTGTGCCCGTAAATGAAATAGTTTATATCAGGATGGTTCTTAAGATACTCCTTTGTGAAAAGCACCAAAGGTTCCTTGTCTTCACCCATATATTCAGGTTCACGTCCGTCCTTGCGCTTGAGTCTGCTACGCTTTGCCCATTCCAGGCCAAAGTCTATACTCCACCTTGGATGAAGCATAGAAAAAAGAGTCTGCAATGTCTTGCTGTGGAATACAGCACGAAGGAACTTGAACTTGGCATCCCTGTCGCCCAGTCCGTCGCCATGTGCAAGGAAGAACTCCTTGCCGTATATCTCGCATGTCAAAGGCTCGCGATGTATTATCATGCCGCATTCCTTCTCAAGATAATCGCCACACCATATATCATGATTGCCAATAAAGAAATGAACCTCTACCCCTCTGTCAGTCAGTTCTGATATCTTGCCTAAAAAACGAGTGTAGCCTTTTGGTACCACCATCTTGAATTCATACCAGAAATCAAACATGTCGCCCAACAGATATACCGCGGCTGCCTTGTCCTTGATACTGTCGAGGAAATTAACGAGTCGTCTTTCCTGTGTACGTGAATGAGGTATTGCACGGGAGCCAAGATGTGCATCGGATATGAAATAAATATTCTTCATTGCATCCATAACAGTAGCGTTTATATGTTTTAACTATGTTTTCAGTTTGGAGGTTCTGACAAATAAGCCGACTCTAAAGATTTACATAAAGCCGAGCTCAAGCTTGGCTTCGTCGGTCATCATGTCTTTGTCCCACTCCGGCTCGAACACCAGATTTACCTGTGCTGATGTAACACCGTCAACCGATTCTATTTTCTGACGGACGTCTTCCATTATAAAATCGGCAGCAGGACAGTTGGGCGCTGTAAGTGTCATATCTATGGTCAGTTCTCCAGAATCCTGAAGGTCTATCTTGTAAATAAGGCCAAGATCGTATACATTGACAGGTATTTCAGGGTCGTATACAGTTTTCAGCATTTCTATGATACGTTCTTCTATCTTAAGCTTTTCTTCGTTGTTCATTTTTGTTATTTTGATTTGTTACTATATTGTGTATTATAGTTGCAAATATACATTATAATTTTGGGATTTTAAATTTTACGGTATCATAAAGCAGAAAAGTAATGTCAAAGTCGCCCTTCGTCGGCATAACTGTAATAGGTACCGTCTGTGATTATCAGATGATCGAGCATACGGATATTCATTACCTTGCACGACTGGAAAAGCGATTGTGTGAGACGGTCGTCGTCGGCACTCGGACGAATATTTCCCGAAGGATGGTTATGGCTGAGAATAATGGAAGTAGCCCTCTTCAGCAAAGCTTCACGAAGAATGACTCTCACATCTACCTGTGTTGACGCAAGGCCACCCTGACTTATTTTTATTATATCAATGATTTTTGACGCCTGATTGAGAAACATAACCCAGCATTCTTCTATAGGCAAATCACACATTATAGGATGGAAATGTTTATATATATCTTCCGAACAGCGTACAGACTTGCGTTCCTGCCGCTGTTCATCCTTTCTGCGTTTTCCAAGTTCGGAAGCGGCCAGGATTGTTATAGCCTTTGCCGGACCTATTCCCTTGAATGCGCAAAGGTCTTCTACCGAGCATTTGCCAAGATTACTCAGACTGTTTCCATACCTGTCGAGCACCTTACGCATTAACTCTACCGCAGAGTCTTCTGTATTTCCCGAACCAATCAGTATAGCCAAAAGTTCTGCATTACTAAGTGATGCAGCCCCATGCTGCATAAGTTTTTCACGAGGGCGGTCTTCTTCCGCCCATTGGTTGATTGATAGTTTTTCTGTCATTGGTAAAAGTTTTTTTCAAAAGCCGAGAAGGAAGCCTTACCCATAACACAGCGTTTCCACCATGCTATAATGAAGCCGCTTCCATATCCCATCAATTGTATAAACGATGACAGAACGGATATTGTACCTATTTTCAGACTTTTATTTCTAACAGATGAATCAATTAATATCAATAACGAGAATACAAGCAGCGGAAGAAGGCCTGAAAATACCAGACTGAACCCTAACTTATCGTGCGACAGAGATAAGAAAACAGCACCAGCAACCATTAAGGCCAACAGGAAAACTACACCGGCAGTAAATACAGCCGGCAGCAAATGTACAAGCTTCAGTGACTCAGGATATTTCTTATAAAGGTTAATCCGGGCTATTCCAGAATTGTAGACTTGCTTGAAAAACTTTCTCATATCAGTGCGGCGTTTATGCCATACCCATGCTTCCGGGAAAAGACGGCACTTATATCCGGCCTTGAATATTCTGATACTGAAGTCTATGTCCTCGCCGAACCTCATTTTTGAGAAACCTCCCAATGCAAGATAGGTTTCCTTGCGGATACCCATATTGAAACTGCGCGGATAAAACTTATCCATTTTTTTCTTTCCTCCGCGTATTCCTCCTGTTGTGAAAAATGATGTCATGGAATAGTTTATGGCCTTTTGGGTGTCGGTAAACGATTCATGAGCACGGTCGGGACCTCCAAAGGCATCGGCAGGTGATGCTATAAGCTCTTTTTCAACGGCCTCAAGATATGTGGAAGGAAGTATGACATCCGAATCGAGGACTATAAGGTATTCGCCCGAACTCCTCTCGGCTCCATAATTTCTGGTTTGTCCGGGACCGGAGTTGGACTTTGAGAAATATTTTATATCCAATAATGACTTATATTTCTCAACTACAGCACCACATGGTACAGATGAACCGTCTTCAACTATTATAACTTCAAAATTTCTGAATGTCTGATTTGTAAGGCTATGGAGAAGTTCATCAACCTCATCAGGACGATTATATACCGGAACAATAATGGAATAGCGCATACTATATATGTTTTGTGGGTTACAGAATGAATTGTTTTTGTTATGGTTATATATGCAAAGTTATAAAAAAAACAGATTTTTACGTCCGGTTAACAAGAGAGATTGCTTTTATTGGAGGGAACTTAAGAAAAAAACTTTCTGCTTACACTCACCGGAAATGAATGTATGTATGCCAAGTATGAAAATATATAAATAAAAAAACCAGCTTTCCGAAAAGGAAAACTGGTTTTCTTATGATATTACGTTTGATTATCAAGCCTTAACACGACCTACGTATGAACCGTCACGAGTATCAACTTCGATAATTTCATCCTGATTGATGAACAAAGGCACACGTACTGTAGCACCTGTTTCAACAGTAGCAGGCTTAGTAGCGTTTGTTGCAGTATCACCCTTCAATCCCGGTTCTGTGTAAGTAACCTTCAACTGAACCTTAACAGGCAATTCTGCGAAAAGGATAGTTTCTGTAGAAGCATCAGAAACAACTTCGATAACCATCTCTTCCTTAAGGAAGTCAACACCTTCGATAAGGTCGTGAGCGATAGGCACCTGTTCGAAAGTTTCCTGATTCATGAATATATAGTCAGCACCTTCCTTGTACAAATACTGATAAGGACGACGTTCTACACGTACATCTTCAAGTTTTTCACCGATATTGAAACGACGTTCCAAAACATATCCGTCAACAACGTCTTTCAATTTAGTACGCATGAATGTGTTACCTTTACCAGGTTTTACATGCAAGAAGTCGATACAGAAATAAATCTTGCCATCCATACGGATAGCTGTTCCAATTTTAATGTCTTGAGCATTAATCATAAGTAGAAATCTTTATATAAATGTATTATTATTAATATTCGAAGTAATAATTCGAGTGCAAAA
>JAXEBI010000003.1:0-3265 GCA_034094155.1 Phocaeicola sp.
TTGTTTGCCGCACGCACATAATTCTTTAAAAGCAGAAAAAATCTGCCTGTAGTATTCTACTTTTCCCATATTTAAATTTTATGGCAAAGTTAGAAATACTACAGGCAGACTACAAGACGCTATCGCGGACGGTTATACTTATATAGTTAGGTACACTTTCTTTTTTTAAATAGATATTATGAGCTATTATAGATTTTATTTTATTGTTTTTTGTTTACTGTTAATGACAAGTTGCAGTAACAGTAATCTTGTTGATGAAATTTTGGATTCAGGAGTACAAACGCGTGCAATCGATATGGCTTCTTATTTTCAAGATATAGAGTCCACAACATTTCCGAATGGTGAAGTATATATTAAAGGATATATTAATTGTACTGAAGAAACGGAATATTCTTTTACTTTTGCTTTTCAAGGTAATTATGGAAGCAGTTACGAAGCTTCTATAGGAACAGCTTGTAAGATATATCCTACTAATGGAGAAAATTTTAGAGAATTAAAAGTAAAATTGGCTCCAGGAAAGCATTTGTGTGATGTACACATTTACTTTTCGAGTTGTGAGCAAAGTGCATATGCCAGACTTGTTATTAGCAGCATTAATGGCAGTTTACCTGCGGGTGATGGATACGTCGATTTGGTAGCTCAAGGTATCAGTAAAATAGTATGCCCTGGTGGTTCAGAACCTATTCATTGGACTTGTCCCTATTGTGGCTTCACGTTAAATAGTTTTGGCTCTAATATTTGCATTTCATGTGAAAAATAAAAGCTTTCAAGCATATATCTTGGACCTCTATAGATTTCCATATAACAATTTTTGAACTTGACAAGTTTCTTAGTGATTAGGGATATTCATTAAATAGTATAAAGAAAGCCATATAAAAAAGCCAACTAATTCATAAATAAAATGTTACGAATTAGTTGGCTTTTTTATCAAGTCTTTTAAACCGTTTATATGTTCCGCTTATACATATCGTGTATAAACTCCCCATACGCATGGCTTAAATTTTATTTGTATATTCTATTTTACTCTGTAAGCTATCATCAGTATATTACTTCTGCTGTGGCTTTCTTTCGCGCTTCTGACCACCTTCGTTCATACCTTCAGGTTTAGGTAACAATACCTTGTGAGAAAGTTTGAACTTACCGGTTTTAGGATCAATATCAAGAAGTTTGACATCAATTTCATCACCTTCTTTCAAACCGGCTTCTTCTATAGTCTCAAGGCGTTTCCAGTCTATTTCAGAAATGTGAAGCAAACCATCCTTACCAGGAAGGAATTCTACGAAAGCACCGTAAGGCATAATAGAACGAACTACACCTTTATATACTTCACCTACTTCAGGAATTGCAACTATACCCTTAATCAGGCGGATAGCATCATCGATACACTTCTTGTTTGTACCTGAAATTTCGATACGTCCTGTATTGTCAACTTCTTCGATAGTGATAGTAGCACCTGTTTCTTCCTGCATACCCTGAATAATCTTACCTCCAGGACCGATTACTGCACCGATAAATTCCTTAGGAATAGTCATTGTTTCGATACGTGGAGCATGAGGTTTCAGGTCGGCACGAGGTTCGGCAATACATTCTGTAATCTTTCCAAGAATATATTCACGTCCCTGTTTAGCCTGAAGAAGAGCCTTTTCAAGAATGTCGTATGTAAGACCGTCGCACTTGATATCCATCTGAGTTGCAGTAATACCGTTTACAGTACCTGTAACCTTGAAGTCCATATCACCCAAGTGGTCTTCATCACCAAGGATATCTGAAAGGACTGCGTATTTCTCTTCACCGGCATTTTTGATCAATCCCATTGCTATACCCGATACCGGATTCTTGATTTTAACGCCTGCGTCCATCAGAGCCAATGTTCCGGCACAAACTGTAGCCATTGAAGAAGAACCGTTTGATTCGAGGATATCCGAAACTACGCGAACGCAATATGGATAATCGGCAGGAATCTGTCCCTTCAAAGCACGCCATGCCAAGTGACCGTGACCGATTTCACGACGACCTACACCACGCTGAGCCTTAGCCTCACCTGTTGAGAATGGAGGGAAGTTGTAGTGCAACAAGAAACGTTCCTTATGCTGGTCGAGTACATCGTCTACAATCTTTTCATCAAGTTTGGTACCAAGAGTAACAGTACTTAAAGACTGAGTCTCACCGCGAGTAAAGATAGCAGAACCGTGAGGACCAGGAAGCGGACTTGTTTCACACCAGATAGGACGGATTTCAGTAGTTGTACGTCCGTCAAGACGCTTGCCTTCGTCGAGGATACAACGGCGCATAGCTTCTTTTTCCACATCATGGTAGTAACGGTCGATAAGAGGAGCCTTTTCTTCAAGCTCTTCCTCTGTAAACTGAGCTTTGAATTCATCGCAAACAGCCTCGAAAGCTTCACCGCGTTCGTGCTTGTTTCTGTTGCCCGATGCTGCGATGGCATATGCCTTTGCGTAACAAGCATCATGAACAGCCTTGCGCAATTCTTCATCGTTTTCTTCGTGGCAGTATTCACGCTTAACTGTAGAACCTACTTCTTCCATAAGTTCCATCTGAGCCTTGCAGTGAACTTTGATAGCTTCGTGAGCGAATTTCATTGCTTCAAGAAGATCCTGTTCTGATACTTCTTCCATTTCGCCTTCCACCATCATGATATTTTCGTAAGTTGCAGCCACCATAAGGTCCATATCTGCTTTAGCAAGAGCCTCGAAAGTTGGGTTGATGACGAACTTACCGTCGATACGTGCCACACGTACCTCAGAAATAGGACCTCCGAAAGGAATGTCCGATACAGCAAGTGCTGCAGATGCAGCAAGACCTGCAAGTGCATCAGGCATGTCTACACCATCGGCAGAATAAAGGATGATGTTAACATAAACTTCTGCATGATAATTATCAGGGAAAAGAGGACGCAATGCACGGTCTACGAGGCGGCAAGTAAGAATTTCGTAGTCAGAAGCCTTGCCTTCGCGTTTTGTAAAACCGCCTGGGAAGCGTCCGAATGCTGAATATTTTTCTTTGTACTCTACCTGTAAAGGCATGAAATCTGTACCGGGAACTGCATCTTTTGCCGCACAAACAGTAGCTAATAACATGGTGTTACCCATGCGTAGCATAACAGCACCATCTGCCTGTTTTGCCAGCTTTCCCGTTTCGAGTGTAATGGTTCTTCCATCACCAAGCTCGATCGTCTTAACAATTGGATTGATCATAAAAAATGTTTTAATATTGTTTTTTTTCGTCGAAATATGTGCAAAGATAT
>JAXEBI010000004.1:0-15750 GCA_034094155.1 Phocaeicola sp.
GATAATCAGATAGTTATTTGCCGATGCAGTTATTTAGAAAATCTCGACAAACATTGGTATTCAATAAGTTCAAAACTTGTTTGAAAAACTCAGATACACGTAAGATACAATATTATAGTATTTAAAAATCTGATAATCAAAGTATTAGAAATGCTTCGCAATTTCCGAAAGCCTTTGACTCTATACAAATGTATGAAAAAATGGTGTATCTCCCAAGCTTTTTCAAAATTTTCTACAAGGTACAAAAAGTGAAGTATTCACGTAGTTGTGTAGTATATTAATCATACCGAGATATAATTTGAATTACTATCTTTTACAATCGGTGAATTGTGAGATAGTTTAGGGAATAACATACTTTTGGGGTAAGCATTACGTGACAGAGGTCACTGTTTTTTTAAGATTGCCTTAGTAGTAATATTTTGAATAGAAAAAGAATTATTATTTCTTTTATTGTTCAAAATATTGCTATATTTACTGTAATATCTACGTGAAATTGAATCAACATTGAATATTATAAAATTATGATTAGAATTAGTTCTTTTGATAAATATGCATCGGAAATTCGAATAAAGTTTCAACGCTTTTTTAATGAAGCAAAGACTAAAATGCTGGATTTTTCAGATTTTTTAGTATGTCAACAAGGAGGGTTTTATGATTGGGGAGGATATCCTTGTATTGGGTTAGGAGAGGTAGGACTAAATAACCTACAAAAAATAAATATAATTAATAATTTAGGCGTTTCAATATGTACTTCTGATGATAACTATTTCAAAAAAAATGGTGACAATTTTTTTTATGGAACTACTGATTTTGAAAATGGGATTATTAGGGTTTGTAATATGTATCTTGATATTTGGGAAAATGAATGGTTTCTGCGAACCTTTACGGAATTACTTCGTGTTGCTAACGGCGAGCATTATGACTGGGGATTAGATTTAAGTAAACTTAAGGAAACTGGCAAAGGGAATTTTATTAGAAAAGAGATAATAGGAAGGTTGACTGGATATCCATATCTACAAGATATAGTAAAAATAGGATATAATAGTAATCTTCGTAATGCTATAGGTCATTCACAATACCATATAGTACAAGGTGGAATATGGTTTGATAACTTCGGGAGAAATAAATATGCTACTGTAAGAGGTCTTTCATTTGAAGAATGGGAGAAAATTGTTATTTACGCTTGGCTGATTTTTAGGATTGTATTTGGAATGTTATTTCAAATGACAACAACTATATTTTTTCAAATGACAAAAGAAACAACATCAGGTGGAATACCAATCATGGTACCAGATAAAAATGGTAAGTGGTATTATCAGTATATCTTCCCAGATTCAACAGGGGAAACATGGAGATTTGTAAAAAAATAATAGCATATAAAGATCATAGACAATTGTCATATAAAAGAACCTATAATAATTTAGTATATATATGAGTCTGTCACCTATAATAAACATATTGACTAGCGGATTACCTGGTAATGTTACTCGCCCCATCTATCTTGAATATAATAGCAGGAGAAGGGAGATTGACCGAATATGGGCTAATTCTGAAAATCATTATCAGATGCTTCAAGATTGTGTATCCACAGTAGAGGCATTGTTGGCAATCAGTATATTTTACAGACATGTAATGGGGCACATGCAGGGTGCTGTGTCTTTTTATAAGTATGTTAACAAAAAGTTCGGTATGGAGAAAGAATGTGCAATTAAAGTTGGGGAAATGCTACTTGACAGCGAGCAACAAAGACATCTTCTTTCCGCAATAATTAATTTTAGCCAGATTCAGAACAAGTATCAGCTGGCGCCTGCATTTTTTGAGTACTCTGAAACCGTTCAGTTTCTAAGAAATTGCAAAGACTTGTTTTACAAAAAGGAATATGAAGAAGACGACTCCATTTAAAGCACCGTCAGACTTTGAAAAGGAACTGACTGAGTTTTCAAACAAATATAAGGTATTGCTTGCAGATCATTCAAAAAGAATAAGTGACTATTTTGAGATGACTTGTTATAATTTTGTCATCCGATACTATGAGAAGAAAGGTTATAAGTTGGAAGTGCAGAACATGCAGGGTGGGAAATTCAAATTTAAATGTAGTCCAACTGGATTGCTAAAGAATTTTTCTTATTTTAAGGCAATAAAAAAAGGCAATCAAGGTAGAACAGATGAAGTTGTTTATATTTATCACAATGCCACAGCGCAGTCTGCGTTCGACGAAAAGGTATTTACAACTCCTGATATTGTAGTTTCAAACTCTAATACACCGGCGGAAACGAAGGACTACTATACAACCAAGAAAATACTGTCATATATTCCAAAAGAGAACCTTGTTACTTTTTGCGAGGCTAAGCATTTGGTTCCTTTCCCAGAATTGATGGTAAACTTTATAGGGACAGTTCATGAATTGAAACCAGAGTGTATTGACGTTCATGAGAAACAACCGCATTCTGAGCATATTGCTCCTTCACTTATAATGTCGGGAACTTTGGGTAAGCCAACCAAAAGAATACAGCACTCTTTTGAGAAAAGGTATTATGTAAATTTCTTTGATAATTTTTTTGAGGGTATTTCTGTTAGATTTTTTTTGTCTAACTTTGGTATTGAGCAGATTGCTACTTTGAGTAAAAAAAGTAATAAGGCTTAACTATTGGAAGACTTGAAATAACATCTAGGGAATTAATGGTATAGAGGAAAATGTAGAAAGATAAATATTACAAGTCTCTTTATAACAGAATTTTAAACAGTTAAAAAGAGATTAATTAAAAAGCCATAGCATTATATTCTGGCTTTATGATATCTATATTGGCTTTAATTGCACAAAAAAATCTGAAGATAAAATCATAATCTGCAAATAAATTTGTACTCTCATAATAATATCTCCATTTGATAAAGTTGTTTTTGCTTTCTAATAATGCTTTGTTGAAATGCTCTAATTCATAAGAAGTATATTGTATGATGATTGTTTGGATTTGAGGACTTAATTTATAAAACAATTCATATAAATCATGTCCACGGGAAGGTTGACCCTCATATGTGAGTAAAGCTTTTAATCCAACCTCACATGCTATGGAAGATAAAATCACACATCCAATATAAAAACTTGCAATGGGAGTTCCTTTTATTCCTTTGCCATGTCTTTCAATCATATCACAATACACATAAAAAGCCTCTCTAATACTTTCAAATGGAATCTTAAAATTTTGTTCTTTCATATATTTTTATTTATAACGAATAATATAATAGAAAAATATAGGGTTGTTTTCTATTGATAGTTTAGGAATTTGTGTTATAAATTCTTTGTTTATTATATTTTCTGTTGTTATAACTCTTTGTGTAATTATCTCAAATGAATTTTTTGCAAAAGCAAATTCTAATTCTTCTTTTTGATGCTTAAATGTTTCTATGTAGATTTCATAATCATTAATTGTCATATTTGTACATTGGTATTGATGCAGAGGATGTATATCAGAAATAAAACATTGCCCACCAAATTTAATTATATTTGCAATCTTCTTTATTATATTGTCAATATTTTTTATATGCGAAAAAACTCTATTTGACAAAACCCAATCATATTTTCTTTCATATTCAGGGAAATCGCGTATATCTAATTCTATGCAACTCAGATTATTTTGCTGTATGTATTTTGCATACTTTTTTTTGCAAATACTGAGCATCTTTTCACTTACATCTAATGCTTCTACCTTATGTCCTTTTGATAAAAAACAAAGTAAATTATTTCCGCTTCCTGACCCTATATCCAATCCATTTCCAGGAGATAAAGTGTTACACCATTTTTCAATATATGGATACTCATTTGTATGCCAAAATTTTTGCCATATCCAGTTATCATAATACGGAGCAATGATATTATATCCTTCTTTGGGAGAATAAATTTTATTTTTTCTCATTTTGTTCAATAATTATTTTCTTCAAACTATCGATTTGATTTTGCATCTTTTTAAGTTCAGAATTTTTCTCTTGCCAATTCTTTATTTCTATCAGATTTTTTTCAATTTCTACTTGCTCAGACTTTGTCGGAAGTCCGGTAAATTCCCATAACCAACGAGAAAACAGTGGTTCTAATGTAGCAAATAGAATAAGAATAGTAATAAGTATTCCACTTCCAACTATGGATTTCTTTACGCTTTTTAGGGTTTTTGCTGTTACTCTATCTTCGAGTCCAGATATGTTTAAAAATGTTTTGTGATATTTTTTTATAGCCTTTTTTATAAGGATCGATTGATAATTTTCATTATCAATTGTTTGCAAAGAGCATGATTCTTGAATTTCTTCATCTGTTTGATAGAAATTAAGCTTTGCTATTTCAAAATTTTTTGTTATTACAAACTTATTAGAAGAAAAGTTTAATAAAACTCCACTTAATAACCCAGAATATCCTGGTTCAATCATACTTGAATTTATTAACAAAATACCTTCAGAAGCAACTGAATATAATGCAGAGTAAGAAGCCGTAATATTATAAGGCAATTTTACTTCTTCTATTGATTCAAAAAGTATTATCTCAGACGGTTCAAGGCAAAATGAATCGATTGATTGTAAATTAATCACCTCTCCAGTTTCTGGCTTTATTAATTTACTGATTCTAACTTTATAAGAACAATTTTTAATGCAACGAGGATCATAATGATTAATAAGCCCATCATTAATTCTTCGTATTAATGAAGATTTTCCTAATATCATATTAAGTAATTTAAGAGTTAAACTTCCAGATTTAACTTGATTTCCTTACCACAGTAGGGGCAATGTATTACCCCCTCTTTAGGTTTATCAAAGAGTTCTGGTATCTCAACACCCAAAGCATCAGCAATATCAGCAAGTCTATTCATATTAAATTTATTACGAGAAACAGCTTGTGAAAAGGAAACAGCTTGTATACCTAATTTATCAGCAAGTTGAGCTTGAGTTATGCCTCGTTCCTTACATAGTTCTTTAATTCTTAATTCTGTATTTGCCATAAGATTATAACTTTTGACGCAAATATATAAAATATAGTTTATATACGAAATAAATATATAAAAATTACTTATTAATGCTATCTTATAAGCCAATAAAGCAAATTTAGCACATCTATTTAAGTTTGCTATAAAAGTGACTGTACCTTATATAAGAAGACTGAGCTTCTAATTTTTCTTTTGGATGACAAACGTCTCATTATATGTAGTTACATGCATATTTAAGTGTTTGAATTCGCTAAAAATATGAATTGGTGGATAAATTTCTATAAAAATTACTTCAATATTTGAGGGAAATGTTTGGGTGAACAGAATAAACAGAGTATTTTTGTTATAGATTTATAAAATAAACGAAGTTGGCTATAAAAATACAACAAATATTAGGGTTTACCCCAAGAAATTCAGTTTTGTTCGGTTAATGGCTTTCAAGTAAGTGATTTGATGTACGTGGTTAGTATTCTTATATGAAATCTGGATGGCTTGACCGCATATCGAAAGGGGGTATAAGCTACAAGGAACAGAACTAAGTATATTGGCTACTCTACTATCATATAACCACAGCTTGGTAAGAGTTGTGTTGTGGGTGCATATACAGTTTTGAAACTCAGAGTGTATTTCCATTACCTATCTATAGAAAAACCTGTGACTTTTCTTTTTACTGACAAAAGAAATAAGTAGCTTTCGTGGTTGTTAAAAGAGGAGTGGAATATGAATATAAAAAAACATGAATACCTCTTTTCTTGGCGCCGAACTTTTGGGAGTATAAACGTTGATCATTAATAAGCGTAATTTTCTTGTGTAATATCAAGAACAGCCATATTTGAGTGCTTGAACAAACTTGATTCATCATCTTCTGTGCTCGACATATTATGGAAAGTATGACAGGCCTTCGTCTCAAATTGCTTCAGACATTGTAGTAGGTCTGCACGTCTCAGAAAGTGAAACGTATTTTCTCTATGTGGCTGAAAAGACAGGTCATTTTTGGTATAAGGTGTTAAATTGGATAGTATTAATCTTCTAATATAGATTTATGATTACACCAACAGGGAGTATATCAATAAGTATAATATGATAATTTCAAATGAACTTGCAGAATATGAATAATAATCTAATATTATCAATAACTACTATAGGTGATTTGCTCCTTCGCAAAACCATTACTATTACTAATAGTGGAGAGCCAATTAATGATGTAAGTCTATGTGTGCCTATTTATCAGCGTCCATACAAGTGGACAGCTCGTAATGCTATACAATTGCTTGATGACATTATTGAAGCGAAGAATGGCAACAAGGAAAGATACAGGGTGGGTACACTTATCCTTCACAAGGCAAAGGATAAGGAACAATATGATATTGTTGATGGTCTGCAACGTACCATAACATTTTCATTACTTTTGACTGCATTAGGTGAGAATGGCATTGAGTTCTTGTAGCAGAAAATATATAATAATTTGCACAATAACCATAATATTGCTAACAACTATAATGCACTTAATCGTAGGGTCGGATTGAAGTTGCAAGACAGCGACTCGGCTACTGAACACCAAAGAGAGATGGAGCGTCTTAAAGACTATATTGAGAATATGTGTGAGTTAATTGTTGTCATAACTCCCGATGTATCGGAAGCATTCCAGTTCTTTGATTCTCAAAATGCACGAGGTAAAGCTCTTTACCCTCATGATTTGTTGAAAGCATACCATCTTCGCGAAATGAATACCATTAGTGAGGATGAAACAGAAAAGATAGTAAAGGATTGGGAACAGGTTTCACAAAGTGGTTTAGCAGATTTCTTTGGTAATTACTTATATCGTATCAAAGAATGGGTAAGTGGCAATAAGGCAAATGTTTTAAATGAACACAACATCCATATGTTCAAAGGTATTACGCGTTTTTCAAGAACACCTTATGCCCAATTCTACAAGAGTGCCTATTGTTATGCAGATATGGTCAACTCTTCTGCTATGCCTTTTGTCTCTGGTACTCGAAATGTAAATGCGTTCCAATTAGATACTCCAATAATTGCTGGTAAACCTTTTTTTGAATATACAAAACATTATTATAATATACTAAAAGATATTCAGAACAACAGCAAATATGAGGGCTTCTATATTAATGACAACATTATAGTTAAAACATTGGATAGACATTTTAAAAAAGGAATAGGTAATGGTATAGCACGCCTTTTGTTTGATACTTCGGTTCTGCTTTACGTTGATAGATTCTGCCCAGAAACATATCCTACAAAAGAAGATATGGAATTATTTGAACAATTTGTTGTATACGCATTCATTTGGGCTTATTCATTAAGAGCCCAATACACTAATCTTGGTTGGCTTTCTGCACAAAATTATATTATGGGGTTGAGTGATAAAATCAATGCATTCAATATGTATAAATTGATTGTCAAGCAAGATACTCCATCTTCATTATTGAGTGCTTTGGCAGACAAAATCAATCCTCTTTCGAATGATGATATTAAAGATGGTTGGGCGCAGGAATGTTATGAGTATAGTGGTAAAGGAGATATATTGAAGAATCTAAAGGATGATAAAGATGGCGTGTATGAAAACTATCTGTATTTTTTTCAAATAAACGGTTTTTATAAAAATTGATTACAATGAAAGATTTGAAAAATATTCTTGAAGAATGTTCGATTAATGACATATATTTCTCAAACAGCGGGGTGTCTATATTATACAAGATACCTATCTATCAGCGTAATTATGCTTGGGGACGTGAAGAAATATACGCCTTAATAAAGGATGTACATGATTCGTTGGAGAAGTCCGTTTACTATATTGGCACTCTTGTCACATACAAAAGAGATGAAAATATTTTTGAGGTTATCGATGGTCAGCAACGGCTTACAACAATCTACATCATCTTGAAGGTTTTGGGTATAGAAACTATTGCAAATTGTCTTACTTATTCTGCAAGAAAGGTTTCAGCTATGACAATAGAAAATATGCCTAAGTTTGGTGAAGAAAAAGATAAGGGTATTGTCGATGGATTCAATTATGCAAAGGAAGCAATTAAAGACATTGTTGGCGAAAAGAAGACTGACATAGATGAATTCAAGGATTTTTTCTTGAACAAAGTGCATATTATCCATTATCGTGTGCCAAAAGATGTGGATTTAAATCACTATTTTGAGGTTATGAATTCTCGTGGTGAGCAGTTAGAAAAACATGAGATAGTAAAAGCTAAACTCAGTGAACAGTTGATAGGTGATGAGGACGCTATGGAGAAGTTTAGTCGTATATGGGAGGCTTGTAGCGACATGAGTTTCTACATTCAGCAGAAACTTCCAGAGATGACAGCTGTCTTCGGTAAAACTATGGAAGATTTTGTTATAGAGTCTTTCGACGAGTTTCCAAGTTCTGATGAAGGCTTGTTTTCGTCATTAGGCATGAAAACTATTTCGGAATTCTTAAATTCGTCTATAAAAACGATAGATAATGATGATGAAGTAGACAAGAATGATAATTTCCAGCCAATTATTGACTTTCCGAATTTCTTATTGATTGTACTGAAAATTACAAGATTGTTGAGTGAAGATGATTTTAATCCTTTGAGTTTTACACTTGACGATAAAGAACTAATTAAGGAGTTTGAGAAGGTAAATCTTACTCCAGAGTTTGTTAAGGACTTCGCCTACAATCTCCTTTTGGCTAAATATTTTCTCGATAACTATGTTATACACCACGCAAATGGTGAAGATAGAGCCATCGAGAATCCATGGAAATTGCAATACTATTATAAGAAGGGTAATAAGGCTGCCTATCTTAAGGATTTGTACGATGATAATAAAGTGCAACAAAACGAAGTGATTCAATTACTGTCTATGTTTGAAGTTGCTTTCACGCCTAAGCAAAGAAAAAACTATCTGTTCTATTGTTTATATCACTTGTTTGAGGATTGCGATCTAAATGGTTATGTGGATTTTTTAAGAAAACTAGCTGATAAGTATTTCTTTGATGTGTATCTTGATACGGATAAACTCAACGAAATAAATCAGCCTAAGCCTAATAGTTTTGACGAAACTATTCTTAATTGTTATGAATTGAACGTTGAATTAGAAGGAGTGAATCGAGATTTCAATAGTGTTTATCCTACTGGATCATGCAATATACCTCTGTATGTTTTTAACTATACAGATTATAAGCTTTGGAAGAAATATGCGGAAGAACTTCGAGGAAATAAAGAAAAGAAAGGCTCTCGTAATAGAATAGAGTTTTTTAGAGCACTAGGTTGTAGTGACTTTGAGTTGGAACCTTTTAAAAATTTCTATTTCTCTCGAACACGAAAAAGTTTGGAGCATTATTATCCACAAGCTAAGGCTGGGGATAATATGCTAATTAACTTGCAAGATATAAATTGCTTTGGTAATTTTGCTATGATAGGTTCTGATGCAAATAGTTCTGGCTCCAACTGGAATCCTATTGATAAAAAGAATCGCTATCTTGATACAAAATCCAACCAAGTAAGCGTTGCTTCATTAAAATTCAGAATCATGTTACAAATATGCCAAGATAATTACGATGCTGGTATTAAAGATGATACATTAAAACGTCCATTTGGATTAGAATGGAATGTTGATGATATGGTTCGACATCAAGCAAAAATGCTTGAAATCATTATGAATTTATAATCAGCTTACCTGAAAATACATCAACATGTATAATATGAATGATATAAAATCAGGTGTTTACACTTAGAAGGTTAAGCTGTTGCTCCGTCTCATCCCGATAGTAATGGATGAGCAGGTGTTTGCTATCCTTGGTGGAGCACATACAGGAATTTCAATAGATAAGGTGAAAAAATGACATAAAAGCTTATGACTTATGACGGATACATGTCTTAATATAATAACACAGTTAACTGTTGAATTACATAAAGATGACATCTCAAAAGAAAAGTTGGGGACTGGCGTTCTTTATACCAATAGGAAATTGTCTGGGGTGGTATATGTTTTGACGGCTAAACATTGCCTTTTGAAGTTAGGGGAAAAAGGTAGGGTATCGTTAAGAATTTATAACCCTGGTACCAGTACATACGAATACGTTACCCCTGTTAAGCAAAGCATTTTGCTCCATTCCGAAGATGATGCTGGTATAATTATTATTAATAAACGAGAGCTTGCATCGGTTGTCTCTGACCTTCCATCGGTGTACGTAGTTGATAAGAATTTTGGAACAGAAGAAGCCGTAAGTAAAGGGTTCCCTCTGGCAACTCTTGATCAGACTAACGAAAATGGAGAGTCATCGTTGGCAATGATCAGAATGACTTACCTTCATGAAGATACAACAGAGAATGTATTCCAGCTTTCTACAAATGACGATTATAGTGAAGATACAATTGTCGGAATGTCAGGTTCCGGTATTTTTATAGAAGCTTGTGAGGAGTTGTATATTAATGGGATCTTCATTAGGTACACTGACGAAGAGCGTGGAAAGGTAATAAGTGCTCAGAGGTTGATTTCCTTCAATAAATTGCTGGAAGAAGAGTATAAAAAGAAAATGTCATTGTCATTCCTTGGACATCATGGTTTAGGACATAAGACATTAAAAAACAATGTTGAAGATTCCGTAGCAAACTTGGGACCCAGATATTGTCAGAAAGTCAATGTAAAGACAGGAACTGCCAAGTATTTTGACTGCGTGGCAAAAACGCCTGCATATTTTGAACGATTGTACAGGAATATAGATTCCTGGTTGACTGAGAAAAGCTATAGAACAAGAAAAAATTCCATTAGAATAGGTGAGTTAGAATCTCATCTAAAAGCTATTCGAGACGATTTTATTGTAGCATTATCAGATTTGGATCAACATGTAGATGCTGTAGTTGATTTTTCTAGTTTGATGAAACGCATAGAAGACCTCAGAAAAGAATTAGGAGAAGTAAGACATAGATTTTATTCTGATTATTCCTCGACAAAAAAAGATGATAATGTAAGGAAAGAGCTCGAGATTGATGAAGCCAGATTATCAGAAATATCTCAAGATTTGTATTCATTCACTGAAAACTTTGAAGATTTAAAGATTAATCTAGCAAACAATCCCTATTTGATAATTAAGGGTGAAGCTGGATGTGGAAAGTCGCATTTGTTAGGTGATGTTGCCAGTAAGAGAATCGATGATGGTCTGCCCACTTTGTTGTTCTTAGGAACAGACTTCTCTGAGGGAACTTATGAAACAACCATTACTTCAAAAGTAGGTTTTGTGGGTACTTTCCGGGAATTCCTATCTAGTTTCAATCAGATAGGTACCCAAGTAGGTTCGCGAGCACTTCTGATGATCGATGCGCTGAATGAAGGACCTCAGGCCGTATTATGGAAAGACAGACTTTCTGGACTTATCAAGTCTCTTAAAGACTATCCTGCGATAGGTTTAGTAGTGTCAGTACGTGATACATACTTTGATGATGTTATTCCTGATGGGGTGGAAACTGATTTGGGAGCTACAGTTATTGAGCATAAAGGATTTAAAGATCTGGAATATGAGGCGGTAAAACAGTTCTGTTGGGCGTATGAGTTGAACTTACCCAATGTTCCCATTCTGACACCTGAGTTTTGTAACCCTTTATTCTTGAAGATAATTTGCGATACACTTGAAGCCTCTGGAGAGAAAGATTTTCCTAAAGGATTCAATGGCGTTTCATTACTGTTTAGTCAGTACTTCAAGAATTTGGATAAGAAGTTTGCTGAAAAGAGACCCGAATATAAATATAGGGATGTTGTCAGTGCGGCAGTTAAGCTGCTGGCATTCCCTATATTTGAGGCTAAATATAATATTCTGAATATAAAAGATGCAGATTCATTATTACAACAACAATTTCCTTCTTGTCATAATTTGCTCGCAGATCTAATAGACAACAATTTGCTGCTTAAAACGAAGAATTCTTTTGATGAAGAAAATATCGACGGTGTTGTTTTCTCTTATCAGAGAATTAGTGATTTTATAATTGCACGTGAAATTGTCAATAAGTTTCAAGACTGGGAATCATTTGCAGAAAACATAAATACAGACAAAACTTTGCATTCCATTTTTGTAGACAAGCATTGGGCATTCAAAGGAATTCTTGAAGCTATGGCTATCTTAATCCCCGAGAGATTTTCTCATGAGATGACAGATATTATTCGTTTTATTCCAGAAGATGAGTATGAAAAAGTATATTATACATGTTTTAATACAATTTCTGAGGCTCAGATAAATAGTTTGTGTTGGCGCACAATAGAATCTATTGACAAGAAAACTATAAGGCAGTTTCTAGGCTCCAAATATTGTAATATAGATTCTGATTATTGGTATAATAAACTGGTAGAGCTTTCTACTATTCCTAATCATCCTTTTAATGCTGATTATTTTCATGCACTAATGATGATGTTTACCATGCCAGATCGTGATGGCAGATTCCAATTCTTTTTCAATGGTTGCGCAGGATATGATGATAACAGATGTGCCAACCCTCTGCGGCGTTTGATAGACTGGGCATGGTCTGAAAATGTATCTGTAAAAGCGGATTCCGAATCTACCAGATTAGCAGCCGTTATGCTTTGTTGGCTGCTGTCATCAACATATATCAAACACAGAGATGAGGCTACAAAAGCTCTTGTCAACCTTCTTTCTGAGCAGGTAGAAGTATTGATTGAAACACTACGTAAGTTTGAGAATGTGGATGATATGTATATCTATGAACGGTTGTATGCTGTGGCTTACGGGGTCGCATTGCGGACTTCATCACGCGATGGGCTGATGAAACTTGCAAGATATGTATATGAGACCATATTCAAACGTAATAACCCACCAAAAAATATTTTACTGCGAGATTATGCAAGAAATATTGTTGAATACGCTAAATATAAGGGGGTTATAACTGCTGTTGATATGAAAAAGGTTCGTCCGCCATATACTAGCACACTCCCCACATGGCCTACAGATGATGAGGTTAATCACTTTCATATAGATTATGATGCACCAGATTTCAAGGAAAGAAAAGGTTCAGAGCAAAACCTGATTTGGGAATCTGTGAAAGGAGGGTTGGCGGATTTCTGGGATAAGTTGGCTAAGCCAACAATCGAACACTTTTATCCAATATCAATTTCTGAAGAAAAAGAATTCGATAAAGCATTACGTCTGTTTAAGGGAAATATGAAGAAACTGGCCATAAATATATGTGAAGGGAAAGCTGTTTTAATCTTAAATAGGCAAAAAGGGTCAAGAAATGCTAGCATAAACGATACTATTTTCGAAATTTTTTGTAATAAGACTGAAAAGTTAATGTCGGAAGAGCAGAAAAGGGCTTTATATGGTGTCATGATTCCTTTTAAAGTAAGGGAATTACCTTTGAAAAAACATTATTATAACAGATTTCCAACTGAAAGAGTTAGAAATTGGGTTGTTAAGAGAGCATATGAATTAGGCTTTGATGTGAATTTGCATGGTTATTACGATTGTTTTGCGAGGAAATGGACGTTCCGTAACTCGGATAAAAGAATAGACCGCATAGGAAAGAAATATCAGTGGATAGCCTTCTATGAGATTATGGGGATCTTGGCAGACAATTACAAATTTGAGAATGATTATGCAAACGAGGGCTCTGGAGGATATGAGCTGTTTCATGGAACGTGGCAATCTTTTCTGAGGAATATCAATCCTTCAATAATTGCAAGAGTAAAAAGCGTTGAAAGTGAGGATACGGATGATAACAGGATGGCAGAAGAACACGAATGGTATAATGAAGAACAGTTTGATAACTGGGAGTACTCTGGTACAAGTGAATCATGGGCATCTATGATTAGAGATTTGCCAGATCCAGTTTCTTTAATCCAAAAGTTGGACGATGACGGCATAGAATGGTTGACCCTGAATAACTCTAGGAGTTGGGATGAACCCAAAGACATTGGTAAGGAAAAATATGAGTATAAACTTTTAAAGCATGATGTATATTTGGCTGCAGATGCCATCCTCGTAAAGCAACAAGACAAAGAGAAAGCAATACAGTCTTTAGATGGTAGAGATTTATGGGATGGCGTGGAATTACCGACCGACGATTGGCAATATTTGGTGAACAGGGAAAAATACTGGTCACCAGCATATAAAGACGTTTATAGGGACCGACAAGGTTGGACAAATTCAATAGATGGGTTAGATGTACCCTATTATTATTCTTATGAGCAGGCCTGCGGGCATATTGAAGATGATCAGTCAGGCACTATCAACAAATATAGCATTCCGTGTAGGTTATTATTCGAGGGTATGGGCATGGAGTATGATTCACATGACGGTCAATATCTGGATAAAGATGGTAACCTTGTGGCGTTAACATACGGGTATAACCAGATTTTAGTTAAAAAAGAGCCTCTTTTACGATTCCTAAAGCAAAGTGGACTGGTCATTTTGTGGATTGTACGGGGGGAAAAGCGGGTATATATAAGTGGAGGAATGGGATGCCAGTGTTTATATACCCCATGTGGAGTATATTATTTGGATGATAACAATGTCCCAGAAGGTGTCCTTAGAACATATAAGAGAGTGTGATATGAAACTGTTCTGTTATAAAGCAAAGTGTGGAGATGCATTTCATCTACAATATGAGGGTGAAAGCGGTATGTGTCGTAATATATTTCTTGATATGGGGTACTCCAAAACTTATACCCAAGTGTTGAAAGGTGTTATTTCAAATATTATTGGGAGTTCAGAACAGATAGATGCTTTGTTCCTGTCTCATATCCATGATGATCATATTGGCGGAGCTAGTAGATTTATAAAAGATATTCAAAAAGATTGTACTTTGGGGAATATTGTTAGTCGGTGGATATATAATCCACCAAGAAAGTATGAAGTTGAGCAAGCCTCTGATAATAAGAACGGGGTGCTCTGTGGCATAGTCTCAGGGGATAAGGTCTATGAATATATTCAGTCACATAGTCCATTAGATATGTGTGATGTTATAGAAGGGATGTCTTTCAATATTGATGGAATGAAGGTAACAATACTTTCTCCTGATGAGTGCAAACTGAACCTGCTTAGGGAAAAATATTCAAAAAATCGTCCACTTTGTAAGTCTGAAACAAATGAGGTTAGTGTTGAAGCGGGTAATGTTGTTGATGATTATGCAACATTACTTAATGATTTTAATATAGAATGTTTTCAAGAAGATACGAGTGTTGAGAACGCTAGTAGTATAGCCGCATTGTTTGAGTATGTGGGGAAAAGAGTTTTATGGCTTTCAGACTCAGTACCATCAGTTATAATGCACTCATTATTTAAACTAGGATATAGTGAAGTGAACAAACTGCACTGCGATGCAGTTTTGCTTTCGCATCATGGAAGTGTAGCAAATAATAGCTTAGCTCTATTTAAGATGATACAATGTGGAAAGTATATTATTAGCGCTGATGGAATAAATCGCCATTGTCTACCAAACAAAGGAACTATAGCAAGAATTATTTCTGCTTCTTCGGAACGGCCTGTAACGCTGTACTTTAATTATGATGATGGCCGGTTGGTGAGAATGTTTAAACCAGATACTCAAGAGTATGTGAAATCAATTATTGACATTCATTATTTGCATGATATGGAGGCTATTGATCTTTGAGCTATTTGGTAGCCTATATTAAGCTTGCTATAGGACGTATTATCAAGGCTTATCCTGTTGTATGCTTGAATTAATTAAGTTAATGGAGTTTAAAATACATATATATACATGTGTAATTTGATATAGTAAAATGTTATTTTATTTCGTAGAACTCCATAATATCCAGCATTTTA
>JAXEBI010000005.1:0-5158 GCA_034094155.1 Phocaeicola sp.
TCTGGTTCAGTTCCTTCAACTCCATATACAACTAACGAAAAGGGTCAGGGTCCAGCATGGGCTAACTCATTGTTCGAAGACTTCTGCGAATTCGGTCTTGGTATGGAATTGGCTAACAAGAAACTCCGCAACCGTTTGGAAGAAGCAATGAAGGCTGCCATCGCTGCTGAAGGTACTCCAGCAGAATACAAGGAAGCATTCCAGGAATGGATTGATGGCCGCAACGATGCAGACAAGAGCAAAGCTGCTGCTGAAAAGATCATTCCTATGGTAGAAGCTGCTAAAGACAAGTGCTCTTACTGCGCTACTATCGCTGAATTCAAAGACTACCTGGTAAAACGCTCACAGTGGATTATCGGTGGTGACGGTGCTTCTTACGATATAGGTTACGGTGGTCTTGACCATGTAATTGCTTCAGGCGAAGACGTTAACATCCTTGTACTTGATACAGAAGTTTACTCTAACACTGGTGGTCAGTCATCTAAGGCTACTCCTCTTGGTGCTATTGCTAAGTTCGCAGCTTCAGGTAAGAGAGTACGTAAGAAAGATCTTGGTATGATAGCTACAACTTACGGATATGTTTACGTTGCACAGATTGCAATGGGTGCTGACCAGGCTCAGACATTGAAAGCTATCCGCGAAGCTGAAGCTTATCCAGGTCCATCATTGGTTATCGCTTATGCTCCATGTATCAACCACGGTTTGAAAGCTGGTATGGGTAAATCTCAGGCTGAAGAAGCTAAAGCTGTAGAATGTGGTTACTGGCACTTGTGGAGATTCAACCCAGCATTGGAAGAAGAAGGTAAGAACCCATTCTCACTTGACTCTAAAGAACCAAACTGGGAAGGATTCCAGGATTACTTGAAGGGTGAAGTTCGTTTCGCTTCTGTTATGAAACAGTATCCTACTGAAGCTGCTGACTTGTTCGCTGCTTGTGAAGACATGGCTAAGAAACGTTATGCTTCTTACAAGCGTATGGCTGCAATGGACTGGAGCAACGAAGAATAATAGACTTCCTCCTCAAAAAGTCAGATAATAGAGAGATATAAGATAATTAATCAAATCTATTAATATAGAGCTTTTATGACGGCTGCAAAACAATATTTTGCAGCCGTTTTTTTACTTTTATGTTAGAATATTATCTTTGCATAGATATGTACCAACAAATGGCACACTCCTATGCACATATAAACATTTTAAATTAAATATATATGAAATACCTCATAGTATCCGATATTCATGGTTCTGTATCGAGGCTCAAGAAAGTCCTTGATTTTTATAGAAAAAACAAATGCGATATGCTTTTAATTCTTGGCGATATCTTAAACTACGGACCACGGAACGGATTGCCGGACGACCTCAATCCACAAGCAATAGTTGCATTACTTAACTCAATGAAAGATGAAATTATAGCGATAAGAGGGAACTGTGACTCGGAAGTCGATCAGATGCTGTTGGATTTCCCTATCATGTCGGATTATACAATAGTTGTAAATAATGGCATAAAGCTATTTCTCACACACGGCCATATATTCAATGATAACAATCTTCCCAAAGGGAAAAATCACTGTATAATATATGGTCACACTCACCTCTGGAAACTAGAGAAAAAAGACGATATTATAATATGCAACACAGGCTCGATAACATTTCCAAAGGGAGGAAACGAACCTACTTTCTGTGTATATGAGAATAAAAATATATTCACATACAATATTGAAGGAAAATTACTTGATAAAATTTCAATAGAAGAAAAGTCAATAGAAGATAAATAAAGTATTATAGATAAGCATAAAATCAATTATAAGATAACAAAGCCATGAAACGTTTATATATGTAAGTATATATTATAACCTGAAGGTTTTCATATTTATACTTACATATATAAAAATAATTTTCTTAGAAAGCACAGAACCTATCTATAATCTGTTTTTTATATTTGCGCGAAACAAGTATATCATATTCATCAAAAGGAGGATACATAACACAATGATTATCCTGCAACATTACCAGATAGTTAAGATTTACAATATACGACTGATGAACCTGGACGAATACATTATCAAAACCGCACAAAAATTCGGCCGAAGTATTTCTCTTTAGAGGCAAAGCCTCACCGCCAGTCAATACAGCCTCCCATATTTTTCTTGTAGAAACGTATCTGAAAAAACCAATTTCAGATACCTTTATCATTCTTAAGTCACCTGTTGGAGTAGTTATCATGAATGGTATGTCCGTATGATTCTTCACTGCATCTTTAGAAGAGAACGTACCTTTAGAAGAACTGAATTCAGAGACAAACCTTTTAATGACATTATCAAGTTCCTGAGGGTCAACAGGCTTAAGCAAAAAATCGAATGCGCTGCTTCTTAAAGCATCAATCATATATTTATTATATGCAGTATGAAAAACCACACGCATATCCCAATCTATATTATCCCTTACCTTTGAAAGTAACTCCATACCATACATATCGGGCATTTCCACATCCAGGAACAATAAGTCAGGCTTTACAGATTCTATCAGTTTTATTCCTGTAGAAGCATTCAAGGCCATACCTTCAACAATAAAATCGGGATACTGTTTAAGATGCGAAACAAGAAGCTCCACTGCCGAAGGTTCATCGTCAATAATCAATACTTTATACTTATAATCAAACATACAGCAACTATTTATTATACCACAATTAAAACCTAATATCTTTCATTTATTCTTAAGTCGGAAGACATAATTTTTCGGTATGCAATATTTCACCTCACAACCGGTCTCAGTATCTGAAAATTTTACATTGCTTACATTCATTAGAATTTGCTGTTTATTAAACAAATTAAGCAACTGAATGGTGTGCGTAATAACCTTCAAACCGGTACCTGTACCACGGTTGGCACTAACCGGCCTATAACCGCCACCATTATCAGTAATGGTAATCTTGACAAAATCCAACTCATTAGAGACCTTAATATACAATCTCCTCCTACCTTCCTTATTTCTCAAAGCATGCTTTATAGCATTCTCAACAGGAATCTGAATCATCATAGACGGGATAGAAAAACTGTTGGTATCTATATCAGGATCAACATCTATTCTGAAACAGAAATCATCCCCCATCGTTTTTTCTTCTATCGAAATATATGTTCTGACAAAGTCAAGTTCCGATTCGAGCGACACAGAAACCGATTCTGTAAGTTCCAGATTCTTGCGTATAAGTTTAACCAAATTATTGAGATTAGACTTATCGGCATCATCTGTATATGTCGCCATTTCCCTGTTAAGCACATTGAATACGAAATGCGGAGATATTCTGTTTCTTACATTCTGAAGTTTCAAAGAACTTATAGCGGTCTGCATATTCCACATCTTACGGTCCTGTTTCCTTTTTCTGTACACTATGGCAATAACAACAGCAGCAATAACTATAATGAAAAATATCACAAGAATAAAAAGCCACTGATGCAACCGCAGTACTTCATTATCCTTCTCCTTGATAAACAACTCTTTTTGCATAAGAGTACTGTCTTGCTTATATTTAAGAGCAATCTCGGCAGCACGCATTTTAATTCTTTCACTACGTATAGAATCATCTATCCTATTGTTTTCCTTATTATAAAATAAGGCATTTTTATAGTCACCACTCTTTTCGAAATACTGTTGCAAGAACTTATTCCTTATATTAATCATGTTAAGCTCCACAGTACCAGGAGTTACAGTCTTCGATGCTATTTGTCTGGCCTTCTCTATATTTCCTTTTTTAAGCGCCAGCTCCATCATTTGAGTATCAATATAATATAGAGCAGAAATATTATTCTGCTGTACAAAAAACGGATAGCTCTTCTCTATATAGTATGACGCAGAATCAGTATTATTCAGTTTAAGATAAACTTCTGCAAGGTTTACCATAGTGAGATTACGTTCAAACTCAGCATCAGGGTTATCTGCCACAAGATTCCATGTACGCATAAAATACTCCAAGGCTTTATCATAATCTCCACGGAAATAATAAGAATTGCCACGGTTATTAAGATAGATATGCTTTTCGTATGTAAGCATCTCATTATAATATTTGCCGGCCAAATCATAATAATAATCACACTGTGCATAATCTCTCAGCTCCATATAAACCTGAGCCAATCCATAATAAGAAGGGAAACGCTCTTTATTGGGTATACTCAATGTATCGGATACAGACAAAGAATATCTATACCAGTAAGATCCCATATCAAAACGTCCGGAACGGACATAAGAGTCGGCCAGATTTAATGCTATATCTATAATATTTTTCGATAAGCCAACCTTCTTAGAATAATTATATGCACGTTTAAAACACATTACAGCCGAATCGAGAACTGCATTACGAGCGTAAATATTTCCACGCATATTATACACTCTCGAAAGCAGCATGCTTACACTCTCCTGAGACTCTATGCTATTACAATAACTTTCAATATTATCAAGATATGAAAATACTGAATCATTCTCTGATAAAAAGAATTTTGCCTTTGCCTTCAATAACAGCAAGTCGTAATAAATACGCTTATCCTTATCCAGGAACAACATAGTACTGTCAATCTTTTTGCAAGCTTCCGATGGAGACAGACTTATTTCTGATTCCAATGTATTATAAATACTGTCCAACTCCGAACTTCCAGGATATGGAGCATTATTCATTTTACAATTTGTAGCGAGAATTATTATTATGACTGAAAACAGTAAATATTTAAATAATTTCATTTTCTATATCAGTAATTAATATTATGCTACAAATTAATATATTAAAATCAATATAAGCAAACATACATATACAAAACTATCCATATTACTACCATTAATGACAAAACAAGAACAAAATGATTAATTAAGTTTACGTATCGACAAATCACACACATAATCAGGATATTACATAGAAGTAATCATACAATAAATACCTTTTATAAAGCTACTATAATAAGATAAAAAGAATATATAGACATTTTTATAAAATAAGGCCGTATTCATGATAAAATAAGGCCGTATTTTAATAAGGTACAACCGTCCGCGATAGCGTTCACCACATAAAAAGATAGCCGCCCAGATTTTTGGGTGGCTATCTTTGTGTTTTCTTCCATCTGTCAGGAAGCAAATCACGATATCTATCTATAGGGGTATTAGGAGGCCATGCGGC
>JAXEBI010000006.1:0-2089 GCA_034094155.1 Phocaeicola sp.
AAACGAATTAAATCTGATGCCAGAATCATGGAGCAAACGACTTAAATTCCTAACTGAAATATTGAATTCAGCAGCAACCTGCTCAATCTTCAAGTTTCTGAAAGCATGCTCCCTCATATAGCATAATACGGGATATAACCTATGGTCATTAGGAATTGACATTGTCTTCAACAGGAAATCAACCTTATAGCTCAATGTAGGCAGAAGATTGAAAAAACTGATAGCAAAATCAAACAGCACGCCCCTATCTTCACTTTTTATACAATCGCCACACGAAGCCAGATATTTTATATTCTCCCCTATTACAGAATTGGTATTATATATACAAAAAGACGAAGTACGAATATTCTCAGGTTGGCAAAGCGGAGAAAAATAAAATATCACCAGAGAAACCTGACGGTTATTACTGTTTATCTCATGTATCACATCGCCAGGTATCCATGCAATATGTTTCTCCGGAACAAAATACGAATCGCTGTCTATCTGGATATGCAGTGTGCCGGACAATGTATATATTATCTGATATTTTTCATGACTGTGTGCATGAAGGGAAATCTCCTCCCAACCGGTCTTCTTTATCAGAATATCATTTTCCGATGAAGAATTCAGTAAACTAATATAATCTTTCTGTTCCTGATTCATAACCTGCAGTTTTGGCTTAAAATGATAATCTTATTGCATAATTTGAAAATTCAGAACAAATTTAATCAATTAATTTTGCACATTCAAATAAAAAAGGTCTGTGAGGACATTTTTATTCAATCCACGATGCTTGGAGAAGCATTACATTAATAGGTATTATAACAGGTAAAAGGAGAAAAATGACAAAAAAGGTATTTATTTTATCAGCTATGCTTGCAGGAAGTATTTCATGCTTACAGGCTCAGACACGGATGCTGACACTGGACGAAGTCTTCAGGCTGGCAGATGAAAACAGCAAAAGTATCAACATCCATTCATTGATGACAGACGAGGCGGAAAAAGCCATAGAGATAGCTAAAAACGACCTTCTGCCATCTGTAGGAGCAAAAGCTACAGCACAGTATATCAGCGATTGCGTTACATTCGACCGTGATTTCGGAAACTGGGAAAGTGGAGAAATGCCACATTTCGGCAATTCACTCATCCTTAAAGCTACGCAGGTTATATACGCCGGAGGAAGAATAAAAAACAACATAAACCTGAAAAGCCTGGAAAAAGAATCATCCGTACAGGATGAAATTCTTAACAGACAAGACCTCCGTTTCCTTCTGGCCGGATATTATCTGGAAATATCAAAACTGAGCAATCAGAAATACGTTTATGAAAACAATATCAGCCAAACCAAACTTCTGGTAAAAGATATGCAGGCAGCATATAAGCAGGGAACAGCACTGAAAAGCGACATCACACGTTACGAACTTCAACTCCAGAATCTTGAACTTGGACTAACTTCGGTAAAAAACAGAATAAACGTAATAACCTATAAGTTGGCTTCCACTATCGGTCTTGATCCTGATATCAAGATTACTACAGACACTGCAAGCCTTCTTAAACTGCCTATAGAAAACCAAAGTCAGGAACTATGGCTCAACAACAAGGAGGAAATTCCAATTATGAAAAAAGCCGACCTGAACATAAAAATGAGCGAAAACAAGATAAAAAGCATCAAGGGTGAATATCTTCCAGACATCAAATTTGCCATTACAGGCGAAATGACAGGTCCTATCATGGTAGAAGTTCCACCATTGGACATAAACTTCGCATATTGGTTTGCCGGTATCGAAATAAGCTACAATCTTGATGTACTGTTCAAAGGAAAGAAAAAAATGCGACATGCACGCATAAACAGGCAAAAGATGATAGTTGAAAAGGAATATGCCGAAGAAGAGTTACAGAACTCAGTACATGAGGCATGTATAGGACTTGATGAGGCATACACAAGAATGCAGACACGTCTGAAAAGTGTACAACTCGCCCACGAAAACTACAATATTGTCCGCCAGAGATACCTAAACGGGTTGTCACTGATTACCGATATGCTGGATGCAGGCAACACTCAGCTTGACACTGAGCTTCAGCTTGCCAACGACCGCATTAACATCATCTA
>JAXEBI010000007.1:0-4331 GCA_034094155.1 Phocaeicola sp.
TGTTAAGGTCAATACCAGCAATACCTGTAGCAATAAGTTCTGAAGGTTGTTTACGGCGCACAGGGTTAACAGAAGGTCCTCCGATTTCCACCTCTACTCCTTCAATTTCCGGTCCCCCATCAATAGGATCACCGAATGCGTTGAAAAAACGTCCTGCAAGCTGCTCGCTCACCTTCAGTGTCGGCGATTTTCCAAGGAAAACCACTTCGGCATTAGTAGGGATTCCGCCAGTACCCTCAAACACCTGCAAAGTAACATCATCACCGGCAATCTTCACTACCTGAGCAAGTTTGCCGTCCACCATAGCCAGTTCATCATAGCCTACCCCTGTAGCCTTAAGCGAACAGGTGGCCTTTGTAATCTGGCTAATTTTGGTATATATCTTTTGAAATGCTTTTGTAGCCATTTTCTGATTCTTAATTTATAAATAAATAATCACTCATCAGCCTATACGTCTTTCGGCAACCAAATCCTTGAGTTGTTTTCCGAAATCTATATACTCAGGCGACTTATACTTAGCATAGTTCATCTGTTTACAGATGTTTATCATCTTCTTGAAGTAGTCCATCACCTCAACAAAATTGTCGAATTTAAATTCAGTATGGCAAACATCAATTACCATATTGACAATTTCTTCCTGTCTTTCCATTGGAGTTACAGAATCAACTTCATCGAAAGCATCCTGCTGAAGGATTACGAAGTCGATAAGTTCTGATTTCCAGAAAATAACATGATATTCTACCGGTACACCATCATCACCAAGGATGTTAATCTGTTCTGCAATTTCCTTACCACGAAGCAAGCGGGTTTTAAGTTCATTAACCTTACCTATCCACTCTCCATTGATAAGTTGGGAGATATACTGTTCGAATTCAGGATATTCAAGATATTTTGAATATGAATCAATAGGATTTACAGCAGGATAACGCTTGCGGTCAGCTCGTTCCTGTTCCAGAGCATAAAAACATCTTGCCACTTTCTTGGTATTTTCAGTCACAGGCTCCTTCAAGTTACCACCGGCCGGAGAAACAGTACCAATGAATGTAATAGAACCAGTAGCACCATTATTCAGGTAAACATAACCCGCACGACCATAGAAGTTTGAAATGATAGCAGAAATATCCATAGGGAAGGCATCAGGACCAGGCAACTCTTCCATACGGTTAGACATTTCACGCAAAGCCTGTGCCCAACGAGAAGTAGAGTCGGCCATGAGCAACACCTTAAGTCCCTGAGCACGATAAAATTCAGCCATAGTCATAGCTGTATATACTGAAGCCTCACGTGCGGCAACCGGCATGTTTGATGTATTGGCCACGATAATTGTACGTTCCATCAGTTTTCTGCCTGTATGCGGGTCAACCAGTTCAGGGAATTCTGTAAAGATTTCCACAACCTCATTAGCACGTTCACCACAAGCCGCAATGATAACGATATCGGCTTCCGCCTGTTTAGATATAGCATGCTGCAATACTGTCTTACCAGTACCGAAAGGTC
Source organism: Phocaeicola sp. (assembly GCA_034094155.1). Taxonomy (GTDB): domain Bacteria; phylum Bacteroidota; class Bacteroidia; order Bacteroidales; family Bacteroidaceae; genus Phocaeicola. Next base: position 1,498 of record JAXEBI010000007.1, read on the forward strand.
CCGGAATAAATCCTGTACCACCTTCTACTATCGGATTTACTGTATCTATTACACGAACACCAGTTTCCAATAGTCTGAAAGGACGCGGTTTTTCCTTATAATTAGTCATAGCCACTTTAACAGGCCATTTCTGAATCATATTTACAGGTATTTCCTTACCATCCTTATCGGTAAGAACCGCTACAGTATCCTCAATGGTATACTCACCTTCAGGAACAATAGATTTAACTTTATAAGTACCTTCAAGCTGGAAAGGAACCATGATTTTAAGTGGCTGATGGTTTTCTTCCACTTCACCAAGCCATGCCGAAGGACCTACTTCATCACCTGCCTTCACAATTGGTTTAAACAACCATTTAGCTTCCTTATCCAGAGGGTAAGTATATTGTCCGCGTTTCAGGAAAACGCCATCCATCTTATCCAAGTCGTTCTGCAAGCCGTCATAATTCTTCGACAGCATACCAGGACCTAATGTTACTTCCAGCATGTGACCGGTAAATTCGGCCTCGGCACCAACTTTAAGTCCACGAGTACTTTCGAACACCTGAACATAAACATTTTTGCCTACCACCTTAATAACCTCGGCCATAAGTCGGTCGCCTCCTGTAGAGATGTAGCAAATTTCATTCTGGGCCACAGGTCCGTCTACAGTAAGAGTCACCATGTTGGCAATAACGCCTATAACACTTCCTTTTGTTGCCATTTTATTATGTTAAAACTTTAAACTATTTTCTAAATTCTTCAGGTATCTGAACATCATTTTTCAAGCTCTGAATCATAGCTTTAAAGAGTTCCTTACCTTTCTCCTTATCAAGTGAAATCCATCTTTCTATCATCTCAAGCTGAAGTAGAAAAACGAATATTCTCTCTATAGTGAAATAATTGAAGAAAGACTCCTCATCCAACCAGTTCCATTTTAGCAGATCTATCTTTCTTTCTCTATCCACCAACTCCTCTATTTCACAAATTCTCTGAACTGAATCAAAATATGAAAGGGTATCATTCAGGCCGAAATCTCTTGCATTAGAAGTTCTGAGTGCCTCACAGATATCAGTATCACCTACTATAAAAGAAGAAACATCAAGCTTATATTTTCTTGCCGAAATAGCAGCTTGAATATTATTCAGATTAAGGTTAAACTCATACCAGGAAGCTACAAATTTATTTCTACACTTCATAGCATAGGAATAATAAGCAGAAGCAAGCGTATCATTGGCTCGATACAGTTCTTCCTGAGATAATTTAAGATATTCGGAAATGAAATCATAGAAATAAGGAGGGTACTTACGGTCGGCATTATCTCCATCCTTTACAGAAGAAATAAGAGAAAGAAGTTCATCTGAGCTATACAATCCCAATGGATTTATTTCAGATTCCTTATCCTTAAGCAACTGTAAAAGGTTCTCATTATCAAATTTCAGATAAAAAAGATCTATAACCTTTTTATCATCTGTAGAAAGTTCTGGATATAATTCCGACTTAAAACTATCGACAGTATAGCTTATTTTGCCATCTTCAAGAGAAATGTCAGGCAAACCGGCTACCAGATAATAATAAGCATCCATAATCCTTACTTAAAACAACATTTGTACTAATTGAGGACGAAGAAATTCCTTGAAATAATTTTCGAATTCCTCTTCACCGAAATTAACTTTATAAGAGCCGTCAGCCGGAGAAATGCTAAACAACACTTTAGAGCCTTTGACCTCTTCAATTTTAACACCCTTATCAAGCAGTTCTTTTGCATTCTTCAAGAAATACTTTTTGAGTTCTTCTGCATTTTCTACAGAAATTACAACAGGTTCGTCGGCCGACCACTGTTTGGCAAGAGTCACAACAAAATTGTTAAAGAACTCCTTATTTGCAGTAAAGTTTTTAACTGCATCCGAAACAGTCTGGTTTGTCAGCAAATTTACAACCTCAGTTTTAAGAGCATTCAAAGCCTGTCCTGCAAACAGTTTCAATTCAGACTTTGTATTTTCCTTCAATTCTTCAGAAGTCTTATTAGCTGCAGCTATTATAGACTCTGCCTCTTTTTTCGCATCATCGATCAGCTTCTGGGCTTTTTCCTGAGCTTCGCTGATAAGTTTCTGTGCTTCTTCGTTGCCTTTTTCAACGCCTTCACGATAAAGCTTATCAGTTAGTTCTTGAATTTTATTTTCCATAACTTATAGACAGATTATATTAATGTAAATCGTATTAATCAAAATTTATTTTGTCTTCTTGTAAAACTCCAACTTTATTATATTCGTAAAAAAGTGAATCTATAACAAGAATTCGGATGTCAATACCTATTTGTTAGTCTCAATAGATTTAACGGTTCAAATATAATAAAATGTAATGAAGAAAATGAAAGAATAAACATTGTTTTTTAACATTATTACCAATATTAAACACTAAATTATTATGTTTTCCGTTCAAATGAAACAACAGCCAATTTATATTTATGAGTTTAACATTATTTTAAGGTATATTTTTATTAATATCAGCAATAAGATTACTCAATGTAAGTTAAAATAATAAATAAGATTAATACGAAATAAAAGAAAATTGAAAGGTACATTTTTAATGAAGTACATTAAAAGGTATCAGAACTTGAATTATATAAAAGGGAATTAACAAAATCCTAATGGAAATAAACAAAAATATCCGCTGACCCACAAAAGAATAAAAAAGGGAATTAACAAAGGGGGAAAAACAAAGCCCCGAAGTATTTCTACCTCGAGGCCTCTTCTCTTAAAACGGCGACTACCTACTCTCCCACAATATGCAGTACCATCGGCGTGACGAAGCTTAACTTCTCTGTTCGGAATGGGAAGAGGTGGAACCTTCGT
>JAXEBI010000008.1:0-122345 GCA_034094155.1 Phocaeicola sp.
TTGCATTTGCATTGGTAATGGGATTAGGAACAACAGCTACATTCGCTGCAAGTCTTTCATCATCAGAAGTTGCTACAGTAGCAAGTATCAATGAATATGTTCCAATAGAAGTGAAGGATTTGCCTCAGGCAGTTCAGGAAGCATTGGCTAAGAACTATAAGGATCTTACAGTAAAATCTGCAGCAGTAGAGACATCCGAAGACGGAACTTCTACTTATCAGATAACATTTACAGATGCCGACGGAAATGAATCAGTAGTTCTGTTCAACGAAAAAGGTGAGGTGCTGGAATAATACAATAACCGCATTATATATCCGTTAAAATTTTAATTAAGTAAATAGTCCCCATTCAGATTGTGAGAACAATTTGGATGGGGACTATCTATTTATATAATAAATAAAGTATTGCATGTACTTTTAATAATGCACTTACAAAGTTTTTATTTATTTATAATAAGACAAAGATATATAATTTATTTTAATAAGCAGTATACTATTTCATGTTTTTTTCATTACAAATTCTCTTTTAACATATTTCTTATTATATATTTTTTAAAGTACATGCAATACTTTGAAAAGCATAACACACATATAAAGACTTAAAATTTAAACTAATCATTTTACTAATATAATACCTATGATTAAAAACTTTAAGACAGTCAGTATGATGCTGTTACTCGGTTCTCTGAGTACAGGATTAGTTAATGCTGCATTCGGGATGAGTGTAGCAGAAACAAACGTTGTTCAACAAGAAAATGTATGTAAGGGTATTGTTAAAGATGCAAATGGTGAAACTATAATCGGTGCATCTGTTGTGGTTAAGGGAACTACAAACGGTACAATTACAGGTCTTGACGGGGACTTCGAACTTCAAAATGTAGAAAAGGGATCAACAATTCAAGTTTCATTTGTAGGATATCAGACTACTGATATAGTATGGAATGGAGGACCTTTGACAATCGAACTTAAAGATGATACACAAGTTTTGGAAGAAGTTGTAGTTGTAGGATTCGGTACTCAGAAGAAGGTTAATCTTACAGGTTCTGTAGCTGTTGTTGGTGCAGAAGAATTGACTTCACGTCCGGTTGCGAATGTAACTCAGGCCATGCAAGGTTTGGTTCCTGGTATGAACTTTGGTTATGGAAAAGGAGGTGGTAAGGTAGGTAGTACAATGAGCATTAACGTTCGTGGTACCGGTACTTTGGACGGTAATGTTTCTAATGCTTCTCCACTTGTTTTGATTGATGGTATGGAAGGAGATATTAACATGCTTAATCCTAACGATATTGAAAATATATCAGTACTTAAGGATGCCGCAGCTTCTTCTATCTATGGTTCTCGTGCTCCTTATGGTGTTATCCTTGTTACAACTAAAAGAGGTAAGGCTGGTAAGGTTAATATTAATTACAACAATAATTTCAGTTGGTCGAATGCTATAAAAATGCCTAAGATGTGTGATTCATACACTTACGCTAAGTTTATCAACCAGATTAATATAAACGATAACCTTACTCCTACATTTACTCCTGAACATTTGGACAGAATTTTAGGTTATCAGAATGGAACCTTTACTGATACTACCATTCCTGATGAAAAAACTCCTACTATTTGGGACTGGAGAGGTAATGCTAATGTTGACTGGCTTGATGAAATTTTCGGAGGAACAGGTTTCCAGCAGGAGCACTCTTTGAGTGTTAATGGTGGTAATGAAAAAGTTCAATACTTCATGTCTGCCAATTATTTCACTCAGAACGGTGTTGTGAGATATGGTGATGAAAGCATGCAAAGATATTCCGTTAACGGTAAAATCAATGCACAGCTTGCTCCATGGCTGAAGGCTAATTACAACATGAAATTCATGAGAAGAGACCTTGACCAGCCATATAACTTGGATGATGACTTGTTCTTCTACAATACAGCAAGACGTTGGGCTACACAGCCAGTGTTAGACCCTAACGGTCTGTATCTTACAGAGTTGACAAAGCAATTGATGTGGGGTGGAAATAATAAAACTCAAACCGATTGGGTTACACAGCAACTTCAGTTGGAGATTGAGCCTATCAAAAACTGGAAGACTTTTGTAGAACTCAATTATAAGACAATAAATACAATGCGTGACGAAGCTCGTAATAAGTTGGCTAAATATGATATTAACGGAACACTTTATTATGAAGCTGGACAGAAAAACAGTATTTATACCAATTCAGAAAGAACTAACTTCTTCAATACCAATATCTATTCTGAATATTCACATAAATGGGATAAACACTCATTTAAAGGTATGGTCGGTTTCCAGGCTGAATTAAATAAATGGAAACGAGTTGGTGCTAAGAAAGAAGACCTTATTACAGAAAGTATGCCTATAATAAATGTTGCTACAGGTAAGGAGTATGCTTATGGTAACATGAATCATTGGGCTACTGCCGGCTTCTTTGGCCGTATCAACTATGATTATGCAGAGAGATATTTGGCTGAAGTGAACCTCAGATATGACGGTACATCACGTTTTGCATCTGATAAACGTTGGAATCTGTTCCCTTCATTCTCTCTTGGATGGAATATAGCAAGAGAAGAATTCATGGAAGATTATCTTGATATTATCAATACTCTTAAGTTCCGCGGTTCTTGGGGACAGCTTGGTAACCAGAATACAGTAAATCTTTATCCGTATATCCAGACAATGCCATTCTATCCTGTGACAAATACACAACAAAATTCATGGCTGATAAATGGAGACAGATATAATGGTTCTACTGCACCAGGTCTTATTTCATCATTATTGACATGGGAAACAATGAGTTCATGGAACATAGGTTTTGACCTTGGTATGTTTAACAACAGATTGAACATGAGCTTCGACTACTTCGTAAGAACAACATTTGATATGGTAGGTCCTGCTCCTGAATTGCCTGTAACACTTGGTACTGCAGTTCCAAGAGTTAATAATGCAGATATGCGTTCAACAGGTTTCGAACTTGACTTGTCATGGAGAGATCAGATAAACGATTTCAGATATGGAGTTCATTTCTTGTTATCTGACGATAGACAGAAAGTATTGAAGTATCCTAATGAAAGTAAATCTTTCCAAACTTGGCGTGAAGGTCAGTATCTGAATGAAATATGGGGTCTTACTACTGTAGGTATAGCAAAATCACAAGCAGAGATGAATGCTCATCTTGCAAAAGCAGACCAGAGTCCTATAGATGCAGGTGCATGGCTGGAAGGTGATGTCATGTATGCCGACTTAAATGGTGATGGTCAAGTTACATGGGGTAATACAGAAGATGACCTTGGCGATATGAGATTGTTGGGTAACAGTACACCCCGATTTAAATTTGGTCTTGACCTTGATGCAGCATGGAAAGGATTCGACTTCCGTATATTCTTCCAGGGTGTAGCAAAGAGAGACTGGGCGTTTGCCGCAAATCATATTGTATATTGGGGTAATGCCGGTTCTATATGGAACTCTGCTGCATTTGAAAACAACCTTGATTTCTACCGCAGTGCAGATGATGAATGGTTAGGAGCAAATCCAGATGCTAAATTCCCTCGATTGACAGGAAGTAATAAAAACAGACAGACACAAACTGCTTATATTGAAAATGCAGCTTATATGCGTCTGAAGAACTTACAGTTAGGTTATACTTTACCAAGTCATATAACACAGAAAGTGGGTATGTCTAAAGTAAGAATATTCTTCTCTGCTGAAAATCTGTTTACTTTGACAGGTCTTCCTGACGGAATCGATCCTGAAACTCTTGGTCTTAACGATTACGGAGGTATGGCAAATTATCCTTTGACCCGTACATTCTCAACAGGTGTTAGTATAAACTTTTAAATAAGAACGTATTATGAAATTCAATAAATATACATTGTTATTAGCAGGAGGATTAACTCTATCATTAATGTCCTCATGTAATGATTTTCTAGATAGAGAGCCACTGGATGCTATTACTCCGGAAACTTTCTTGTGGTCGGATGCCGACATGAGTGCTTACATGATTAAACAATACAGTTTCTCAACTCATCAAGGTGCCGGTGTTGGTATTTGGGGTTCTGATAACGGAACAGATAATCAGGCTGCGTCTGGTTATAGTGGAACATGGATTCCTGGACAGTGGAGAGTTCCAGATCATTATAATAATGCATATGATGATCCATGGTATTTTGGAGCTTTGTATAACTTGAACTATTTTCTTGAAACAGTACTTCCAAGATATGAAGCTGACCAGCTTACAGGGAATAAAAATATGTGTAAGCATAATATTGGTGAAGCATATTTCCTCAGAGCATGGTTCTATTTCAACAAACTTCAGGCATTCGGAGATTTTCCTATTATAAAGAATGTAATGAAGGATGAAAAGGAAGAATTGGTAGCTGCCAGCAAGAGAATGCCACGTAACCAAGTAGCAAGATTCATTCTTGAAGATCTTGATAGAGCTATCGAATTTCTATCAAATGCACCTGAAGGAGGTAGAAACAGAATAACTCAAAATGCAGCTTATCTGGTAAAATCAAGAGTGGCTCTATATGAAGCAAGTTGGGAAACTTATCATGCCAATACAGCAATGGTTCCAGGCGGTCCGGGATGGCCTGGTAAGGCAGAAGATCTAAATGGATATAATGCTCAGACAGAAATAAATTTCTTCCTGACTGAATGTAAGAAAGCTGCTTTAGCTGTTGCTGAGAACATTAAGCTTGCAGAAAACAACCATGTATGGGCCGATGGCGCTGCTAAGATGAATAATCCTTACTTCGCTCAGTTCTCGGCAAATAACATGGAGTCTTATCCGGAAATTATCATGTGGAGAGACTATGATGTAAATCTTGATATCAGACACTCAGCTTCTTTGTATTTGCGTAATGGAGGTAATACAGGTTTCACACGTCAGTTTGTTGAAACATTCCTTATGAAAAATGGTCTTCCTATATATGCTGCCGGTAGTGGATACAAAGGTGACAAATCATTAGACAAGGTAAGAGAAGGAAGAGATGAACGTCTTCAGATGTTTATGATGAAGCCTAATGAAGTTCTTACAGAAGGACAGAAAGAATTTGTTGATACTTTGGCTACATATCCTGCATTGTTTGCAAAGACTGAAAATAGATGTGTTACAGGTTATCAGTTGAGAAAGGGTGTTTCTAATAACTGGAGCCGTGACTGGAATGAAAACGATGAAGGTAGCCCTATCTTTCGTGCAGCTGAAGCTTATTTGAATTATATTGAGGCTTCTTGTATGGAAAATGGAGGTAACAGCATTGACCAAAAGGCAGCTGATTTATGGAAACAACTTAGAGAAAGAGCAGGATTACCTGGTGATTATAATATAACTGTTAATGCTACTGATTTGAGTAAAGAAAATGACTGGGCCATATATTCAGGCAAGAGTCAAGTTTCTAACTTGTTGTATAATATCCGTCGTGAAAGACGTTGTGAACTTATGGAAGAAGGTTTCCGTATGTTCGACTTGAAACGTTGGAGATCATTAGACAAACTTGATGGTACATGGCAGCCTGAAGGTATGAACTTCTGGGAAGCAGATGTTGATTATACAAAAATTTATAAGGGATGGTATGGTATTGATGTGAAATCTGATGGCAGTTCAACAGCTAATATGTCTGCTCCGGAAAGAGGTAAATATATCAGACCTTATGAAATTGTTAAGGGAGAATCAAATCTCATGTGGAATAGTGGTTATAAATGGGTTGAAGCTCATTACCTGAATCCAATTTCAATAGTTCATTTTAGAAATACTGCTACTAATCCAAGTGATTTAAGTACTTCTATTATTTATCAGAATCCAGGATGGCCTACTGTTGCTGACCAAGGGCCTACAATTAAATGATAAAATGTAGATAAATGGCTACTTAATGGTTGAAAGGCTGTTAAGTAGTCTTTTTTATTTTTTGCTATAGGTATTAAGATATAATAAAGACAACACAATGAAAAGATTATATTTAGCTATATCACTATTATTGATATGTCTGTCAATTTTTGGTAGCGATAATTTCCCGAAAGTTATACCTGCATTACAAAAATGGGAAAGTTCAAAGGGGCTTTTGATTCTTAAAGAAAGTGGAACTATATGTATCTCAGAGAAGGATAAACATCAGTTAGAGTGGTGTGCATTACAACTTTCGGAGGATATTAAAGAAATGTTTGGTTGGCAATATAGTGTTGAAGTCGGAAAACCTTCAAAAGATGCAATAATTCTGTCTTTAAGTAAATCTCCATCTAAATTTGGTGAAGAAAGTTATGAGATGAAAATATCAGATAATGTTACTATTCAAGCTTCAGATAAGAAAGGAGTATTCTGGGGAACAAGAACATTGTTGCAAATGATTTGTAACCAACCTTTAGGATTACAGAAAGGTAGAGCTATAGACTATCCTGAATATCCAAGTAGAGGTTTCATGATAGATGTTGGCAGAAAGTTCTTTACCTTAGATTTCTTGAAGAAGTATATTAAAATTATGTCGTTCTATAAAATGAACGAATTTCAGATACATCTCAGTGATAATGGATTTGTAGAGTTTTTTAATAATGATTGGGATAAAACATACTCTGCATACAGACTTGAAAGTGCAAGATATCCCGTGCTTGCAGCTAAAGATGGACATTACACAAAGGAAGAGTTTAGGGATTTACAGATTATGGCAGCGAATTATGGTGTTAAAATAATCCCTGAAATTGATGTACCTGCTCATTCTTTAGCTTTTACACATTATAATCCTAATTTGGCAGCTTCATGTAAGGAGTATGGAATGGATCACCTTGATTTATACAAGGAAGAAGTGTATACTTTTGTCGATAATCTGTTTGATGAATATTTATCTGGTGATAATCCTGTATTTATAGGTGATGAGGTTCATATAGGTACAGATGAATATAATATGAAAGAGGGAGAACAGTTTAGACATTTTACAAATCATTGTCTTGACTTGATAAAGAAATATGGGAAAACGCCTCGTTTATGGGGAAGTCTTAATCAGATGAAAGGCAATACAAAAGTAAATCTTAGTGGTACAGTTGTAAGTGCATGGAATTATAATTGGATGGATATGGAAAGTGCCGTAAAAGCCGGTGCCAAGGTTATAAATATGTGCGATCATTTTCTTTACATAGTTCCTGCAGTGAATTATTATCATGATTTTCTGGACTGTAAGTGGTTATATGAAAATTGGACACCAGAGATGATGAAAGAAGGACATAAGTTAGAAAAGAATCCTAATATTATGGGTGCTATGTTTGCTGTATGGAATGACCGTGTAGGTAATGGAATAACAGAACAGGATGTACATATACGTGTATTTCCTGCCATGCAGTTATTATCTGACAAACTATGGAAAGGAGAGAATCAAAATGCTGTCTCATATAGTTCATTTGAAAAGTTGTGTAAGTCTACACCCGAAGCCCCAGGGGTAAATATTGCAGCGAAAGTAGATGCACCAATGAATCTTACTGAACACAATAAAGAAATAAAACTTGACGGTAAAAGTTATACTACAACATCTGTAGATGAAATAGGATATCCCTATTCTGTAGAATTTGAAGTTTGTGCAGATGAAGACCCAATGATAGATGCTGTACTTTTTAAAGGACCACATTCTGTTTTTATTGCAAACTGGCATAATACCGGTAAGTTTGCATTTACCAGAGAGGGTTATGAAATGGTATTTCACGATTTTATTCTCGAACCTGGAAAATGGACAAAAGTTAAAGTTGAAGGAAATAAAGACGGTACTTCATTATATATAAATGGAGAACTTAAGGAAAGACTTGAAGGAAAGATAGGCCAGGTTTACAATAAAAAAGCAAAAAGACTTGACAAAATCTGGTATCGTGAAACTCTAATTTTCCCATTAAAGCATTTAGGAGATTCTGAACAAGGATTTAAAGGATCAATAAAAAATGTGAGATGCGGACATACCAATATGAATGAAGGTAATTTAAAGCATTCTACATATGTCGTAGAAGGTGGACTCAAAAGTATTTCATTTGTAGATAAAATTAACTTCAGGCAGTTTGACTATATTTATTTGATGGCTGCACCAGACTGGAAATCATTCGACTTTGGTAAGTCACAGGATGAAATAAACAAGGTACTTATTGAAAAGCATAAATATGTCAAAGATGGAAATATAGAGATAGTGCCCTATTTCATAAAAAAAGCACAAGAAAATAATACGAGGGTTATGATATCGTTTGCTGGAGAAGGTTTCATAAATATTGTAAAAGACGAGATTAAAAGAGAACGGTTCACTACTTTTATGACAGAATTTGCAGGCAAATATAATTATGATGGTATTGAAATTGATTGGGAAAGTGACCTTGACATAGATTTGCATTGTAAGTTGATGAAAGAAATCAGAAATAAACTGAATAAAATGGAAGTTGAAAAAGCTAGGAAATTGTATTTGACAACTGCTTTACATGGTTGGAGAGTATACACTAAAGAACTTGCAGATGAACTTTCGGAGCAAGTAGACTGGATAAATATTATGACATATGACATGGGAGGTGGAATATGGGGAAACCAGGCTGGTCACAATACATCACTTAATGGCATTGAGAGAGAATTGAAGAATTGGGAAGTTTTCAATAGATCAAAACTAAATATAGGTCTTGCAAATTATGGTTTCAGATACAAAGGTATAAAGCCTAGACAAAAAATTGATGGAAAACTTGATAAATATGGTTGTTATTTCAGTTATAATTCGTATCTTCCTCTGCTTAAACAAGGATGGAGCTCTGAATATGACAACGAAGCGAAAGTGAATTATTTTTATTCACCGGATAAAAAAGAGTTTGTAACAATGGAGAATCCTGAAACGATAAAAACTAAACTTGAATGGATAAAACAGAGAAAATATCTTGGAGTTTTCTGGTGGGAGTTTTCGTATGACGCTTATGACTCTGAAGATGAGTATATAAAACATTATTTAATAGATATAGTAAGACAATAACCTTAAAACAATATTTAATATGAACTATAATATTTATCTTACAGCTTTTCTTGCCGCTGTTTCTCAAACAGCATTGGCTAACAAATATAATTCCCCCAATATCGTCCTTATAATGTGTGATGATATGGGATTCTCCGATCTTGGCTGTTATGGCAGTGAGATAAAAACTCCAAATATAGACAAACTTGCCCAGGAAGGAGTAAGATTCAGTCAGTTCAAGAATACAGGACGCAGTTGCCCAAGCCGCGCGGCACTGCTTACAGGAAGATATCAGCATCAGGCCGGTATGGGATGGATGGCAGAGGTTGATGAACACCGGCCAGGATACAGAGGCCAGATAGACAAGGAGTATCCTACCATTGCAGAAATAATGAAGGCGGGAGGATACAGCACATATATGAGCGGAAAGTGGCATGTAACCACTACCGGGGCTTATGATGCTCCAAACGGAAGCTACCCTGTGCAGAGAGGATTCGACAGATATTATGGTTGTCTTCATGGCGGTGGAAGCTATTATAAACCTTCACCTGTGTATAACGACCTCGAGAAAGTCAATAATCTGCCTGACGACTATTATTATACAAATGCCATAACAGATTCTGCCGTATGTTTTGTAAACAGACATAATACAGAAAATCCTATGTTTCTTTATTTAGCACATTATGCCCCACATCTTCCATTACAGGCACCTGAAAAGTATGTGGAGAAATGTATAGAAAGATATAAAGTGGGATATGACGTGCTTCGTAGACAAAGATTCGAAAAACAGAAAAAATTAGGTATTGTTCCTTCGGATATGGAATTGCCTGTATTCAATAAAGAGTTCGGAGGCAAGCGTCCGGCATGGGAGGAATTGTCGGCAAAACAGCAGGAAAAGTGGGTAAAGGATATGGCCACTTATGCGGCTATGATAGAAATTATGGATGAGGGCATAGGCAAGCTTGTAGATGCCATAAAGAAAAAAGGCATGTATGAGAATACTGTGTTTATATTCCTGAGTGATAATGGAGCCACCGATGAGGGAGGATATATAGGCCAACTCATGTCCGACTTGTCGAATACACCATATCGGAGTTACAAGAAATGGGTGTTCCAGGGTGGTACAAGTACTCCTTTTATACTTACTTATGGCGACAGTAGAAAGAATAAGATGAAGGGTAAGGTCTGTGACCAGCCTGCACATATCATAGATGTTATTCCTACATGTATGGCTTTGGGTAATGTAAGTTATCCGGAGAAATTTTCTCACAATGATTTCGAAGGTAAGAATCTTTTGCCGGCATCAGAAGGTAAGGCTATAGAAAAAAGAACTTTGTATTTCGAACATCAGAGTTCGTGTGCTATAATTGATGGTTCATGGAAGCTTGTCAGGGCAAACCGTGATGTGCAGTGGGAGCTGATTGACCTTAAAACAGATCCTTTTGAGACAACAGATTTGTCGGCCAAATATCCTGAAAAGGTAGAAGAACTTGAAGCCAAATGGATAGAATGGGCAAATACACATAAGGTTTTTCCTCTTGAAGATAAGCCATGGACAGAAAGAATTAATTTCTATAAAGAAAAGAATGCTGATCAGAGGGGGGAGTGAAAATTATAGCGATGTAAACGAAACAGTCAAAAACTAAATTTAGACAAGAGATAATAAACTTATGTAAGTTACGTAATATAGGTCCACTTATATAGTGGATTATTGCAGATAATTTATTACTTTTGTTCTGTTAATAAAATGGAAGAAGATGGAGATAAACTTTGATAAAGATTATTTGCGCCAGTTGTACGAGGAAGGAAAGACGACAGACAAAAAGCATCGCTTTCAGCCTCATATTATATCACGTTATCAGTTGCGTATCAAAGTATTGGAACATGCAGAAAGTGTGGAAGAACTTTATGCTATTCATTCGCTTCATTATGAAGTTCTGAAAGGTAATAAAGCTGGCATTTCTTCTATTCGGGTAAATGAACAATACCGTATTGAGTTTACAGTAGAAAAGGTGTCATCCGAAACTGTGGTGAACATCTGTAATATTTTAGAATTGTCAAACCATTATAAATAAAAGAAATTATGGGAAAATACGTATGCCAACGCCCTATACATCCGGGTGAACTGCTGAAGGAAGAGACCGAAGAACGTAAGCTTTCACAGCGTAAGCTGGCAGAGCAAATGGGCATATCATACAAGATGTTGAATGATATCCTTAACTGCCGTCGTCCGGTCACTATACATACAGCGATGCTTTTCGAGGCTGCTTTGGGTATCAGTGCTTCTATGCTGTTGCGGATGCAGATTGACTGTGATATGCAACAGGCAGTCGCTAATCCTTCTTTTATGGAGCGGCTAAAGCAGGTGCGTAAGTATGCTGCCATATTGTAACCATTACTTCATTAAAAGTTTTTCATCCTGCTTGTAATCCAGATAGGATTAAGGTGGGATGGATTATTATTTATAACTAAATATACCTTTATATATCAAAGGAGATGGTTTTAAGTATGGATGGAAAGATTATTATGGAATGCTATTTTGAAATTCTTGATTTCTTTAAAAGATGTATAATCTCTAATTTTAAGGATCAGAAGATTTCTTTAGCTATTAATGTTTATATAAGTGGCTGATATTTACTGTTTTATATTGCGGCTTTATAAATATATTATATGTATCTTAGTATAACCATTAATTTAACAATATGAAAAAACTATCATTAATTATCAGACTTTTGTCGTGTTGTCTCTTTGTGTTTGTTTTTAATGAATTATGGGCTTCCGATAAATATGTTTCTTATGATGGAAATGCAATTTCTGAAGTCTCGGATTCGGAAGAGGCAACCGCATTTCATCAGCCTGAGTATTCTACGGCCGGATTCTTTCAGCTGGAAAATACAGGAAGAATAGCTTACAGTATGAATCCTGCATGGCGTTTCCATAAAGGAGGCGCAGAAGGGGCAGAAGCCACAGGTTATGACGACAGTAAATGGACTCTTGTTTCTCTTCCCGATGGTATGGAAACTCTGCCTACAGAGGCAAGCGGCTGTATAAACTATCAGGGTGAGGTGTGGTATCGCAAGCATTTTACTCCCGAAGAGGAATGGAAAGGCAAAAGAATGTTCCTGCATTTTGAGGCCATTATGGGAAAATCAAAAGTGTGGGTCAACGGAAAGCTTGTGAAAGAGCATTTCGGCGGTTTCCTGCCGGTTATATCGGATGTTACAGATTACCTTGAATATGGAAAAGATAATGTGATAGCCGTATGGGCCGATAATAGTGATGACCCTTCTTATCCGCCGGGAAAACAGCAGGATATGCTTGACTTCGCTTATTTTGGTGGAATATATCGCGACTGCTGGATGGTGGCCCATAATAATGTATTTATAACTGATCCTAATTACGAGAACGAGACTGCAGGAGGCGGACTTTTTGTTTCGTATAATAATGTTTCAGATAAATCGGCTGATATACGTCTGGATGCTCATATCAGAAATATGTCGGAAAAAGCATTCGCAGGAAAGGTGGAATACGAACTTTATGACAGAGATGGAAAGAGAGTACTTTCTTCAAGCCGGACTTTCTCTGTAGCCAAAGGTAAGGCTCGTACCACAACTGTAAACATTAATATGGAAGCTCCGCATCTGTGGGAACCAGATTCTCCATACCTGTATCAGTTGCATGTATTTGTTAAAGACAAGAACGGTAATATTGTAGACGGTTATCGCAGAAGGATAGGCATACGTAGCATAGAATTTAAAGGGAAAGACGGTTTCTGGCTCAACGGGAAGCCTTATCCCTACCCTCTTATCGGTGCCAACAGACATCAGGATTTTGCTGTAGTAGGCAATGCCTTGTCGAACAGTCTTCACTGGAGAGATGCCAAGAAATTGCGTGATACCGGACTCAGAGTGATAAGGAATGCTCACTATCCTCAGGACCCTGCGTTTATGGATGCATGTGATGAGTTAGGGCTTTTTGTGATAGTGAATACACCCGGATGGCAGTTCTGGAATGATGAGCCTGTATTTGCCCAAAGAGTATATAGCGATATCAGAAATATGGTGAGACGCGACCGTAATCATCCTTCTGTATGGATGTGGGAACCTATTCTGAACGAAACATGGTATCCCGCGGATTTTGCCAAAAATGTGGTGGATATACTTCATGAGGAATATCCATATCCTTATTGTTATGCCGGTTGCGATGTTACCGCACGTGGAAGCGAATATTTTCCTATTCACTTTACTCATCCGCTTAACGGTGCAGGAGGCGCATTCAATACGCAGACTATGAATCCTGAAATCTCTTATTTTACACGCGAATGGGGTGATAATGTAGACGACTGGAATTCGCATAATTCACCAAGCAGAGTAAACAGGGCGTGGGGTGAGGTTCCTATGCTTGTTCAGGCACAGGGATATGCCAAAACAGACTATATGTATACATGTTATGATGCTTTATATAGAAATAGCAGACAGCACATGGGAGGATGCTTATGGCATTCGTTCGATCATCAGAGAGGATATCATCCGGACCCGTTCTACGGAGGTATAATGGATGCATTCCGTCAGCCAAAACTTTCTTATTATATGTTCTGTTCGCAACGTCCGGCCGAAAAGAATAATATGCTTATTTCTGAAACAGGTCCTATGGTTTATATAGCAAATGCCATGACTCCTTTTTCTCCCAAGGATGTAACAGTTTACAGTAACTGTGATGAAGTACGCCTCACTTGTTGCAAGGATGGAAAACAATATGTTTACAAGAAGGAGATAACAGATAAAGGTATGCCTTCGCCTGTCATTACTTTCGAGAATGTGTGGGATGTAATGTATGATAAAAAACTGGCGCGTGAGGGAAAACATGAAGATTCTTATCTTCTTGCTGAGGGATATGTGGACGGCAAACTCGCGGCAACTCATAAAGTGATGCCTGCAAGACGTCCTTCGAAGATTATTATGTGGGCCGATAATGAGAATGTTGAGACTACAGCCGACGGATCAGACCTTGTTACCGTTGTGGCTGCCATAGCTGATGATAAAGGCAATATAAAGCGTTTGAACAATTATCATATCAGATTTGAGATTGAAGGTAACGGCGAACTGGTTGCCGATAATGCTACATTTACTAACCCTCGTGCGGTTCAGTGGGGTACAGCACCTGTTCTTGTACGTGCCAATACAAATGCCGGTGAAATTAAGGTGAAGGCTTCTGTGGTATTTGAAGGTACTCACACTCCTTTATCAGGAGAACTTATAATTAAGACTGTAGCTTCAAAACATAAACTTATAGCTGACAGAAATGAGCTTTCTTTATTGCTTGAAGGAAGATCCCTCAATAATGAATCTGTTTCTGAAAGCGGCTCTGACTGCAAAAGTGAAATCAAAAGACTGAAACAGGAACTTAGCCGTTTTAAGCTTAAGGAAGTTGAGAAGCAGCAGAGTGATTTTGAGTGATACTTTAAAATATCTGATATTAACATTTAATATAACTTGATTCATAATGAGTTTAATTTCTAAAAAGACTTTACTATCTAAAAAGACTTTACTTTCGGTTCTTCTCGTTGTTTCGGGATTTAATGTTGGCAGTGTTTTGGCACAGACATCGCTGCCTGTAGTGCCGAAGCCATATTCCGTTATCCAGTCGGAGAATGGTAAATTTGAGTTCTCAGAAACTACAGATGTTTTTGTTGATAATGAATTCAAATCAGAGGATGTTCATTGTATACTGTCTATTTATAAAAGGCTTAATTCTCTGTTCTTTAATGAACTGAATTTTAATGTCCGTAATCTTGAAGCATTTAGTCAGGATGGCAGTAATTCTGATGTTAAGTGGATTACAGTAATAAAGAATGATGAGCTTGATGTGGAGGAATATAAGCTTATAGTAAGTGAGAATGGAATAAAAATCGAGACTGCTACAGAAGCCGGTCTGTTTTATGCTTTCCAGACACTGATGTTGGCCTCGGAACCGGACAACAGGAATTCTGTTCCTCTTATGGAGGTGGCAGATAAACCTCGTTTTGAGTATAGAGGACTTATGCTTGATGTCTCAAGATTCTTTATTCCTAAAGAAGATGTGCTCAGAATAATTGACTGTATGTCTATGCTTAAGCTGAACAAGCTGCATCTG
Source organism: Phocaeicola sp. (assembly GCA_034094155.1). GTDB lineage: Bacteria > Bacteroidota > Bacteroidia > Bacteroidales > Bacteroidaceae > Phocaeicola. The sequence goes on from JAXEBI010000008.1 coordinate 15,078, forward strand.
CATCTTACAGATGACAACGGATGGCGACTGGAAATAAAGAAATATCCTAAACTTACAGAGGTTGGTGCATGGAGAGTAAACAGGAATAACCTTGATTTTCCCGACAGAAGGAATTCTGAGATAGGAGAACCTGTTCCGGTGGGTGGATTCTATACCCAGAAAGATATAAAGGATATTGTGGAGTATGCACAACAGAGATATGTGGAGATTATCCCTGAAATTGATATGCCTGGACATTCTAATGCGGCGTTGGCTGCTTATCCCGAACTGGCATGTCCTTCTGTTGACAAGCCTATAGGGGTTGTTCCCGGTATGGGACAGGGTTCCGGTAGTATTATCTTATGTGCCGGCAATGATAATGTATTTTCTTTTATAGAGGATGTAATAGACGAAGTGGCAGAATTGTTCCCGTCGAAGTATATTCATATTGGTGGCGATGAGGCATGGAAGGAGTATTGGAACAAGTGTCCCCGCTGTGCCGAACGTATGAAGGCTGAGAATATATCTCATATAGAGGAGTTGCAGAGTTATTTTATGCGTCGTGTGAGTGATTATGTGAAGAGTAAAGGCAAGCATGTTATGGGTTGGGATGAACTTACTAACGGAACTTTGCCCGATGATGTGGTTATCTTCGGATGGCAGGGCATGGGAAATGCTGCTCTTAAGGCCGCTGCTCAAGGTCATAAATTTGTGATGACACCGGCACGGTTGTTGTATCTTATAAGATATCAGGGGCCTCAGTGGTTCGAACCGCTGACTTATTTCGGCAACAATACTCTCAAGGATGTTTATATGTATGAGCCTGTGCAACCGGGATGGGACAAGAACTATGAGAATCTTCTGATGGGTGTCCAGGCTTCTATGTGGACAGAGTTCTGCAAGACTCCTCGTGATGTTTATTATCAGATTTTCCCTCGTCTTGTGGCTTTGTCGGAGGTAGCATGGTCTCAGAAAGGCACAAAAGACTGGAATGGTTTTTCCGATGGTCTTGATAATGTGTTGGTTCATCTTAGCGCGAAGGGTATCAATTACTCTGAAGCTATGTTCAATATTCAGCATAAGGCTGTTTCGGAGAATGGTAAGGTGAAGGTGGACTTGAGCTGTGACCGTCCTGATGTGGAAATAAGATATACAACCGACGGTATGGAGCCTGACGCTTCTTCTTCATTGTATGCCGGACCTCTGTATATTGACTCTGATACAGAAATCAGATGTGCCACATATAAGAATGGCGTAAAGAAAGGTGAGACTCTAAATTTGAATATAGACTGGAATCTTGCTACAGGCAAGGAGATTATTTCTTCAAGTCCTGCCGATAAGGTTCTTACAAATGGTATAAGAGGAAGTAAGAAACAGTCGGATTTTGAATGGACCGAATGGTATACCAAGGATGATGTTTCGTTTATTCTTGATCTTGGCAGCAAGACTGATATCAGTAAGGTAACATTGGGATGTCTTTCTTATTATGCTATGGGGGTAAATAAGCCTAAGAGTATCATTGTGAAGTTATCTTCTGATGGAAAAGAATACCGTGAATCGGCTGTGAGAAATTTCTCGGACAGTGAGATTTTTAAGGTTGGCAACTTTATTGAGGATATTTCATTTGATATAGCCGATGGCAAGGGGGTGAGGTATGTACAGGTTGTATATAAGTACCCGGGCGACTGCCCTGCCAATCATCTGAAATCTAACCAGCAGTCGAGATGCAGGTTTGATGAGATAATTGTGGAATAAGTTGGATAATTGAATAGTTGAATAATGAGTATAAGCTAAGCGGTTTTTATATTTTTATAGCCGTTTATATAAACTATAAATTATGCAACAGAAACCGTATATATAATCATACTGTATAAAGAATCATACTTTATAAAAAAAATATATTGTATAAAAAAATCATACTATGGCTTTATTTGGAACTTAATCTTAAATAAAGTCATAGTATGATTTTTTTATAGCGGTTCACTATAATATCAGAAGTCTGATTCTTCCTTTTTTTCTTCGTACCATACTGTTTTTTCTGTTTCTGTTTTCTTTATAAACAATATGCTTACTATAGTAATAATTACACCTGCCGCTGCTAATGCTATGGCACCTGCGTTTCCTAACTCTGAAACCATGGTTGCATCGGGGTTATCTGAAAAAGCGAATAGAAGTACTGCTGTACCGTTATTGATAAAGTGCATCAGAATGCTCGGTATGATGTTTCCTGTGAGATAGTACATCCATCCCAAAGCCAGACCAAGTACAAATGCAAATGGTATCTGGGCTGGGTTTCCGTGAACTATACCGAAGAGTAATGATGATACTACAATTGGCCATACCGGATTCTTCCATATTTTCAGCAGATGTCCCTGTATCGCTCCTCTAAACAGAAGTTCCTCCATTAGTGGAGCCATAATTACTATTGATATAATACCCAAAGGGTTCTTCATCATTAAGTCGAAAGTCTCTTTCATATTATTGGGAAGATCGGCAAGTTCATTAAGATAGTTGGTCCATAGTCCCATTCCCACTATAAGCGCTATGGATAATGGAATAATATTTTTCCAGTCTACAGGCTTGTTGAGTTGTGTCTTGAAGTTCGCGTACTTCCATCCTAATATATGTAGTGTAATGGCCAGAGTTGACAGTAGCTGGGCTATCATTACAAGGTTTATATAGAGAGGATCGGATATAATTTCAGAAACATCGGCCGGATTGAATATACCTCTTTTAATGAAGTAATAACTCATGATAGTTCCCGAAAATGCTAATTGATAGCCGAAGAAATAGAGTAACAGTTTAATGACTCGTCCCATAATTCAATTTTATAAATAAGTTAATCGTTTTATATGTATTAATTTAATTCCTGATATGTTGGTATATTGATGATTTATTGTCTAAATGTATGGATTATTTTCAATATATGGAAGTAAGTGTTATCAAATTTGTCTTTATATCATTATATTTGTACTTTATTTAGTGCTTGATAGTGTAATATTAATAGTCTGCCTGGCAGTTTATTTATAGTTTAATCGTAAGATGAGTTATGAAAGAAATTAATGTATCAGAGTTGAGAGATAATATGGTTGAGGCCATAGGTAAGGAATGGATGCTGGTTACAGCCGGCACAGCCGACAAGTTTAATACCATGACTGCTTCATGGGGTGGCATGGGAGTATTGTGGGGAAAGACAGTAGCTTTTGTCTTTATCCGTCCGGAGAGATATACTTATGAGTTTATTGAGAAATGCGATACCCTCACTCTTTCTTTCCTTGGTGAGGAAAATAAAGGAGTTCATAAGATTTGCGGTTCAAAATCGGGAAGAGATACAGATAAGATTGCGGCTACCGGACTGAAACCTTTTGTTACAGAGAATGGTAACATTGGTTTTGAACAGGGACGTCTTATTCTTGAATGCAGAAAACTGTATTCTGATGATATCAAGGCTGATAATTTTATAGATAAGTCTCTTGTAGGCCGCTGGTATGGTGAAGGTCACGGAAACTTTCATAAGATGTATGTTCTTGAAGTTGAACATATACTGGTAAGAGAATAGTAAATTGCAAAGAAGAAACTTAGTTCTGTAAAAAAAGAAATAAAAAAGAAAGCCTCAAGATTTTTCTTGAGGCTTTCTTTTGAGAGTTGGATTACCAGGATTCGAACCTGGACAAACAGAACCAAAACCTGTTGTGCTACCATTACACCATAATCCAAACTTCGTGCTTTCTTTCGAAATGCGTTGCAAAGATAAATGTTTTTAATAATATCTTCCAAATTTTAAATACACTTTTTTTATATATTATACGCTTTTGGTGTACCTTTGTGGATGTATTCTGAATATATTGCAGATTTATTGATACAAAATAATACAAAATTGAAATATAATATTTGATTTATGAGAAAGAATATTCTAATGCTGATACTTGGTGCGGGAGCTTTGACTGCTCAGGCTGCAAGTGTTAATCCGCTATGGATGCGTGATGTGCGCATATCACCCGATGGCAAGTCAGTGGTTTTCTGCTATAAGGGAGATGTGTATAAGGTAAATGCTAATGGTGGACAGGCTGTTCAGCTTACCACACAGGAGTCGTATGAATCGGATCCGGTATGGTCGCCCGACGGAAAGCAAATAGCTTTTGCAAGCGACCGTTATGGTAATCAGGATGTATTCATTATGTCGGCCGATGGTGGCCCTGCCCGCAGACTTACTCTTAATTCTGCATCAGAAATCCCTACAGCTTTCAGTCCCGACGGCAAGTTTGTTTATTTTTCCGCCTCTATTCAGGACCCTGCTCAGAGTGCCCTCTTCCCTACTTCGGCTATGACTGAACTTTATAAAGTTCCGGCAGAAGGAGGAAAAACTTTACAGGTTCTTGCTACTCCGGCCGAAATGGTTGAGTTTAATAATGCAGGTGATTTATTCCTGTATCAGGACTGTAAGGGGTATGAGGATGAGTGGAGAAAGCATCATACTTCTTCTGTGACACGTGATGTATGGCTATATGATACCAGGAACGGAAAGCATACCAATCTTACAGAGCGTGCTGGTGAAGACAGAAATCCTGTGTTCTCGGATGATGAGAAGACTGTGTTCTTCCTGAGTGAAAGAAACGGAGGATCTTTTAATGTTTATTCTTTCCCACTGTCGGACCCAAAGAATGTGAGTCAGATTTCCGACTTTAAGGTTCATCCGGTAAGATTCCTTTCGGTTGGTGACGGAAATAAATTGTGCTATTCTTATAATGGTGAGATTTATACTCAGAACATAGGAGAAAAGCCAAAGAAACTGAATGTTACTGTTGTGAGAGATGATGAGGCTATGCCCGAAAATATGAGCTTTACACGTGGCGCAAGTGAGGCTGTAGTTTCTCCAGATGGTAAACAGGTGGCATTTATTGTGCGTGGTGAGGTTTTTGTGACTTCTGTAGAATATAATACCACAAAGCAGATAACCAATACACCGGAAGCAGAAAGCGGTGTTTCTTTCGGAGCAGACAACCGTACCTTGGTTTATGCAAGCGAAAGGGGTGGCAACTGGGGACTATATATGGCTAAGATTGCCCGTAAGGATGACCCTAACTTCCCTAACGCCACACTTATAGAGGAAGAAGCTTTGCTGCCTTCAACATCGGTGGAACGTGGATATCCAAAGTTCTCTCCCGACGGTAAGGAAGTGGCTTTTATTGAAGACAGAAACAAACTTATGGTGGTGAACCTCGAGTCGAAGAAAGTAAGACAGATTACCGATGGTTCTACATGGTATAATACTTACGGAGGATTTGATTATTCATGGAGTCCTGACGGAAAGTGGTTCACTCTTGAATTTATTGGTCACAAACACGACCCTTACACTGATATAGGTATTGTTAAGGCCGACGGAAAAGGAGATATTGTGAATATTACTGGAAGCGGTTACACAAGCGGTTCTCCTCGCTGGGTTATGGATGGTAATGCTCTTCTTTTCACTACCGAGAGATATGGTATGCGTAATCATGCTTCATGGGGCTCACTGGATGATGTAATGATAGTTTTCATGAATCAGGATTCATACGATAAATTCCGTCTTAGCAAGGAGGATTATGAAATCGAGAAGGCTCTGAAGGAAGAACAGGAGAAGGCATCCAAGAAGGAAAACAACTCTAAGGGTGGCAAGGATTCAAAGAAAGATGATAAAAAATCAAAGAAGGGTGATGATGCCGACAAGAAGGATGAAGAATCTGTAAAACCTGTAGAAGTTGAAACAGATGGCATAGAAGACCGTATCGTACGTCTTACTCCTAACTCATCAAGTATAGCTTCTGCTATTATTTCAAAGGATGGTGAAAAGCTATACTATCTGTCTTCATTCGAGGGTGGATATGATATGTGGAAGTTGGACCTGAGAAAAAAAGAAACCAAGCTCCTTCATAAGATGGATGCCGGATGGGGAGATATGCAGACCGATAAGGAAGGTAAGGCTGTATTTATTTTAGGCGGAAGCAATATGCAGAAAATGGATGCTTCGTCTGAGTCTCTAAAGCCTATAACATATAAGGCTGAAATGAAAATGGACCTTGCCGCAGAACGTGAGTATATGTTTAATCATGTATATAAACAGGAGAAAAAACGTTTCTATGAGGTTAATATGCATGGAGTAGACTGGGAAGGACTTACCGCAGCTTATCGCCGTTTCTTGCCTCATATCTCTAATAATTATGACTTCGCCGAAATGCTTAGTGAGTGGCTTGGCGAGCTTAATGTTTCGCATACCGGTGCAAGTTACCGTCCGTCTTCAAAGACTGAGGCTACAGCAAACTTGGGATTACTGTACGACTGGGAATACTCCGGTAAGGGACTTCGTATCTCCGAAGTTGTGGCCAAAGGTCCGTTCGACAGAAAGAACTCTAAAGTTGAGGCCGGAAATATAATAGAAAAGATTGACGGCAGTGTTATAGACAAGGATACTGACTATACTACTCTCCTTAACGGAAAGGCTGGCAAGAAGGTGCTTGTATCTGTTTATAATCCTGAATCAGGTGAAAGATGGGATGAAGTGGTTAAGCCGGTTACAAGTGGTGCCATGAGTTCCCTTCTGTATAAACGTTGGGTTAAGCAGCGCGCAGATGAAGTAGAGAAACTTTCAGGTGGACGTCTGGGCTATGTTCATATCCAGTCTATGGACGACGGAAGTTTTCGTACAGTATATTCCGATATCTTAGGTAAATACAATAATTGTGAAGGTATTGTCATCGATACACGTTTCAATGGTGGAGGCCGCCTGCATGAGGATATCGAGGTACTGTTTAGCGGAAAGAAGTATTTCACACAGGTGGTAAGAGGACGTGAAGCTTGTGATATGCCAAGCCGCAGATGGAATAAGCCATCTATTATGCTTCAGTGTGAGGCCAATTACTCTAATGCTCATGGAACTCCTTGGGTGTATAAGCATAGAGGTATAGGCAAACTGGTGGGTGCTCCTGTTCCAGGAACTATGACAAGTGTAAATTGGGAACGTCTTCAGGACCCTACACTGGTATTCGGTATTCCTGTGGTAGGTTATCGTTTGCCTGACGGAAGCTATCTGGAAAATACACAGCTTGAACCTGATATCTATATTCTGAACTCTCCTGAGACTATTGTTAAAGGTGAGGATACTCAGCTGAAGGCTGCTGTAGAGGAATTGTTGAAAGAAATCGATTCGGCCAAGTAAGATTGATATATCATATCATGCATAAAACACAGACAGAGGATGTACTATTTTCATGGTATATCCTCTGTCTGTGTTTTATATATAATTATTATAATTATAAGTTTACTTTTTCAAACTTGTATCCCATCCTTTTAAGTTGGATTGCGGCTCCAATTCTGTACATAACCTTAACTGCACGGGCAAAAACATGGAATGCTGTAGGGCTCTGTGGTTCTATTTGCTCTCTTCTTATAAGGTTGACCACTGTCTGTGCACACTGGCGTATTATCTCTTCTATCTGCTTTGCTTCCATGCTGTCGAGAGGAACGAGCAGGATATCTCTTACTATATGTTCGTCCATATCGTCGAAGCCCTGTTCTCCATAGAATGATTTATAGCCTGCCTTTGATATAGTGTTCCAGTCTACATCCCAACCGTATGCAATGGCCATTCCTAAGTATCCTGCCCAAGCTACAGAAACAGTGGGATAATCTCTTATCTGTTCTACTGCATCGGCCATATATTCCGGAGCAAGTTCCTGCCAGTGCCCGTCTATATCATCGGTTGCAAGGAGTGTTCCGTCGAGTGCTTTATAGTTGGTACATAAGCGTAAAAGCTCCTGTTCAATTTTTGATTCGAATTTATCCAGGTATTCTTTAAGTTCCATACTTTAGTATTGTTTCAGTTATCGTTTCAATTATTTTTTCAAATTCAAATTCAAATTCAATTTCAATTTCAATATTTATTTTTATTTCAGTTCCTGTTAGAATGTTTTATGAATACATCTGCAATATTCGGAATTTATTTTGAATATTGCAAATTATGCACCAGCGGTGATTAAATATGCAATCATATAATTAATACAATACAAATACACCAACAGTGTAGAGACACGATTGACGATTAATAAAACTCTAACAATTGTAGGGCAATAAAAAAAGAGCTGTAATCTTTTAAAATACAGCTCTTTTCCAGTACAACATAAATATTATTATCCCATTTTACCAGTAAGGTATGCGCGTGTGCGTTCATCTTTAGGGTCGGTAAACATTTTTGCAGTGTTGTCATATTCAATAAGTTCACCAAGGAACATGAACATTGAACGGTCTGAAATACGTTTAGCCTGAGACATATTGTGAGTTACAATCAGGATAGTAACTTCTTTCTTCAATTCTATAAGCAATTCTTCAATATGCTTTGTAGCGATAGGGTCGAGTGCGGAAGTCGGTTCGTCCATCAGAAGAATATCTGGCTGTAAGGCCAGCGAGCGTGCAATACACAAACGTTGCTGCTGTCCGCCTGAAAGGAATGTTCCTCTTTTGGTAAGTGAGTCTTTAACCTCGTCCCAAAGCATAACGTTGCGTAAGTTACGTTCTACTATTTCGTCTTTCTGGCTCTTAGGAAGCTTTATTCCGTTAAGGATATATCCTGCAAGAACATTATCGTAGATGTTCATTGTAGGGAAAGGGTTAGGGCGCTGGAATACCATACCGATACGGCGGCGTTCTTCTGTAGGGTGCATTTCAAGAACATTTTCTCCGTTAAGCAGAATCTTACCGGTAACACTGATATTCTTGTAAAGTTCGTGCATACGGTTTACTGCTCTAAGTAATGTACTCTTACCGCATCCCGAAGGTCCCATAATGGCAGTAATGGTATTTTTCTCAACATCGGCACTTACATGCTTTACGGCCATTATATTGCTGGTATATGATATACATACATCTTGTATCTGAAGTATAGGGTCTTTTATATTTTCCATTTCTTTGCAATTCTTTTAGCTAATAAATTTAAACACAATACGAAGGTAAGCAGGAAGAGTGAAGCTCCCCAGATAAGACTTTGAAGATTTGGGTCGTTGAAGAATTCCCAGATCAGCAAAGGTACAGCCGACATTGGCTTGGCCATGTTCCAGCTGATGGCAGCACCACCAAGTGCGGTAAACATAAGCGGAGCTGTTTCACCAACTACACGTGAGATGGCAAGAAGTATACCTGTGAAGATACTTCCGAATGCCGATGGCACCATAACCTGTAGCATTACCCTCCAGTAGCTTCCACCAAGTGCAAGTCCTGCTTCCTTAAGTGTTTCAGGAAGGATTTTCATTGTTTCTTCTGTAGAACGGATAATAAGCGGAAGCATCATTATAAACAGTGCCACACTGCCTGCGTATGCCGAATAGCCCTTCATAGGAACTACCACCCAGATGTAGGTAATGATACCGATAATGATTGATGGAGTACCCTGAAGCAAGTCGGTAAGGTAGCTCACTATAGTAGCGAACCAGTTTCCTCTGTATTCCGACAAACATATACCACAGAAAATACCTACAGGTATTGCTACAATAGCAGCAAGGAACAACATAAGGAATGTTCCTACAATTCCGTTTGCTATACCTCCGGGAATGGTTTCTCCCGACTGCATAGCCTGCATGGCCTTGTATGCATTAGGAGTAGCCTCGGTAATAAACGACCATCCCAACTGTTCCCATCCTTTTATGAATACCTCTCCAAGAATTGCCAAAAGCGGTATGGCAGTCAGACCGGAAAGAATACATACTGTCCAGAAGAGAATCTCGTTCTTTAATATACGTACTTTTAATTTATTGTCTTTTATCATAACATTCCAGTTGAGCGATTATACATGTTGAGCGCGACGTATAAGAATCTTTCCTATCATGTTAATAATAGCAGTGATAAGGAACAGAAGTAAACCGATGGCGATGAGTGACGAAAGTTTCAATCCGTCGGCTTCACCAAACTGGTTGGCAATGATACTCGCCATAGTATTACCTGTAGTTCTAAGTGTTTCGGGCATCTGATTAGTGTTGCCGATAAGCATTGTAACAGTCATTGTTTCGCCAAGTGCTCTGCCTATAGCCAATATATATGCCGAGAAAATACCTGAACCGGCCATAGGGAATACTACTCTGCGTATCACTTCGGCACGTGTTGCTCCCATAGCGTATGCTCCTTCTTTAAGATCGGATGGTACCATCTTTATAAATTCGGCACTTAACGATGCTGCGTAAGGCACAATCATGATAGCAAGAACAAATGCTGCTGTAAGTATACCTGAGCCTTGTGGTGAAAGATTCAGATGCATAAATACATTACGTAATGCATAGAATCCCCATAAACCGTAAATGATAGATGGAATACCTGCAAGTAGGTCGACAACTGTACTAAGCACGTTGGCTATTTTCTTTCCTTTAAAATACTCACCTGTAAAGAGTGCAACAGGTAAAGAAAATGGAATACACATCAGTAAGGCTAATAGAGTGGTAAGAAGTGTACCTGTGATGAACGGCAGTGCACCATAACTTTCTTTTCCGGCAGTAGTTACCCAATCATCGGAGAAGATAAAGTTCCAGAACCCAAAGTATTCGAATGCACCCGATGCGTCGTTTATCAGTGAAATAATAATTCCGCATCCGATGACCGGTATCAGAACTGCCGATATTATGAGTAGTGCTCTAAATATCTTATCTTGCATGTTTCTTTGGTTTTGAGTTTAAATGATACGAGTTGGCAAGAACAACTTTTGTGAAGTTACCTTGTCAACTCGTCTTTATCATTTTTTTCTAACTAATATAAAAGTTTATTATTTAAGAATTGCCTGACCGTCGAAAGTAACTTCTTTCAAGTTCTGAAGACTCTTTTCTACTGCACTCTTTGGAAGCGGAGCATAGTGAACAGTTTCTGTAGTTTTCTGAACTTCAGCACTCAACATATACTGTAGCATATCGAGAGTGGCCTTAGCCTGTTCTATAGTTCTGTCAGAGTAATTCTGTTCTTTGTAGATAATCAGCCATGTGAAACAACTGATAGGATATGCACCTGCCGCATCTGCATTTGTTATAGAACAGCGAGTGTCTTGTGGTATTTCACCGGCAGCTGCAGCCGAAATACTTTCAGTTGATGGTGTTACAAGTTCACCGCGTACGTTTGTTACACTTGCGTATGGTATTTTCTGTGCAAATGCATATTCAGAACCGATATAACCGATAGAATATGGAGTCTGGCGTACGATACCAGCCACACCAGGGTTACCCTTTGCAGCCTGTCCTACTTTGAAGTCAACAGTTTTACCGCATCCATAGTTGTTTTTCCAGTCTTCGCTTACCTTGCTCAGGTAGTCGGTGAAAACGAATGTTGTACCACTACCATCCGAACGATATGCAGGGATTATTTTCTTAGCCGGAAGTTTGACATCTGGATTAAGTTTCTGAAGACGTTCATCGTTCCAGTCTGTTATCTTACCTGCGTATATATCGGCAATTACATCGCCTGAAAGATTTAGTGCCACTACATCAGGTAAGTTGTATGCCAATACTACAGCTCCCATACATGTAGGAACGTGTACTACAGGTTTCATTTCACTCATTTCTTTATCTGTAAGGAATGCATCGCTACCGGCAAAGTCTACGATACCGTCTTTAAGGTTGCGTACACCACCGCCACTACCGATACCACCATATGATACCTTGTTGTTGCCTGTTGTACTATAAGAATCGAAAGACATTGTGTAGAAAGGCAATGGGAATGTTGCACCCGCACCTGTAAGTTCTACTCCTTCGTTTGATTTTTGTCCTCCACAAGCAGATAATACTGCTGCAAACATACCTGCGATAAGTGGTAAATAAATCTTTTTCATACTGTAAAATTTAATATTCAGTTGTATATTTTTTCGTTATTTGTCCTCTCAAACTTTTTATCATTTTATTGTTTGTTCACTCTTCATCAGTATCTGTTCTTGTATTCCTTAAAGAGCGAATGATGCATTAATATATGCGTATGTAGAATTCTTCAGGTCATCGGCTTTTGGAGCCCATATTCTGAAGTTAGGTGACAGTTTTATATATTTACCTAATTTGAATTCGACACCAGCCATTCCGGCCATTCCGTCATTTTTACCATCCCATGAGTCTTTTGAAGTAAGATAATCCCAGCGTCCGTATAGATTTATTTTCTTAGATAAATTAATGATTGTATAAACAGAAGCACCTCCCTTGTCTGCTTTTTCTGCAAATTTGGTATTCTTCATTATATTGTATTCTGCTCCGAGAGAGAATGCTGAGTTTTTATATCCGGCAAAAAAGGCTAAGTTTGTAGTTCCTTTTATATTTTCCGGTGTTTCGGAGTTATCTTTAATAGACTGTGCCGCTTCGTTGTAAGAACCGTATGCTCTGAGCATAAAACCTTCAATAGGTGTAATTGTCAGTCCGGCTCCATATTGCAGTCCGTCTTCTACCTGGACTTTCTTGTAGCCTTCTCCGTTGGCTATTATACCGTCTACGGATATATAATCATTGAATTTATATTCTGCTGATATAGCAAGGTCGGCACTGCTTCCGAATTTATATTCATCCTGGAATGATTTCATCACGTATCTTTTTCCCCAGAAAGATTCTTGTGTCTTGAACTGTGTTGTAGAAATCATACCGGCATTGAGTGTAAGCCCCTTGTTTTTCCAAGTAACCATTGCGTTTTTAATGAAACCGATTCTTTCCATATCGGTAACATCGTCCGACTGTCCAAAATCTAATACAGCCTTAATCTGTACATTGTGTGGTAATTTGTACTGATAGCCTATGTAGGCTCTGTCGAGTCCGAAACCTCTGTCATTATTTACCTCTCCAAAACCTGTATGAAGGTCTGAGTAAATAGTGATTATGGCACTTCCTTTTTTCTCTTCTGTTTCTTTCTTTTCTTCTGTCACTGCATAGATAGATGTCGGCATTACCAGACCGAGTATTGCAGCCAATAACATTTTCTTTATTTCCATAACTTGTTTGATTTTCACACTGCAAAAATGATTGTTTGATGTTACAAAACTATTTCATTTGATTAACGAAAGTATTAATTTGGTTATTCACAACTGATATTATTATCATTACACAATATTTCTAAAAACTAATGTAATATATGTTACAAATATATTACAAGTTTCCTTTTCAAGCTTGTGTGTAGCTATTTCTTTTTTAACTCTTTTTAGTTGACTATGATTATATTGTTTTATTTATAATCTTTATCTTTACAGAAATTATTTAAGTTTTTACCTAATATTTTACTTATGAAAGGAACTCAAAAGTTTTTTCTATTTTCGGGACTGCTTGCTGCATCCCTGTCTTCAGTATATGGTGCTGAAAAAAATAATGACAAGCCCAACATAATCTTTATATTGTGTGACGATATGGGTTATGGTGATCTTGGATGTTATGGACAGAAGTATATTAATACACCTAACATTGACCGTATGGCCGAAGAGGGAATGCGTTTTACTCAGGCTTATGCCGGTAGTCCTGTAAGTGCTCCATCTCGTGCCACTATTATGACTGGTCAGCATAGTGGTCATACTCATGTTCGTGGTAATAAGGAGTACTGGAATAATGTACCTATGATGAAATATGGTGAAAACGAAGATTTTACTGTAGTAGGTCAGGAACCATATGATCCTTCTCATGTAATCCTTCCTGAAATAATGAAGAAAAACGGGTATACAACCGGAATGTTCGGTAAGTGGGCCGGCGGTTATGAAGGTTCCTGCTCTACTCCCGACAAGCGCGGTATAGATGAGTATTACGGTTTCTTATGCCAGTTCCAGGCTCATCTTTATTATCCTAACTTCCTTAACCGTTACAGTGTATCTAAGGGTGATACAAGTACCGTTCGTGTTACTATGGAAGAAAACATCAAGTATCCGATGTATGGCGATGACTATAAGAAACGTCCGCAATATTCGGCTGATATGATTCATCAGGAAGCATTGAAGTGGATTGACAGCCAGAGCGGTGATACTCCTTTTTATGGTTTCTTTACCTATACCCTTCCACATGCCGAACTTGCCCAGCCTAATGACTCAATATTGAAGTATTATAAGAAGAAGTTCTTTGTTGACAAGACCTGGGGTGGTAGTGAAGGTTCTCGCTATAATCCTGCAGAGCATACTCATGCTGAGTTTGCCGGAATGATAACACGTCTCGACAAGTATGTAGGTGAGATTCTGTCGAAGCTTAAGGAAAAGGGATTTGATGAAAACACAATTGTAATTTTCAGTAGTGACAATGGTCCTCATGAAGAAGGTGGTGCTGATCCTGCATTTTTCGGTCGCGACGGCAAGCTTCGCGGTTTAAAGCGTCAGTGTTATGAGGGTGGAATCCGTGTTCCTTTTATAGTACGCTGGCCGGGCAAAGTGGCTGCAGGTACAGTAAACGACCATCAGCTTGCCTTTTATGATATAATGCCAACTTTCTGTGAACTTGCAGGTGATAAGAAGTTCCCAAAGAAGTATATTAACAAGAAACTTGAAGGTGACTGTTTCGACGGTATATCTTTTGCTCCTACCTTGATGGGCGATGATGAATCGCAGAAGAAACATGAATATCTTTATTGGGAATTTCATGAAACCGACCAGATGGCTGTCCGCATGGGCGACTGGAAGCTTGTTGTAAAGAAAGGAAAACCGCATCTCTATGATCTTGCAAAGGACATTCATGAAGATACTGACATATCTTCCGAACATCCTGAAATAGTAAAACAGATGGTTGATATCATTAAAAAGGAACATAGAAACAGCGATTTGTTTAAGATAACAATGCCTATGTAATATTTCAATCTGTAATCAGCAGATGACTGATTATATAAAAATAAAGAAGAGTTGTTGCCAACAAAATAATGTAAAGCAACAACTCTTCTTTTTTATTGTTTTAGTCTTGTTATTTTATTCAATTCATTTAGTATGAATTTTATTTTGCAATGATAAGGTAATAGTTCTTTTTACCTCTCTGAACAAGAAGATACTTTCCGTCGAGCAGATTATCAGAGTTGATTACCTGATCGAATGCTGTAAGTTTCTCCTTATTTAAAGAAACACCGCCACCTTGTACCATTTTGCGCATTTCACCTTTAGAAGGGAATATTGCAGTCTTCTCTGCAAATAAGTCAACAGCTTTAATTCCAGCTTCAATTTCTGTTTTTGCTACCTCAAACTGAGGAACACCTTCGAATACAGAAAGCAATGTATCTTCATCCAGTTTTTTCAAAGCATCTGAAGTCGCATTACCGAATAATATTCCGGAAGCTTCAACGGCAGCATTGTAATCTTCTTCAGAGTGAACCATAACAGTTACTTCTTTAGCAAGACGTTTCTGAAGAACACGCAAATGAGGAGCTGCTTCCTGTTCTGCAATAAGAGCTTCTATTTCTTCTTTTGGAAGAGAAGTAAATATTTTGATATATTTCTTGGCGTCTTCATCGCTAACATTAAGCCAGAACTGATAGAACTTATAAGGAGAAGTATATCGAGGATCCAACCATATATTTCCTGATTCTGTTTTACCAAACTTACCGCCATCGGCTTTTGTAATAAGTGGACAAGTCAAGGCATACACTTCTCCACCATTTGTACGGCGGATAAGCTCTGCTCCGGTAGTGATGTTACCCCACTGGTCGGAACCGCCAAGCTGAAGCTTACAGTTTTTGGTTTCATACAGATGCAGGAAGTCATATCCTTGCAATAACTGATAAGTAAATTCTGTAAATGAAAGACCGTCGCGTGCTTCTCCGTTAAGACGTTTCTGTACAGAGTCTTTAGCCATCATATAGTTAACTGTGATGTGCTTGCCTACAGTACGGGCAAAGTCGAGGAATGAGAAGTCTTTCATCCAGTCATAGTTGTTTACCAGTTCTGCCTTGTTTGGGGCATCCGATTCAAAATCAAGGAATTTGCCCAACTGCTTCTTGATACACTCCTGATTATGGCGTAAAGTTTCTTCGTCAAGCAGGTTACGTTCCTGTGACTTACCGGAAGGGTCTCCAATCATACCTGTAGCACCTCCGACAAGAGCCAATGGCTTATGTCCGCATCTCTGGAAATGACGAAGCATCATTACACCACACAAGTGGCCAATATGCAATGAGTCGGCTGTAGGGTCAATACCCAAGTAAGCTGTTACCATTTCTTTTTCCAGTAATTCTTCTGTGCCCGGCATCATGGTATGTACCATTCCACGCCATCTTAATTCTTCTACAAAGTTCATCGAATGAAATTCTTAGTTTAACATATATATATTTGGTTAGTAGTTGGCAAAATTACGACACTTTATCTGAATAACCAATTTTTATCGATTAAAAAAGAGGAAGTTAGTATTATCGGATATTATTCTTTTGAGTTTATAGTCGGAAATCTGCATTATATCGGCAACTGACTTTACTATAAGGTCTATATCCTTTGAACTTTCGTCTGTTTCGGTAAGGAGCCTGTCTGCAGGTATTACAGAAAATATATCTGCCTGATATTTCTCACCTACCGAAATATAAAAACCATGTCGTATCAGTTGTTCTGCCATTTCTTTTTTACCTCTGAATCCGTGTATAATCCAGGGTATAGAGGTTTTTGTTTTATTCTTATATCTTATAATCTCATTATAAGCTTTTACACAGTGAATAATTATAGGAAGCTTTTCTGTTTCCGATATATTAATCATTTCCTGAAAAGCCTTTTCCTGAAGCTCCATAGGAGTACCGCAAATCTTGTCGATTCCGCATTCACCTATTGCGACAACTCTTTCTTTTTCTTTCAGCTCTTTTTTTATCCATTCTATCTGTAAATCTATATCATGTTCATTGATATACCATGGATGGATACCTACAGAAATCAATTGTGCGTTTTTAAAGTTTGCTGAATCTTTATCCTTATAACAGAAGCTTAGAATACTGTTGCCGGAACTGTGAGATGAAATATGGAAATTATGGGAATGTATGTCTGTTATCATAGCAGTGGACATGGATTATGAAAAAAATAGAATATTACCGCCAGATATTATGCGTTATGAACTTTATCTTACCAAATATCTTACCAAATACTATGGAACAGGGTCGTATCCGGAGCCTCCCCATGGATGGCATCTTAAAATTCGTTTTACGGCAAGATATAATCCTTTTACCGGACCATGTTTTTTTAGAGCTTCGACAGCATATTGTGAGCATGTAGGAGTGAACCTGCATGATGGTGGTGTAAATGGAGAAATACAATTCCTGTAGAAGTAAATAGGAATCAATAATATAAATGTCACTATATTTTTTATGTATCTTCCTATTTTCATTGAAATTAGAATAGTATTATGAATAATTGTATATGAATAATAGTGTTATGAATATATGAATAACACTATTGTGTAAAGAACAGAATTAAAAATACTCACATTAGCAATATTGTATTGCTACAGTTGCAGTTGTATATGGGCATTACAATAACTTTTCAACAGTGAGCTGCAAAAGTTTTCTTACCTTATATTCAACATCCTCCGAAGTATGAAGCTCGTTGTCGAGCCAGATAAAAGCTATGGCAGCCTTTTTGCCTTCTTTTTCAAGGACATCGGTAAGTATACTTTTATTTTTCCTGTATGCCTCTCTGATTTGTCTTTTTACCCTGTTTCTTTTTACGGCTCTCTTGAATCTTTTTTTGGGAACACTTATAAGAATGGAAACAAGAGGATGGTTGTCACCTTCCAAAGGCATGTATACAATTCTGAGCGGGAAAGCAGGAAGAGACTTGCTTCCTCCCGAGAATAATTTCTCTATCAGAATTTTGCTGTTAAGTCTTTCTGTCTTATGTAGTGTAAATTTCTTTTCTTCGCTCATAATTGTAGGAATAATTGTTACGGTAAAACAAAAAACCGAGGGTTTCGAACCAATTACAAAGTTAAGAACTTTATTGATACAAAACACCCGGTTTTCAGTATAATATCAGTTTATGGCAAAATATTATATATTACTTATTGTGTTCACGAATGAAAATATCCAAAGCTGCAGGCATAGAAGGAGCGGCAGCCGAAGGAGCTTCGAGGTCAAGACGGAGTCCGGCATCTTTAACTGCTTTTGCAGTAGTTGGTCCGAAACATCCTATAGCTATATCGTTTTGCTCAAAATTTGGGAAGTTCTTCATCAGCGACTGGATACCTGCCGGGCTGAAGAAAATCAGCATATCATAGTCAAAGCTTTCTTCCGGAGTAAAATCATTGCTTACAGTACGATACATAATCGCTTCTGTGTGCTGGATTTTATGTTTGTCGAGCATATCCTTGATTTCATCATTATGTACATCCGACATAGGAATGAAGTACTTCTCTGTATTATGTTTTACCATAACAGGAACCAGATCGGCAAACTTACCTGTGGCACCAAAGAAAACTTTGCGTTTACGATACTGAACATATTTCTGTATATATAGTGCGATAGCTTCTGATGTACAGAAATACTTCATTGTTTCCGGTATGGTAACACGCAGTTCCACACAAAGATTAAAGAAGTGGTCTATAGCATGGCGTGAAGTAAATACTATAGCTGTGTGGTCCAGAATAGAAACTTTTTGCTGTCTGAATTCTTTTGCCGACAGACTCTCTACTTTAATAAACGGGCGAAAATCTATCTTCACTCCGTATTTCTCAGCAATATCGAAATATGGTGATTTCTCTGTTGTTGGTTTTGGCTGAGAAACAAGAACTTTCTTTATCTTCAATGTTTTAAAATTTTAAAATCAGTATACTGTTAATTAATTCTATACCCTTCCATAAGAGGAGGTCGGGAACTATTTCGAGGGCACAAAAGTACAAAATTAAATGCAAGAAGCCATGAAATTGAAAGAAAAAGTGCTTCAAGCACTTATAAAATAACAATATTTTAGATAATCCGATGATAATTATGATTAAAAGAGTCGAAAAATGCAGTTCTGAGTCAAGAAAAACGATGTATAAAAGAACTGGAAAAAGAACAAAACCTAATGTTGCAATTATATTCAGAAGGCTGTTTCTCCATTTTTTAATGTTTTCTTTGTCAAAAAATATCCAGTTTATAAAAGAATAACTTATAATTTTCAGCCCTATAAAAGCCAATAATATCACTATATAAATACTTAAAAGAAACGGGTGTCCGACTTTCCCGAACAGATAACTGTCCGAATAAGAAAAGTAGTGATAAAAACATACTCCACCAAGTATTCCGGCTACTGAACATAATACAGCCACAGGAAGTTGTGATGTGTTATTGTTCTCATCAAAAATGCTTGCTCTTTCAGAGCTTGTAAAACACCCTTTGAAAAGTCTCCAGAAACTCTTGCTTTCGTTTTGCATAGCAATAATTATAAGTAGAAAACTAAGCAATAAAGCACCTATTACAGCCTCGTCAGATTCCATTTTATAAGGCAGTAACTCTCCTTGCATTCCCATGTTTGATGTTGGTATAGTTACTATCTCATAGAATTTTGGTATACCGATTATGCTATCACAAGTAGTTCTGAACTCTTCCATTACAATAGTGTATTAAATGATTGGTCTTCAATGATGATATATCTCTATATTGCTGCAAATTTACGAAAATCTTTATTCCACTCAGGTATCTTGTATAATAAATCCACAGCTTCAATAGGAGTGTTTGCTACATTCCACAGTTTGCCGTGCTCTTGTCGCATAAAATTTTCTTCTATGGCTTTGTTCAGCATTTCAAGCAAAGGATTGAAGTATCCGTTTATATTCAGTATTACTATAGGCTTAAGGTATAGTCCCAACTGTTTCCATGTAATTACTTCGAGTAATTCTTCCAGCGTACCACAACCTCCAGGCAAGGCTATAGAGGCATCACTCATTTCTGCCATAAGGCTTTTTCTTTCATGCATGGTCTCTGTCTCAATCATTCTTGTAAGCTCCTTGTGGTGCCAGTTTTGCTCAACCATAAATTTGGGGATTATACCAGTGACACTTCCTCCGGCGTTTAATGCCGAGTCTGAAATGGCTGCCATTAGTCCCAAACATCCGGCACCGTTTATAATATTTATTTTTTTAGCGGCAAGAATTTTACCAAGTTCTATTGCTGCATCAAAGTATACTTTATCTATTTTAGTGCTTGAGGCACTGTATACGCATACGTTGTTTATTTCATTCATAATAGTTTGACAGTCGATACAAAAAAAAGAAGGATGTAAAAAAATCCTTCTTTTTTTATTGTTTATATTATGGAGTGTTGCGAGAAATCCTTTGTTTAGATTCCGAAAGCTTCTTTTACTTTATCTACATAGTCGAGTTTTTCCCATGTAAACAACTCTACTTCTACAGTCTTGTTGCCTTCATAAACCGATTCGAATGTTTTTGTAACCACTTTTGGCTCACGTCCCATGTGTCCGTAAGCAGCAGTCTCACTATATATCGGATTACGAAGTTTCAGACGCTGTTCGATAGCTTTCGGACGCATATCGAAGATTTCGTCTACCTTCTTTGCTATCTCACCGTCGGTAAGAGCAACATTACTTCTACCATAAGTATTAACATAGATGTTGATAGGCTTAGCTACACCAATAGCGTATGAAACCTGTACAAGTATCTCATCGGCAACTCCGGCTGCAACAAGGTTCTTTGCTATATGGCGTGCCGCATAAGCAGCGCTACGGTCAACCTTACTTGGGTCTTTTCCGGAAAAAGCACCACCTCCATGAGCACCTGCCCCACCGTATGTGTCAACGATAATCTTACGTCCTGTAAGACCTGTATCACCGTGAGGGCCACCAATAACGAACTTTCCTGTAGGGTTTACGTGATAAGTAATCTTATCATTGAAAAGAGCAAGAATTTCAGGGTTGTGTATTTCTGAAATGACTCTTGGCATAAGAATTTCAATTACGTCCTTTCTGATCTTTGCAAGCATTTCTTCATCAGCTTTCAGCTGTGCTTCCTTAGATGAGTCGGCAGGAGCAATAAATTCGTCGTGCTGTGTAGATACCACTATAGTATCAATTCTTACAGGTCGGCGGTTATCATCGTATTCTATAGTAACCTGACTCTTTGCGTCCGGACGCAAATAAGTCATAACCTTACCTTCGCGACGGATATCGGCAAGTACCATAAGAACTTTATGAGCCAAATCGAGCGACAAAGGCATATAGTTTTCAGTTTCCTTTGTTGCATAACCAAACATCATACCCTGGTCTCCTGCGCCCTGATCCATTGGTTCTTCACGTTCTACACCGCGGTTGATGTCGGCACTTTGTTCGTGTATTGCAGAAAATACTCCACAAGAGTTTCCTTCAAACATATACTCACTTTTGGTATAGCCAATCTTGTTGATAACCTCTCTGGCTACACGCTGCAAGTCGATATACGCATTGGTTTTCACTTCTCCCGCAAGGACCACCTGTCCGGTAGTTACCAATGTTTCGCAAGCTACTTTTGAACTGGGGTCATAAGCCAACAGTTTGTCAAGCACAGCATCCGATATTTGATCGGCTACTTTGTCGGGGTGTCCTTCAGACACCGATTCGGATGTGAATAAGTATCCCATATTACGTTTAATAAATTAAAAAAATTCATGATTGTATTTATCCGTGTACGGACAGAGTAGGAAGGAATTAAATATGTGTTTTAGCATTTTTTTCCGTGGTTGCAAGCTACTCAAATCTTTCCACTTTTTATTTCGGATGCAA
The DNA here is from genome assembly GCA_034094155.1 of Phocaeicola sp. Taxonomy (GTDB): domain Bacteria; phylum Bacteroidota; class Bacteroidia; order Bacteroidales; family Bacteroidaceae; genus Phocaeicola. The sequence goes on from JAXEBI010000008.1 coordinate 36,697, forward strand.
AGATACGCATATATATTGAGAAAATATATAGACTAAAGTCCTTTTAACATTGATTTACTCTGTTTATCTGTTACAGAACTGTTATCGGAAGGTATTTATAGGCTATCATTAATCAGTGCTCGTACGATTATAATAGTACAGGCGTACGACTTAAGTGATACAGGTGTACGACTTGAGTGGGACAAGCGTACGACTTAAGTGGGACGGTATAAACCTAAAATTATAAACTGTATCTCGTTACTTTTTAAGTATTACTTACTAAGTTCTCTTTTATCCTCAGAAAAGTCTCTCCCGATACCGGATGAATTTCATCTGGAGCAATTTCTGCCAACGGAATCATTACAAAATCTCTTTGTGTCATAAGTGGATGAGGTATTGTAAGCTGTGGCGAGTTTATTAGCATATTATCGTATGTAAGTATATCAATGTCGATAATCCTGTCCGAATAAGTGCCGTCAACAGATTTCTTTATTCTTCCAATTTCCTTTTCAATTTTTTGTGTCTCTGAAAGAATATCATCAGGTGTCAGGTCGGTATAGACACATGCTGCGGCATTGAGGAAAGAATTGTCGGAGTCGAATCCCCATGGTGCTGTATTATAAAAAGAGGATAGAGAAGAAATCTCCCCTATCCTTTCGCTTATAAGTTTTACAGCCGACTCAAGATTTTGTCTTTTGTTGCCCAAGTTGCTTCCAAGGCTTAAAAAAACTTTTGCCATGCCGTAATTATTTATTTATCGAGTATAAGCATTGCGTCACCGTATGTTCCGAATCGGTAATCTTCTTTTAACGCAATATTATATGCATCCATAACAAGTTCGTAACCTCCGTAAGAGCATACCAACATAAGCAATGTTGACATAGGCATGTGGAAATTGCTTATCATAGAGTTTGCAACCTTAAAGTCGTATGGAGGGAAAATGAATTTATTTGTCCATCCGTCGAATTCCTTAATATGTCCGTCGGTACTTACTGCTGTTTCTATAGCTCTCATCACTGTAGTACCTACAGCACATATATTATGGTCGTTGTCCTTGGCACTGTTTACAATTCTGCATGCTTCTGCATTAATGCTCATTTGCTCAGAATCTACTTTATGCTTTGTAAGATCCTCAACATCTATTTCACGGAAATTTCCAAGTCCGGCATGCATAGTTATAAATGCGAAGTCAATACCTTTAATTTCCATACGTTTCATGAGTTCTCTGCTAAAGTGCAAACCAGAAGCTGGTACAGTTACAGCACCCTCGTTCTTTGCAAAGATAGTCTGGAATCGTTCTACGTCTATTTCTTCCGCACGACGGTTGATAAATGGAGGCAATGGAGGTTCACCCAATGCGTAAAGAGCCTTTTTGAATTCATCGTGTGGTCCGTCGTAAAGGAATCTCAAAGTACGGCCTCTTGAAGTAGTGTTGTCAATAACTTCGGCTACCATAGAGTCGTCTTCACCAAAGTACAGCTTGTTGCCGATACGTATTTTTCTGGCAGGGTCTACAAGTACGTCCCAAAGTCTTAATTCTTCGTTAAGCTCGCGCAGCAAGAACACTTCAATCTTGGCTCCGGTTTTTTCCTTGTTTCCGTACAAACGAGCAGGAAATACCTTTGTATCATTAAAGATAAACACGTCCTTATCATCAAAATAGTTAAGGATATCCTTGAACACTTTATGTTCTATTTCGCCGGTCGACTTATGTACTACCATAAGACGCGATTCATCTCTGTACTCTGTTGGATACAGAGCGATTTTTTCATCAGGCAATCTGAATTTAAATTGTGACAGTTTCATCTTTCGTTCCTTTCTTTCCTTATTCGTTTGTTACTACTATATCTTGTTCATTAAGCCATTTCTCAAAGTCTTCTGGCTTCATGCAATCTTCTAATTTTACATCTCCCACTCTTGTACGTATCAATCCGGTAAGATGTGCGCCGCTGTTTAGCGCCACTCCGATATCTCTTGCCAGAGCACGGATATAAGTACCTTTGCTGCAAACTACTCTTATTTTAATTTCAGGCAAGTTGCATTCCAGCAGTTCTATATCATCTATAACAAGAGTTTTTGCTTTTAGTTCAACATCATCTCCTTTTCTTGCGAGGTCGTATGCTCTTTTCCCGTCTATTTTACATGCAGAGAATACAGGAGGTACCTGTTCTATTGTTCCTATAAAAGACTTGAGTACTTCTTCAACCATTTCTCTGGTGATATGGTCGGTAGGGTACGTAGCATCAATTTCCTTTTCCAAGTCGAAAGATGGTGTAGTGGCACCAAGCTTTAGTGTAGCAATATATTCTTTGGTATGATATTGAAACTCCTCTATCCTTTTTGTTGCTTTTCCGGTGCATATAATCATAACTCCAGTAGCTAAAGGGTCGAGTGTTCCGGCATGTCCAACCTTGATTTTCTTTACTCCTATCTTTTTGCTTATGTGATATCTTATTTTATTGACAACAGCAAACGATGTCCATGTTAGCGGTTTGTCGAAATATAATACTTCTCCTTCCTTAAAATTCAGCATAAAAAATTATGTATATAAGTATATTACAATACTATCAACAATTATAATTATGAAAGTAATGACGCTGCAATAGTTATCACTCCGGCTATGGCACAATATATTCCAAAGTAAACAAGCTTACCTTTTTTTACGATATTAATCATCCATTTGCAAGCAATACATCCTGATATGAATGCAGCCAGGAATCCGGCAATGAGTGCTCCAAGTGATATCTCTGCATTAGCTGCGGCAGCATCCTCAACAATCTTCATTCCGCTAAGAAGTGCCTCTCCCAATATAGGAGGAATTACCATAAGGAATGAGAATTGTGCCAATGATTCTTTTTTGTTTCCTAAAATAAGACCAGTAGCGATAGTCGATCCTGAACGGGAGAGTCCTGGCATAACCGCACATGCCTGAGCCAATCCTATTATAAAAGCATCCTTCATGCTGATTTTTTCTTTGGAGCGTGGTTTTGCATAATAAGAAAAAGTAAGTAATGCAGCAGTCAGAAGCAACATACATCCTACTATAAGCAAGCCTGATCCGAAAACTTCTTCAACATAGTCTTTAAAAAATAGTCCTACTATTCCTACAGGAATCATTGAAACAATTATGTTCAGAACATACTTTGTCTCATCATTCATTTTGAACTTAAACAATCCTCTGAAAATCCAGTCGATTTCTTTCCAAAGTATAACTAAAGTGCTGAGCACTGTAGCCACGTGTACAACGATTGTAAATGTTAAGTTCTCTTCTCCATTAATGCCAAAAAGTGCAGAACCTATTGCAAGATGGCCACTGCTGCTTACAGGCAGGTATTCTGTAAGGCCTTGAAGAATACCTAAGATAATAGCTTCAATCCAAGTCATGTATATAATTATATTTATTTGTTACAATACTAAACAGCTTCGGAACTATTTGTGTTTGTTTAATTTATTATTGTTTCTCCAGGTTATCTGTTTTTTCGTCTTCGCAACAGCAAGCTCCGGATTTAGGCTTACGTAAAATACCATAAATCATTGATACAAAACCTATGAAACATACTAAAGGAGCTACTTTAATACGTCTTGTGCTGAAAATATCAGGTTCGAATGTTGTTTCTGTTGAACCAGGTCCTGTCATAAGCAGAAAACCTATAATAATCACACACATACCTAATCCTAAAAGGATAAAGTTTGTCTTGTCGAATGCAAATTTATTTTTGTCCATTATATATAATTTTTTAATTATCAGTAACTAAGATATCCTTACGGTTATATAAAATTTTCTTATGCCAATACGTTGTTTTTCAACCGTTATTTATATTCTATGGTTTTCGATATGCTTAAGCAAATTTTAATACAACTCATTTATTTTCATTTTCAGATATTTATTGATTGAGATGTATGCACATAATGTTGTAATAAGAATTCCGAAAACCAAAACAGAGCATATCACTATTACAATACTTTCGGGAGTAATGATAGCAAGCAGTTCCGGCTCGTATTTTACAGCCAGATATGCCGAAAGTGTCAGAATTGCTCCTGCGGCAGCTGCCGAAACCACACCTATCCAAAAGTTTCTTATCATAAACGGCCTTCTTATAAATCCCCAGCTTGCACCTACAAGTTTCATGGTATGAATAAGAAATCTTTTAGAGTATATGGTTAGCCTGATAGTATTGTTTATTAGCGAAAAAGATATAAGGGAAAGCAAAGTAGCCAGTCCAAGAAGAAAAACGCTGATTTTACGAATGTTGTCATTGACTGATTCCAGAAGATTCTGTGGATAGTTCAGTTCAATAATACTTTTCTCTTTCAGTAGCTCTTTCTCTATCCATTGAATACTGTCAGGGTGAGTGTAATTGGCTTTTAGCTTTATTTCTATAGAAGCACTAAATGGGTTCTGTCCCAAAAACTCAGTAGGGTCTGTTCCCATAGCTTCTGTCTGTTCTTTCAAGGCCTGTTCCTTCGATATGTATATAGTTTGTTTTACATAATTCTTTTTATTGAGCCTCTCTTGAAACTTGATGATTGAAGTTTCCTTCACACCATCGTCAAGAACAGCGCTGAAAGATATATTTTCTCTTATATATACAGATAAGTTGTTGGCTGTAAGTACAAAGAATACAACTAATCCCAACAGGAACAAAACCATGGTAGTACTTATTCCTGCTGTAATAAACTGCATATCAAACAGAGACTTAGACTTTCTCATTTTATTTAAAGCTTTTCTTTATCCTAAATCCTAATATCGTTTTTCAGTCACATTCATTTCTTTCTGAAGATATAAATCATCGAACTGCTTTTATCTTTTTTCATAAGAGAAGCAATCCATGCTCTAAATCCCATGACAAGCCCCCGAATAAAAGTAAACGAGTTATTTTTGTATTTTTCGGTAAGCATAGAAACATAAAAAGCATCGAATGGCATTGGATATCTTTCAGAAAGAACGAATCCGTGTTTCAGTCCCATCTGTTGCATTGTAGATGGTGTGAAATGCCAAAGATGTCTTGGAACATCGTATGCAGCCCACATCTCATTGTATTTTCCGGCATCGAAAGAAGATGAGTTTGGAACAGCTATAATTAAAGTTCCTGAGTCTTTGAGGATTTTTCCTAAAGTCTCCCATGTGCGATTTAGCTGTTCAAGATGCTCCATTACATGCCACAGAGTTATGACATCCAATGATTTTTCTTCAATATCGTATAAGTATTCGGGCGGTGCAACATCAATTCCGAAATGCTCCTTGGCAAAATCTCTGGCTTGCCCGTTTTTCTCTATAGCAGATATCTTCCAGCCTGCTTTGTTCATTGCATTGGCAAAATACCCTGTACCTGTACCAATATCCAAAATATTACCATTATTGAGTCTGCTGCAATGTTTTACCAATGCAACTTTCTTCCTCAGCATCAATTGCCTTACCCGGTGATATACGGAATTCATAAGGCCTTTTTTTGTGTCACTGTGAGATATGTAGTCGGGAGATTCGTAATACCTTCCTATCTCTGCTTCCACAGGTGCGTTTTGTGTAAACAGAAATCCACAATTCTTGCATCTGTACAGATCAAAAGATTCACCAGTAGCATAGTGGTCTGTACAGGTCATTACCTTCTCAAAACTGCTCTTTTCGCACAGCGGACATTTATCTATGTATAGTTTATTCACTTTTATCCCTAATTTGCTGCAAAATAACAAAATTAATAGGTATTTATGGTATTTCTTTAAAAGTTTTTAAGAGTATATTTGATATTCGTTGTTTTTTTATATCTTCGTACAAGTGAATTAATGTTTGGAATTATGGATAATAAGAAATTAACCCGTTCGGATAACAGAATGTTGGCCGGCGTTTGTGCCGGACTGGCAGAGTATTTTGGAACCGATGTAACTCTGGTGAGAGTGATATATGCTCTACTTACTTTTTTTACCGCTTTTTCTGGCGTTATAGTATATCTGATATTGATGATTGTTATGCCCGAAAAAAACAGATAAACGGACATATGTTTGTAGTAGTATAAGTTGACGGTATTTATGCTGTACTGTAAAATAAAATAAGTGAAAGCAACTTGATATACCTTTTATAGGTACTTTTCAAGTTGCTTTCACTTATTTATTTCTGTTCTTCAATTTATTCAAAAACTTCTGTACCTTTTAGAGTCGCAGAACTTGATTCTGTAATTTTTACTTTTACAAAATCGCCAATACGATGAGTTCCTCTGTCGAATACCACAACCTTGTTTTGTTCTGTACGTCCGAATAACTGTTCCTTAGAACGTTTTGAAACACCCTCAACAAGTACCTCAAATACCTTGCCTACATCTTTTGCGTTACTTTCGGCCGACAACTGGTTCTGAAGTTCAATCATTTCATTCAAGCGTCTTATCTTGATTTCTTCAGGTACATCGTCTGGCAGATGTTTTGAAGCGTATGTGCCCGGTCTTTCAGAGTATTTGAACATAAAAGCTGAGTCGTATCCGCATTCTCTCATCAGTGACAGAGACATCTGATGGTCTTCTTCTGTCTCACTGTGGAAACCGGAGAATATATCTGTGCTAAGACCGCAATCAGGTATTATTCTGCGTATTGCCTCTACTCTTTCAAGATACCATTCTCTTGTATATTTTCTGTTCATCAGTTTAAGTATTCTCGAGCTTCCGCTTTGTACCGGAAGGTGGATGTGCTTGCACACATTAGGTACTTCGGCAATTACATGAAGAGTCTCATCGCTCATGTCTTTAGGATGTGATGTTGTGAATCTTACTCTCATGCCTGGAACTGCTTCGGCTACTATTCTGAGAAGCATAGGGAATGTTACTGTTTCACCGTCTTTCTCAAATTTGTAGGAGTTTACGTTCTGTCCTAAAAGGGTAACTTCCTTGTAACCCTTCTTTTCAAGATCACGTACCTCATTAAGAATACTTTCTACATCACGGCTTCTTTCACGTCCTCTTGTGTAAGGAACGATGCAGTAATGGCAGAAATTGTTGCATCCTCTCATAATGGAGACAAATCCTGAAATATGGTTTCCGCAGATACGTGAGGGGATTACATCGCGGTATGTCTCAGTAGTAGACAGTTCTACATTGATAGCCTTCTCGCCTGCCTCTACCGATGCAATCAGTTCCGGCAATGTGAGATAAGCATCCGGACCGGCTACAAGGTCTACGTGATGGTTCTCTATAAGATCGTTCTTTACACGTTCTGCCATACATCCCAGTACACCGACTATCAGATTTTTTCTCTTTTTCCTCAGAGAATGGAAAAACTCAAGACGATTCAGAATCTTCTGTTCGGCGTTGTCGCGTATAGAACATGTATTCATAAATACCGCATCTGCTTCGTCAAGTGTTTCGCATGGCGAATATCCGGCCATCTGCATGATAGATGCAATAACTTCACTGTCGGCTACATTCATCTGGCAGCCGTAAGTTTCGATGAACAATTTTTTACTTTCTTGTTCAGTTGCAGATTTAAAGTCTGCTCCTGTAGTTTCTTTTGTCATTTGTTTGTTTTTTATTATGTGAAATTAATATTTTCTGCAAAGATATTAGATTCTTAGTTAACTACCGCAAAATTATGGCTTTATATAATTTTTATTGTTAACTTTGAGCGATTTATTAACAATTAATTTAAACTATCTAAACCATGAGCTATAAATTTATGACAGCAGCCGAGGCTGCACATTTAATTAAAAATGGAGATATTGTAGGTCTCAGTGGATTTACTCCGGCCGGTAGTCCGAAGGTAGTTCCTGCCGAACTGGCCAAAATAGCAGAAGAAAAACATGCACAGGGTGAGGCGTTTAAAGTTAGTCTTCTTACCGGTGCATCAACAGGAGACTCCTGTGATGGTGTGCTTACCCGTGCGAATGCAATTGATTTTAGAGCTCCTTATACCACCAATGCTGATTTCCGTAAGGCTGTAAACAATGGCTTGGTGAGATATTCAGATATACATCTTTCTCAGATGGCTCAGCGTATACGTTCCAATTTCTTCGGAAAAGTGAATGTTGCCATTATTGAAGCATGTGAACTTTCGTCAGACGGACGTATATACCTGACTTCGGGTGTTGGTATTTCTCCTACTATTGCCCGTCTTGCTGATATCATTATCGTGGAATTGAACTCGGCACATAATAAGTCGAGTCTTATTGGTATGCACGATATCTATGAGATGGAACGTCCTCCATATCGCCGTCCTATTATGATTGAACATCCTAGTGACCGCATTGGCCTTCCTTATATTCAGGTAGATCCTGCTAAGATTGCTGCCGTAGTGGAGGTTAATATTCCTGATGAAGCACGAGGATTTCATGAACCGGATCCTATTACCGACAAAATCGGACAGAATGTGGCCGACTTTTTAGTAAGCGATCTTAAGAACGGAAAAATACCTTCTACATTCCTTCCGCTTCAGTCGGGTGTTGGTAATATTGCAAATGCGGTATTGAGTGCTCTTGGAAAGAATCCAGCAGTTCCTGCATTCGAAATGTATACAGAGGTTATCCAGAATTCTGTTATCGACCTTATCAAGGCTGGCCGTGTGAAATTCGGAAGTACATGTTCTCTAAGTGTGACCAACGACTGCTTGCAGGATATTTACGACAATATTGATTTCTTCCGCGACAAACTTATTCTCCGTCCTTCGGAAATATCTAACTGTCCGGAAGTGGTACGCCGTCTGGGAGTTATTTCAATGAATACTGCCATTGAGGCTGATATCTACGGAAATGTCAACTCTACTCATATATGCGGTACCAAGATGATGAACGGTATCGGTGGCTCGGGTGACTTTACACGCGGTGCTTATATTTCCATCTTCTCTTGTCCTTCTACAGCCAAGAGTGGATGTATCAGTTCTATTGTTCCTATGGTTTCTCATCAGGATCATAGCGAACATTCTGTAAATGTTATTATTACAGAACAGGGTATAGCCGATCTTCGCGGAAAGAGTCCTATGGAGCGTGCCCAGACAATTATCGAGAATTGTGCTCATCCTGATTACAAGCAGCTATTGTGGGATTATCTCAAGATTTCTACAAAGGGACATACCAGTCATAGTCTGTCGGCTGCTCTTGGTATGCATCAGGTGTTTACTACAAAGGGTGACATGAGATTGACCGACTGGGCAGAATTCCAGAAATAAATCTCTGGTCTGTCATTTCTGTGTCAGTAAATCCTTGTCAATCTGAATATATTTTTTTGAATAGACTTTTTCTGAAAATATAGTTTAAGGCGGGATGAAAATCCTGCCTTTTTTTACGAACAAAATAAATCACAATTAACAATGAGAAAACTTTACCTTACAGCTTTGGGACTTATTGCTGCGTTAAGTCTTTTTGCACAGCGTAGCGAACAGTCTTTGGAAAAGGGCTGGAAATTTACTAAAGGCGAAGTGTCGGGAGCCGAACAGCCCGACTTCAATGATTCCCGTTGGGAAAGTGTTACAGTACCTCACGACTGGGCAATATACGGTCCTTTTGATGTCAACAACGACCTTCAGAATGTTGCCGTTACCCAGAATTTTGAGACTCAGGCGAGTCTTAAGACCGGTCGTACAGGAGGCTTGCCATACGTTGGTGTTGGCTGGTACCGTACTACCTTTGAGTCTGAACCTGGCAAGAATACCACACTTGTGTTCGACGGTGCCATGAGTGAGGCCCGTGTTTATGTAAACGGAAAGGAGGCCTGCTTCTGGCCATGCGGTTACAATTCATTCCATTGTGATGTAACCGGTCTGGTTAATCCTGATGGCAGGAACAATGTTCTTGCAGTCCGCCTTGAGAACCGTCCTCAGTCTTCCCGCTGGTATCCCGGTGCAGGTATTTACCGTCATGTGCGTGTGGTAAGTACAGAAAAGATTCATGTTCCTGTGTGGGGTACACAGATAACAACTCCTCATGTCAAGGATGATTATGCCTCGGTCTGCCTTCGTACAACAATCCTTAACTCTGGAAAGACTCTTCTTACCGTAGCGACCGATATCATCGACTCAGAAGGAAATGTTGTGGCCTCAAAGACCAACAAGGGATATATCAACCACGGCCAGCCTTTTACTCAGAACTTTACGGTAAACAGTCCTAAGCTTTGGTCTCCCGAATCTCCTGTTTTATATAAAGCTGTTTCAAAGATATATTCATCCGATACCCTTCTTGATACTTATACCACACGTTTCGGAATCCGTACCATAGAGTATGTAGCCGACAAAGGTTTCTACCTCAACGGTAAGCACCGCAAGTTCCAAGGAGTATGCAACCACCACGACCTTGGTCCTCTTGGTGCCGCCATCAATGTTTCCGCTCTCCGTCACCAGCTCAGACTGCTTAAGGATATGGGCTGTGATGCAATCCGTACCGCACATAATATGCCTGCACCTGAACTTGTCTCACTTTGCGACGAGATGGGCTTTATGATGATGCTTGAGCCTTTCGACGAGTGGGATATCGCTAAGTGCGACAACGGTTATCACCGTTATTTCGGCGAATGGGCTGAGAAGGATATGGTAAACATGCTTCACCAGTACCGCAATAATCCTTGTGTTGTAATGTGGAGTATCGGTAATGAGGTCCCTACCCAGTGGAGTGCCGACGGTTATAAGGTAGCCAAGTTCCTTCAGGATATCTGTCACCGTGAGGACCCTACCCGACCTGTTACCTGCGGAATGGACCAGGTACAGAGTGTATTGGGCAACGGTTTTGCAGCCATGCTTGATATTCCCGGTTTCAACTACCGTGCGCATATGTACGATGAGGCTTACGAGCGTCTTCCTCAGAATATCGTACTCGGTTCTGAAACATCATCAACAGTAAGTTCCCGCGGCGTTTATAAGTTCCCTGCCGAACGCAAGGCCGGAGCCATGTACGATGACCACCAGTCTTCTTCATACGACCTTGAATATTGCTCATGGTCGAATATACCAGATATGGATTTTGCCCGTGCAGACGACCATGAATGGACAATAGGCCAGTTTGTGTGGACCGGTTTCGACTATCTTGGCGAACCAAGTCCGTATGATACAAATGCATGGCCTAACCACAGTTCCATGTTTGGAATCATAGACCTTGCTTCTATACCAAAGGACAGATATTATCTTTACCGCAGTGTATGGAACAAGGATGCCGAGACGCTTCACATACTTCCTCACTGGAACTGGGAAGGCCGTGAAGGACAGAAAGTTCCTGTTTTTGTATATACCAACTATCCGAGTGCTGAACTGTTTATCAACGGCAAGAGTTATGGCCGTCAGACCAAGCACAAGAATGGTGATGTAGAGAATCGTTACCGTCTTATGTGGCATGATGCTGTTTATGAGCCCGGTGAGGTAAAGGTAGTAGCCTATGATTCCGACGGTAAGGCTGTAGCCGAGAAGACAGCCCGTACAGCCGGCAAGCCTCATCATATAGAACTTACTACAGACTATCCTACCCTTAAGGCCGACGGCAAGGATCTTGCATATGTTACACTCAGGATAGTGGATAAGGATGGCAACCTCTGCCCTACTGATGGCCGTCTTGTCAACTTTAAGGTAAAGGGTGCCGGAAAATACCGTGCTTCTGCCAATGGAGACCCTACCTGTCTTGATCTTTTCCATCTGCCCCGTATGCACGCATTCAGCGGCATGCTTACAGTCATAGTTCAGTCGGGTGAGGAATCCGGTGAGATTGAGCTTCAGGCTTCGGCAAAGGGAATAAAGGCCGGAAAGATTAAGATTAATGTGAAATAAGAAGTAATGGATTTATATTATAGATTTATGTTATTATCTGTATTATAAGTGATTGGCGTATATTGATCTTATTTTATATAGCGTAGACAAAATAAAAAAATGCCGGGACATCTTGAGTAGTTTGTCTCGGCATTTTAATTAAAATACGGCGGTATTTTATTGCATTTAAATTCATCATATTTATTCTTAAGCATAGAGCATTCAAATCGCTGAAAATACTTACACGGCTGAAACGGGTAACACCTGTGAGTAATGCAAAACGTATATATTTATCGCATGTTTTAATATTGCTGTAAAATGCTTTTAGAATACTTCGGTATTCACTCTGAAGTTTCTCGTTCTCCAATGACTGTATCAAAGGCTTGTCATATTCATCTATAAGTATAGCTACATTTTGTCCGGATATTTCTGAAGCACGCCTGATTATGCCGGCGAACCGTAAAGATAATGATGTTTCAGAATTATCCTTGCCGTAAAGTCTCTCCCATTTAACAAGATAATAATTGAGAATATCTTCGAGACATTCTCTTGAGTTATATTCTTGATTATTAAGGTCTATGTGTAATACAGGCCTTGTTGCCCAGGTTTGTTCCAACTTATCTATTGAAAGTCCGGTGAATAATTCTTTTTCTCCTTTAAAATAAGCTTCCAAAGTAGAAATCATCAGACTTTTGCCGAAACGTCTCGGACGACCAAAAAAGAAATACTTTCCGGAATTTACTAACCTGTATAGAATTTCTGTTTTATCAACATAGATATAATTACCTTTGCGTATTTCGCTGAAATCCTGTATTCCTATCGGGTATTTTCTGTCCATAATAGCCTGCATGTTTATTGTAATATAACATTAAACGCAAAAATACTATTTTTATTCGTATTTATAAGGTTTTCATAAAGAAGTATTTTAAATAATATTCTGATAGACTTTCACAGTATGTGTCATAATAGTTTTACTGTTATTTTAATAAATACGAAACTTATGTTTACTAATTTTCTTACAGTTCATAATACCTTGTTTTTGTGTTTTTGCCATGCTCATATTTTTCAAACTTTCTTTTTTTATTGTATCTTTGCACACAAATGTGTATAGTAACGTAATATATATCATAATCAATAAAATAAATAAGCATCACTATGGAATATAATTTCAGAGAGATTGAAAAAAAATGGCAACAGAAATGGGTTGATGATAAAACCTATAAAGTAGCCGAAGACGAATCTAAGAAGAAGTTCTATGTGTTGAACATGTTCCCCTATCCTTCTGGTGCGGGACTGCACGTAGGTCACCCGCTGGGCTACATTGCCAGCGATATATATGCACGCTATAAGCGCTTGCAGGGTTTCAATGTCCTTAACCCTATGGGATATGATGCTTATGGTTTGCCGGCCGAACAGTATGCTATTCAGACTGGTCAGCATCCGGCTGTTACTACTGCCGCAAATATTGCACGTTATCGCGAGCAGCTTGATAAAATAGGTTTCTGCTTCGACTGGGACCGTGAGGTACGTACTTGTGAACCAAATTATTATCATTGGACTCAGTGGGCTTTCCAGAAGATGTTCAACAGTTTCTACTGCAACTCATGTGCAAAGGCTCAGCCAATAGAGAAACTTGTTGAGGCTTTCGAAAAGAATGGTACTGAAGGTCTTGATGTGGCTTGTAGCGAGGAACTTTCATTTACAGCAGATGAATGGAAGGCTAAATCGGAAAAAGAACAGCAGGAAATTCTTATGAATTACCGTATTGCTTATCTTGGTGAGACTATGGTGAACTGGTGTCCTGCTCTTGGAACAGTACTTGCCAATGATGAAGTTGTTGACGGTGTTTCTGAACGTGGCGGTCATCCTGTGGTTCAGAAAAAGATGCGCCAGTGGTGCCTTAGAGTGTCTGCATATGCTCAGAGACTACTCGACGGACTTGATACAGTTGACTGGACTGATTCTCTTAAAGAGACACAGCGCAACTGGATTGGCCGTTCCGAAGGTGCTGAGGTTAGATTTAAGGTTAAGGATAGAGATATGGAATTTACTATCTTTACTACACGTGCGGATACTATGTTTGGTGTTACATTCATGGTTCTTGCTCCTGAAAGTGAACTTGTGGCACAACTTACTACAGAAGAACAGAAAGCTGAAGTAGAGGCTTATCTCGACCGTACCAAGAAGCGTACAGAACGTGAACGTATTTCCGACCGCCGTGTAACAGGTGTGTTCAGTGGTTCGTATGCTGTTAATCCGTTTACAGGCGAGTCTGTTCCTGTATGGATCAGTGACTATGTATTGGCAGGATATGGTACAGGTGCCATTATGGCTGTGCCTGCTCATGATAGCCGTGACTATGCATTTGCAAAACATTTCAACCTCCCTATCGTTCCGCTTGTTGAAGGTTGTGATGTAAGCGAGGAAAGTTTCGATGCTAAGGAAGGTATAGTTTGCAACTCACCTAAGGCTGGTGTGACTCCATATTGCGACTTGAATCTTAACGGACTGACTATCAAGGAAGCTATCGCTACAACAAAGAAATATGTGAAAGAGCATAACTTGGGCCGTGTAAAGGTTAACTTCCGCTTGCGTGATGCTATCTTCTCTCGTCAGCGTTATTGGGGTGAACCGTTCCCTGTTTATTATAAGGATGGTATGCCTTATATGATTGATGAAAGCAAGTTGCCGCTTGAACTCCCTGAAGTTGCCAAGTTCCTTCCTACCGAATCGGGCGAACCTCCATTGGGACATGCCACTAAGTGGGCTTGGGATGTGAATGCCGGTGAAGTGGTGGAAAATTCTAAGATAGATAATGTAAACGTCTTCCCTCTCGAACTTAATACAATGCCTGGCTTTGCCGGCTCAAGTGCGTATTATCTGCGCTATATGGACCCACATAACAATGAGGCCCTTGTTTCGGAAAAAGCCGACAGATACTGGCAGAACGTTGACTTGTATGTGGGTGGTACAGAGCATGCTACAGGTCATCTTATCTACTCTCGTTTCTGGAACAAGTTCTTGTTCGACCTTGGTGTAAGCGTTAAGGAAGAACCATTCCAGAAGTTGGTCAACCAGGGTATGATTCAGGGACGAAGCAATTTTGTTTACCGTATAAAAGATACAAATACATTTGTTTCACTTGGCCTGAAAGACCAGTACGACGTAACTCCTCTTCATGTGGATGTAAACATCGTTTCAAACGATATCCTTGATGTAGAAGCATTTAAGAACTGGCGTCCGGAATACAATAATGCAGAATTTATCCTCGAAGACGGCAAGTATGTTTGCGGATGGGCAGTTGAGAAGATGAGTAAGTCTATGTATAACGTTGTAAACCCGGATATGATTGTTGAACGTTACGGTGCCGATACATTGCGTATGTATGAAATGTTCCTTGGTCCTATCGAACAGTCAAAGCCTTGGGATACAAACGGTATTGATGGTGTTCACCGCTTTATCAAGAAGTTGTGGAGCCTGTTCTACAGCCGTAACGGCGAATTCCTCCCACAGGAAGGCGATGCTACAAAAGAAGAGCTAAAGGCCGTTCACAAGTTGATAAAGAAGGTAACAGGTGATATTGAGACATTCTCATACAATACTTCTATCAGTGCATTTATGATTTGTGTCAATGAGCTTACTTCACTTAAGTGCCGCAATAAGGAAGTACTTGGCAATCTGGTGGTTGTAATCGCTCCTTTTGCTCCACATCTGGCTGAAGAACTTTGGGCTGCTCTTGGAAATACTACATCGGTATGTGATGCACAGTGGCCGGCATTCAACGAAGATTATCTGAAGGAAGATACAATTAAATACACTATATCTTTCAACGGTAAGGCTCGTTTCACAATGGAATTTGCTGCTGATGCAGACAACGATACAATCCAAAAAGCAGTATTGTCTGACGAACAGGCACAGAAATGGATTGAAGGAAAGACACCTAAGAAGGTGATTATCGTTCCAAAGAAGATTGTGAATGTAGTTCTGTAATAAAAATCGGAGCTGTATGAAATCTTTATTGATAAGAAAATTTGGCAGGGAGTCTACAGACTATCTTGCAATTACATTTGGTCTTATCTGCTATTCTATAGGTTGGGCGGCATTTTTGCTGCCTTACCAGATAGCTACAGGTGGTGTTACAGGTATAGCTGCCATCATATATTATGCTACAGGTATTGAAATCCAGATATCATACTTTATTATCAATGCAGTATTCTTAGGGTTTGCTCTCAAGATACTTGGACCCAAGTTCAGTATCAAGACTGTCTTTGCTATTTTTATGCTTACTTTCCTTCTGTGGTTTTTCCAGCGTCTGTTTGAAGGAGATGACGGAAAGCTTCCGCTTTTGCTCGGTCCGGGTCAGGATTTTATGGCATGTGTGATAGGAGCAGGGTTGCTTGGATTTGGTATAGGAATTGTATTCTGTCATAACGGAAGTACAGGAGGTACGGATATTATTGCCTGGATTGTAAACAAGTACAAGGATGTCACGCTTGGCAGAATGATGATGTATCTTGATATTATCATTATTTCTTCATGTTATTTTATATTTCATGACTGGAGACGAGTTTTGTTTGGCTTCTGCGTACTGTTTGTTATGAGTATAGTTATTGATTATGTTATAAATAGTACCCGCCAGTCTGTGCAGTTCCTGATTTTCTCCAGAAAGCATGATGAAATAGCCGAAGGAATCTCTACCAAGATAGATCGTGGAGTAACTTTACTTGACGGTAAAGGATGGTATAGCAAGCAGGATATAAAGGTGGTTGTTGTACTTGCTAAGAAAAGCGAATCGCTTGATATATTCCGTCTTGTGAAAGATATCGACCCAAATGCTTTTATCTCACAGAGCAATGTTGTGGGAGTATATGGTGAAGGTTTCGATCAGATAAAAGTAAAATAATAAGTATTACTATGTTTCAGTTGACAAGTTGGCTGACAGGTTCTTATACGTATGGGGAATCTTGCTGACTTGTCAACTGAAATTTTATTAACTCATTTCACTAACTTGTCAACTGAAAAAATGAAAAAACTGGTTTTTGCTACAAACAATGCTCATAAGTTGGATGAAATCCGTGCTATATTGGGCAATAAAATGGAAATTCTCAGCTTGAATGATATAGATTGCCATGCCGACATTCCTGAGACAGCCGATACTCTTGAAGGTAATGCTGCTCTAAAGGCTCAGTATATATATAAAAACTTCGGTCTCGATTGTTTTGCCGACGATACTGGTCTTGAGGTTGAAGCCTTAAATGGCGCTCCTGGAATCTATTCTGCGCGTTATGCAGGAGGAGAGGGACATGATTCTGAAGCTAATATGAAGAAACTTCTTGCCGAAATGGAAGGTAAGGAGAATCGAAAGGCTCGTTTCCGTACTGCTATATGCCTTATTGAAGATGGCAAGGAACATCTTTTTGAGGGCATTGTTAACGGTGAGATTATACAGGAAAGGAGAGGAGGGTCTGGTTTTGGTTATGACCCTGTTTTCGTGCCCGAAGGATATACCGAAACCTTCGCTGAGATGGGAAATGATGAAAAGAATAAGATAAGTCATCGTGCCCGCGCTGTAGCCAAACTATGTGACTATCTTGGATAAGTTATGGAAACAGTTAAACATATAGTAAAATAAATACCCATAATAATACCTAAAATAATACCCACGATGATAGAAATGTTTTTTATGACATTGATATCTTCGTGGGTATTTATTTATTCTGTTGCAGAACTATAGGGTAGGTATGTCCGGCAAAAGAAGTATAGAATATTACTTTAGTTACTTCAGGACTTTGTAACTTTCTTCAGCCAGGCACGTACCGGTTCGTCATAGAGGCGCATAGCAGCATAAGCCAAGGCTATACTCATGATGATTACAGAAAGAGTTGCAACAATAATCATATCCAGAGGTGCATTGCGGTGGGTGTCCATCCATGAAAAAAACAGATAAACAATAGGGTAGTGCACAAGGTATAGACTGTATGAAATCCTACCCATAAAGTTGCAAAGTGCTATCGATTTGCTGTCAGTCAACCGTCCTCCGGCTCCCATGCATACAACTAAAGGAAAAACTATGAGAGTACATAAAAGATTGAACAAGCCATCCCATAGCGGATGCTCATAACCTCCTACATTCTCTGTACAGAATACTGTTATGATAATCAGTGAGCACCACCAGAATGCAGCTTTTACGTGAATATAGCGTCCTATACGGTTGAGCAGCAGTCCGGCAAAAAATGAAAAGCACACACGAGACATACCAATATAAAAATGTTCTACATTCCAGGTGAATCCTGCATTTAGCGACCAAGGATATTCGTGTTCCTGCAACAGTCCAAACCAGTTTTGTGTAAGAGAACAGTCTATCTGTGTAACAGTAAAAACAGTAACCAATATACTTAACCCCACCTTACCAAGTTTATGAACAAATAGAACATACAGCAAGTTTGCTATATACTCATATATAAGCGACCATTGAGGAATATTGAGCGAAAAGAGTTCCTCGTTGCCGCGAATGTTATACGTAGGAGTCTGTGGAATCATGAAGAAATTGAGCACTACATAAAGCAACAGCGTACTTACTCCTGTTTCGGCTATACGGGGATAATAGTCGCAGTCCTGGAAATAAAACAGCAAAAAACCGAATATCAGACCAAAAAGTACCATAGGTTGTAGTCTTATCAGACGGTTTTTTAGGAATTGGCCAACCGACATCCGGCCTGATTCCAGTCTGTTATCATAGGCATAACCTATCACAAAGCCGGAAAGGACGAAAAAGAAGTCAACAGCCAAGAAGCCATGATTGATATGTTTGTATACAGGGTCGTAAGAAAAAGCTTCGCTGATATGAAAAATAACAACCATCAGCGCAGCTACACCTCGTAAACCGTCCAGTATCTCAAAACGTGGTTGAGACAGTACGTTGTTTTGCATGTCAGTATAAATTTAATGTAGGTTTTAACAATTTATTAATTAGTGGTTTATAATACTAATATGTTTCCCATTTGCTTATTTCCTGCCAAAATCAGCCGGAATTTCTCCCCATTCCTCAGTTTCCCATTTGTATATTGGAGTAGAGTATTCGTTGTTCTTAAGCCAGTTCTCGGCTCTCTCTATCATGTTGAAAAGCTCTTCAGTCTTGCTGTTTCTTTCAAGAGTTGTCTTGCACTTTTTCTGCTTTACCCAGAGCATGGCATTTCTGCTGTCGGAATATATTGGCATACTGAGTCCTTTTTGCTTTATAAGGGCCAGGCCATGTACGATGGCAAGAAACTCACCAATATTGTTTGTGCCATAAACAGGTCCGTAGTGGAAAATCTGTTTACCGGTCCGGATATATACACCTCTATATTCCATTGCTCCAGGATTTCCGCTACAGGCAGCATCCACGGCAAGACAGTCAAAACCGAATGTCTCAGGAAGAGGAGATATAGATCCTTTCTTATCCGAGCTTATTTTAGCGGAAGCCGGTTTATCTGCACCAAAATACTCATGTGCAGGAGAAGCAAAGGCGTGCTCTGCTTCCTCTCTTGTATTGAAGGATTTGTAGAGCGCGCCTTTGTAAGCTTTAATCTGAAGTTGGCATTCTGTCCATGAGTCGTATACTCCAGGATTTACGCCTTTCCAGACTGTATAGTATTTTTCTTTAGCCATAAATATGTATTACACTGTTAATCTGCGATTATCTGATATAACTTGATTTATCTGATATAACACACGATTACATACGTTCAGGAACTTCAATACCAAGCAATCCCATAGCAAGCTTGATAACCTTTCCTACGTTCTGGCTCAATGTGAGACGGAATATTTTTACAGCCTCATTTTCTTCACGCAAGATGCTGAAGTCGTGATAGAACTGGTTGTATTCCTTCACAAGGTCGTATGTATAGTTTGCTATGATAGAAGGGTTATAGTCGCTTCCGGCCTGTGCCACCACATTTCTGAAGTCAGCTAACATCTGGATAAGACCTTCTTCCTTAGTACTTAGTTCGATACCTGTTTCAAGCTTCTCAGGAACGCTGATTCCGGCTTCTGAAGCCTTTCTGAGTATTGACTGGATACGTGCGTATGTATACTGGATAAATGGTCCTGTATTGCCGTTGAAATCAATAGATTCCTTAGGGTTGAAAGTCATATTCTTTCTTGCATCCACTTTAAGGATAAAGTATTTCAATGCACCAAGTCCAACGATACGCGCTATATCATCTGCTTCTTCCTTAGTCAGACCGTCGAGCTTGCCAAGTTCAGCGCTTGTTTCTTTTGCTGTCTCAATCATAGCCTCCATAAGGTCGTCGGCATCTACTACAGTACCTTCACGGCTCTTCATCTTACCTTCCGGAAGTTCTACCATACCATATGAGAAGTGAACAAGGTCTTTACCCCATTCGAAACCAAGCTTGTCGAGTAGGATAGACAATACCTGGAAGTGATAGTTCTGTTCGTTACCTACCACATAAATCATCTTGTTGATAGGGTAGTCTTGGAAACGTAGTTTGGCAGTACCTATATCCTGAGTCATATAGACTGAAGTTCCGTCTCCACGAAGCAGTAGCTTGTGGTCGAGTCCTTCAGCAGTAAGGTCGGCCCATACAGAACCGTCTTCTTTACGGAAGAAGAAACCTTTCTCAAGACCTTCCATAACCTTTTCCTTACCTTCGAGATAAGTATCCGATTCGTAATATATCTTGTCGAAGCTTACGCCCATCATCTTGTAAGTTTCGTCGAAACCAGCATAAACCCAGTCGTTCATCATTTTCCAGAGAGCACGGATTTCAGGGTCATTTGCTTCCCACTTACGAAGCATTTCGCGAGCTTCGAGCATTAGCGGAGATTCAGCTTCAGCCTTTGCCTTAGCTTCTTCCTCGTTCATTCCTTCAGCCATAAATTTAGCTGTAAGTTCTTTTACTTCAGCTTTATAGTGCTTGTCGAAGGCTACGTAGTAATCACCGATAAGATGGTCGCCTTTCTTGCCTGACGATTCAGGAGTCTCACCATTACCATATTTCTGCCATGCAAGCATAGACTTGCAGATATGAATACCGCGGTCGTTTACTATATTTGTCTTTACTACCTTATTGCCGTTTGCAGCCATAACATTTGCAAGTGCATTACCAAGGAGGTTGTTGCGCACATGTCCCAGGTGTAAAGGCTTGTTGGTATTAGGTGATGAATATTCTATCATTACAAGAGGAGAATCTTCTGTAGCTTCCTTTATTCCCCATTTTTCATCTTTGTGGATAGTATTAAGAAGTTCCACCCATACATCAGAAGCAATAGTTAGGTTTAGGAAACCTTTAATCACATTAAATCCGGCTATTGCAGGTTCATTCTGTTTCAAGTATTCACCAATCTCCTGTGCTGTCTGTTCCGGACTCTTCTTTGACATTTTCAGGAAAGGGAACACTACCAGAGTAAGATGGCCTTCAAACTCTTTCTTTGTTTTCTGCAACTGTACCATTTTTTCTGGTACTTCCTGTCCGTACAACTGCTTGATACCTTCTATTATGGCAGTTGTAAGTTTGTTTTCTATTTTCATGTATAATGTGGTTTTATGTTTGTCAAGAGACTTGTTATAGTCGTGAAAATTAGTTTATTGCCACAAAGATAGTCATTTTTTGTTTATTTGGATGTGTTATAAGTTTTTTTGTCTCCATTTGGACGGACTAATACTGTTAATCAGTTTAAACTGTTTGCTGAAGTGGGCGAGGTCGGAATAGCCAACTTCATTTGCTACTTTCCATAACGGAATGTCGGGGTTTTCCAACATTAGTTTCATGGCGCAGTTTATTCTCATGTCGTTTATCCATCCGTTGAAATTAGTGTTGTATGTGTCGTTTATATAATTCGACAGATATGTTCTGTTTATACCAAGCTGACTGCTTAATTCGGCAATGTTCACCCCATTGTTTTTATACTCGTCGGTCTCTATCCAGTTGAGAACAAGTTTCTTAATCTTGTTATAACTCTTCTGATTTCTAATTGTAGTATTTTCACCCTTCATAGCATTTGGTTTTTATTGTTTCCCTATATTTTTCTTTACTTTGTCTCTTTGTAAAGATAAACAATAAAAACATCACTGAATAATGCCTGTTTTGTGGTTTGTTACTATGTTGTAGCCATGTATGACTTTCTTGTCTAAAAATGCGACTATGTGGTTTGTTTTTTCATAAAAAAATATCCATTACAGGCTTTTCAAACTTCGGAATAGCCTATAATGGATATATCATTATCGTACTTATTCTTATCTATATATCAATGTTGACAGGTAATCTTCTGCAAATGATTCATTGGCTATTTCCAGCAACTCACTTGCTGTAATGCTTTCAATTCTTCTGAATACTTCATTCTTCTCTTCATATCTGTTGTAATGCAGAAAGCATTTTCCCATGTCAAGTGCGTTATTTTCAAAATTATCGGAAGCTACACCTATCTGTCCTATAATCTGTTTTTTTGCAGCATTCAGCTGGGCACTTGTCAATGACTTGTCTCTTAGTTTTTTCAGCTCTTTGTGAACAAGGTTTATACATCTTTCAGTATCTTCTCTGTCACAACCGAAATATATACAGAATGTTCCGGTATCTGTATAAGATGTGAGATTGGATTCAACATTATATACTAAAGCATTCTTTTCCCTGAGTGCAATATTCAGTTTGCTGTTCATACCGGGTCCACCTATGATATTGTTAAGCAGATACAGTCCGGTTCTTTTGTGGCAATGTGCATCATATCCTCTCGCTCCAATCATTACATGCGACTGGTGTGTATCTTTTTCCTTAACCAGATATTGTGGTACATATGCCAGCGGTGAGGTTCTGATATTTCTTTCAGAGTTGAATACCGGGATGTCGCTTGTAAGTTTTTCCAATGTCTTTACAATTTTCTTGAAGTCTACATCTCCCTGGACAAAAAAGACCATATTGTCTGTGCTATATCTTCGTCTCACGAAGTTGAGCGCCTCTTTACTGCCGAATGTTCTCAGCAGTTCCGGCTTTCCCAATATATTCCTTCCCAATGGATGGTTTGGAAATATAAGTTCCTCAAAATCATCAAAAATAAGCTCAGCCGGGCTGTCTTCGTAGCTTTGTATTTCATCTATTATAACTTCAACCTCTTTTTCTATTTCCTGCATGGGGAAGGTGCTGAAAAATACAATATCTGTGAGAAGCTCTGCCGCACGGGTAAAATGTTCTTTCAGAAAAGCGCTGTATACCACAGTTTCCTCCTTATTGGTATATGCATTCAAATCACCTCCCACGTTTTCCATCCTGTTGAGTATGTGCCATGCCTTGCGGTGTGTAGTACCCTTAAATATCAGATGCTCGACAAAATGTGCTATTCCCTGTTCATCATCTGCTTCGTCTCTGGTACCAGCATCAATGGCATATCCGCAGTACACAACATCAGTTGGGCTTGGAGAGTGTATTATTCTGAGACCATTGTTAAGAATATGTGTAGAAATTACTGACTTGACTGACATAGTTAAATATGATAGTTGTTTTATAGCCGCAAAGTTAAAGAATTTCAGAAATTATATTGATATTTGCAATCAAAACTTTAGATATGGAACGTATAGCTGTTTTTTGTTCTGCTTCGCAGAATATAGATAAAATTTATGTTGAGAAAGCTGCCGAATTTGGCAAATGGCTTGGCGAAAACAAGAGATGCCTGGTATATGGCGGAACGAATTCCGGCCTAATGGAGGTTGTAGCCAAAGAGGCGCATGAAAATGGTTCAATGGTTATGGGAGTTGTGCCTACTATAGTAGAAGAAAGGGGCAAGACCAGCGATAATTGCGATGTAGTATTCCGTACCGACAATCTCAGTGACAGAAAAGATGTAATGTTGCGCGAATCGGAGATACTTGTTGCCTTGCCTGGTGGGGTAGGAACGCTTGATGAAATTTTCCATATAATGGCTGGAGCCACAATAGGATATCATACCAAGCAGGTGATTTTATATAATATAGACGGTTTCTGGGATGGTATAATTGATTTTCTTGGTGGTCTTGAGTCAAAAGGTTTTACCCGTGCACCACTATGCCATTATTATAAAGTAGCAAATAATTTTGACGAACTCATTTCAATGCTTTAACTAATATGAGAAAAATTATTGGAATAGGAGAGACTATACTTGATATTCTTTTCCGCAACGGACAGCCGGAAATTGCAATGCCGGGAGGCTCGGTATACAATGGTATAATATCTTTGGGAAGAATGGGACTTGATGTTACATTCATAAGTGAAACAGGAAACGACAGGGTAGGACGTATGATTCTCGACAATATGCGCGAGAATGGTGTTAAGACAGATAATGTCAATGTTTTTCCAGAAGGAAAATCACCTGTATCATTAGCATTTCTCAACGAAAGGAATGATGCCGAATACCTGTTTTATAAGGATTATCCACGACAGAGGCTTGATGTAGTTATGCCGGAAATTAATCCTGATGATATTCTTATAATAAGTTCTTATTTTGCCGTTTCACCTTTACTCAGGGATAAAGTAAAAGATGTTCTTGATTATGCAAAGGAACGTGGGGCTATAATATATTATGATGTTAATTTCAGGAGTACGCACATAAATGAAGCAATAAAACTGATGCCGACAGTGCTCGAGAACTTAGAATATACAGATATACTAAGAGGTTCTACCGAAGATTTCCAGAATCTTTTCAAACAGAGTGATCCGGATAAGGTATATAAGAATCATGTCGGATTTTATTGCAGAAATTTCCTTTGTACAGATGCCGAGAAAGATATTCATCTATATACAGGTGAATTCAGTAAAACATATTCCGTTGAGCCTATAAAGACTGTTAGTACCATAGGTGCAGGAGATAATTTTAATGCCGGTATAGTATACGGACTTATAAAATATGATATCCGCAGAAATGATTTGCCATCACTTTCTCAATCCGATTGGGATAAGATTGTGCGTTGTGGTATGGATTTCAGTGCTAATGTGTGTCAGAGTGTCTATAATTCTATTTCAAAGGAATTTGCGGCTTCCTATCGCTAAAAACACAGTATTTTCTGAATATAGGTTCACCTGACTTATGGTTTTATAGCTTATTCCATAAACAGAACTGATTATAACAGTTACTGATAAGAATATGAGCCTGTTTAGATTCTCCCTATGAAAGTCTGATAAAAATTGTGGAAAATCTAAACAGGCTCTTTTTATACTCTTAAATATTATTCTAATTTTCGTTTTGCTGCATGTTGGCTACGATTTTCTTTACTTCATTCTGGAATGAAATGAATCCGCCTCCCAAAACTCTGTTGCCTTCATAAAATACAGCCGATTGCCCTGGGGTTATAGCCGAGGCTTCGGTCTGAAAATGTACCATCATGCGTCCGTCTTCAAGTAGGGTAGCAGTGCATGGTATTGCCTTACTTCTGTATCTTATTCTCACAGAAAGGTTGTTGCAGTTCAGAATATCGTTAATGTCGGCCGAGTTGACATCTTCTATAAGCATATACTCGGTTTTTAACTGCTCGGCATCTCCAAGCATTACTGTATTCTTCAGTGGGTTGATTTTCAGTACGTAAGCGGGCTTGCCCAATGCTATTTCCAGACCTTTCCGCTGTCCTATCGTATAATATGCAAATCCCTTGTGCTGTCCCAACTTAAGTCCTTTGCTGTCAACAAACCATCCTGGACCTATTTTCTCGTCTATATCCGGACAATGCTCTTTCAGAAATTCTCTGTAGTCTTTGTCTATGAAGCATATTTCCATACTTTCTCCTCCTTTGGCCTTCGCTTCAAATCCTTTTTTAGCCAGATATTCCCTTACTTCTACCTTGGTCATTCCTCCAAGAGGAAACATCATTCTTTTCAGGATATCTTGTGGAAGTTTCCAGAGAAAGTACGACTGGTCTTTGGTACAGTCATCTCCGGTGAGGATATATCTGTGTCCGTTAATATCTTCCAGACGACAGTAATGTCCTGTAGCTATATAGGCACAGTTCATTTTGTCTGCCCACTCGCATAAAATTCTTTCCTTGAAAAGAGGATTGCACATAACACATGGGTTTGGTGTTCTTCCTCTCATGTATTCATCGATAAAGTATTTTACTATAACTTCACGGAATTCTTCTCTTACATCGGCTACAAAGTGCTGTATGCCAAGTCGGTCTGCAAGTTGTCTTGCCTCAATTACAAAATTAGGCTCTTCTTGTCCGGGAGTAGAAAACTGAGATGATATATCCCATGTACGCATGGTAACTCCCACCACTTCATATCCTTTCTCCTGTAGCATTATACATGTGGCAGAGCTGTCTATACCTCCGCTCATACCCACAAGTACTCTCTTTTCTCTATCTTGCATTTGTTATTAAATTATGATTATATACTGTAGTTTTCTTATATAAAACAAAAACCGGCGATGTATTGGTTTACGTCGCCGGTTTATTTAAATAAAATCAATATCTTTTATTGTTTGTTTAGTAAATGTAATAACATGCAAAGCCTTGATTACTTTTGTTATACATTAAAGCGGAAGTGCATGATGTCACCGTCTTGTACAACATAGTCTTTTCCTTCCACACTCATTTTTCCGGCTTCCTTTACGGCAGCTTCGGAACCATACTTGATGTAGTCTTCATATTTTATGACTTCGGCACGGATAAATCCTTTTTCAAAGTCTGTATGTATAACTCCGGCACATTGTGGAGCTTTCCAACCCTTGCGATATGTCCATGCTCTTACTTCCTGAACACCTGCTGTAATATAAGTTTCAAGATCAAGCAATTTATACGCAGCTTTGATAAGGCGTGTTACACCCGATTCTTCAAGTCCGACTTCCTGAAGGAACATCTGGCGGTCTTCGTAAGTCTCAAGTTCGGCGATATCAGCTTCTGTTTTTGCTGCAACTATCAATATTTCAGCATTTTCATCTTTTACAGCCTCACGAACCAGCTCTACATATTTGTTTCCGTTTACAGCACTTGCTTCATCTACATTGCATACATACAATACTGGCTTGCTTGTAATAAGGAAGAGTTCTCTTGCTATTTTCTGTTCATCTTTAGTTTCGAACTGTACTGTACGGGCAGATTTTCCCTGTTCAAGTGCTTCTTTATATCTCACTAAAACTTCGTATGTTTGTTTGGCTACTTTATCGCCTCCGGTCTGAGCCTGTTTATAAACCTTCTGAATACGGCTTTCTATAGTCTCAAGGTCTTTTAACTGAAGTTCTGTATCGATGATTCCTTTATCGCGTACAGGGTCTACACTACCGTCTACGTGAGTTACATTATCATCATCAAAACAGCGAAGAACGTGAATGATAGCATCTGTTTCACGAATATTTGCAAGGAACTTGTTACCGAGACCTTCTCCTTTACTTGCGCCTTTTACCAAACCGGCAATATCTACAATTTCTACAGTTGTAGGTACTATTCTGTGAGGATTGATCAGTTCTGCAAGTTTGTTCAGACGTTCGTCGGGTACAGTTATTACACCTACGTTAGGTTCGATAGTACAGAATGGGAAGTTGGCTGCCTGAGCCTTTGCATTTGATAAGCAATTGAAAAGTGTTGATTTACCTACGTTAGGCAAACCAACAATACCACATTGTAATGCCATAAATATATCTTATTTTCTTTATTCCTATATAATTCGTTGCAAAGTTACTCATTTATAATAATATTACCAAAGAAAAGGTATTAATCGTAAAGTTAGTGCTATATTATTGATTTAACGATGTCCTGATTTTATGGGAAAATACGCCATTTTTATAGGCTTAGTTATAAATTGTAAGCAGTTTGACTGAATTATCTTTATTTTATAAGCAGTTGTTGTATATTTAATGTATAACTATAAAAATAGGGGATGTCCCGTAAGACATCCCCTATAATGAAAGAGAGAGTTTATTATTTATGGTTCTTTGCTGTTTATGTTGTTTTTATTTGTCCATTGTAACTGTCATGCTTGGAATAAGAATGAATTCTCCTTTTTTCTTGTTCCATTTACTGTATTCTGTTGTAACACTCTTATTATCATATGTATAAGAGATTCTTAAATCATTAGTCCAGCAGTTGTTTTCTGCATCCCACTTTTGCGCAATGTTCTCAGTAATCTGATTGTTTTCATCATACTTATAGTTATACTTCATGTATTTGGTAAGTAAATTACCTTCCATTTTGTACACTGTTTCGGCAACTTTCACTCCGTTAACCTCTTCTGCATTATAGATGAGATTATTGTTAAGGTTTCTTGCAAAAACTGTTACATTAGCAAATAAAACTACAGTGATTACTAACAAAGTTTTGATAAAATTCATAGCTTTCATATCGTTTTTAATTTTAAGTTTAACTTACAATTTGTTTTTGATTACGCTGCAAATGTAGTAAAACAAACGATATGTTGTATATCAAAACGCAAATATTTTTCTAAAAAATAGCAATAAGTAAGATATTTAACTTCCTTTAAATATTGCTTCTTATCAATGTGCTTCAAGCCAATTCTTACCAAAACCATAGTCTGCCTGCAAAGGTACTTTCATATTGTAAGCAGCTTCCATTTCCGATATCACAATTTGCTTCACTTTTTCCATTTCCTCTGGCACAACACTGAAGTTAAGTTCGTCGTGTACCTGAAGTATCATTTTAGAGCGAATACCCTCTTTCATGAACCTATTATATATTCTTATCATGGCAACTTTTATGATATCGGCAGCACTTCCCTGAATAGGAGCGTTAATGGCATTACGTTCGGCATACCCTCTCACCACAGCATTTCTTGAATTTATATCCGGAAGGAAACGTTTTCTTTTAAAGATTGTTTCTATATATCCATTTTCACGTGCCACATTTATACTCTTATCCATATACTCTTTCACGTGAGGATAATTTTCAAAGTATCCGTCGATAAGTTCTTTTGCTTCTTTACGGTCAACTCCCAATCTTTCGGCAAGTCCGAATACTGATATACCATATATAATACCGAAGTTTGCTGTCTTGGCCTTGCTTCTTTGTTCTCTTGTGACCTCGTCAAGTCCCACCTTATATATCTTGGCTGCTGTTGCGGCATGAATATCCTGTCCTTTCGCAAAAGCTTCAATCATATTTGGATCTTCACTGAGATGAGCCATGATACGGAGTTCTATCTGAGAATAGTCGGCCGAAAAGAAAACACATCCATCATCAGGAATAAATGCTTTTCTTATTTCTTTTCCGTCTTCATTTCTGATAGGAATATTCTGTAAGTTAGGATTGCTTGAACTCAATCGTCCGGTTGCTGTCACAGTCTGGTTGAATGATGTGTGTATTCTTCCAGTCTTGGGATTGATAAGTTCTGGCAAGGCATCAATATAAGTACTTAATAATTTCTTCAGTCCGCGGTAATCAAGAATTTTCTCCACTATCTCATGTTTGCCTTTCAGGCTTTCAAGTACCTCTTCCGAAGTCACGTACTGTCCGGTTTTGGTTTTCTTGGCTTTCTCCACAATTTTCATACGGTCGAAAAGTACTTCACCCACTTGTTTCGGTGATGATACATTAAATTCCATTCCGGCCAGTTTGTGAATCTCTTCCTCTATCTGTCTCATTCGCACAGTAAAATGATGCGATGTCTCTTTAAGTGCTTCGGTATCTATTCTTACACCATTTCTTTCCATATAGGCAAGGACAGGAACAAGCGGCATTTCTATATTCTCAAACAAATCTCTCATTCCATTGCTGTCGAGTTCTTTGTCGAGAATATTTTTCAGCTTCAGAGTTACATCAGCATCTTCACAGGCATATTTGTACACATCGGTAGGAGGGAGGTCGCGCATATTGCGTTGTCCTTTTCCTTTCGGACCTATCAGCTCTTCAATTTTTATAGTTTCATATTTCAGATATACTTCAGCCAGATAATCCATACCATGATGCAGTTCTGGTTGGAGAACATAATGCGCAATCATTGTATCAAACAGTTTGCCTTTTATGTTTATACCATAACCGGCCAGTATGTTCATATCATACTTTATATTTTGGCCAATTTTGGTTGTATTCTCATTTTCGAATAGAGGTTTAAATTTATTAACTAATTTTTGCGCTTTTTCTCTTTCTTTTGGAACAGGTATATAAAAGGCCTGATTTTCCTCAAAACTGAAGCTCATTCCTACCAGTTCGGAGCCTATTGCATTCGTTCCTGTAGTCTCTGTATCTAGACAGAAAAAATCCTTTGTAAGGATAATTCTTAAAAATTCGTCTATTTTATCCTCTGTATCAATAAGTTGATAGTCTGTATTTATGTCCTGAAGCCTTCTGAGATTTGAATTTTTCGGCTCGTCTGAATTCTCGTCCGCAAAAAATCCAAAAAGATCGCCTTGTAAAGGGGTATTAACAGCCGATTTTTTTGAGTCGGCTTTTCCTTTTGACTTTTCGCCTGCAGAAGCAACATTTTTGTCCCCCTTGAAGATTCTGTCAATTAAAGTACGGAACTCCAGTTCCTCGAAAATTTCTCTCAACTTATTTTCATCGGGCAACTCTCTTTTCAGTTCATCCATATTAAGTTCTACTGGAACATCAGTCTTGATTGTTGCAAGGAATTTTGAGAATACAATTTTATCTTTGTTATTTTCTACCTTAGTTTTGATAGCACCTTTCAACTGGTCGGTATTTGCGAGCAAGTTCTCTATACTTCCAAACTGAGCAATTAATTTCTGTGCTGTTTTTTCACCTACACCCGGACATCCCGGTATATTATCAGCAGAGTCACCCATCAGTCCGAGCATATCAATAACCTGTAATGGAGATTCGATATCAAACTTTGCTTTAACTTCTTCTACGCCCAATACCTCAAACTCCTTGTCTCCATATTTAGGACGATACATAAATACGTTCTCGCTTACCAGCTGTCCGTAATCTTTATCGGGAGTCATCATATAAGTCTTGATACCTCTTTTACCAGATTCAGTGGCAAGGGTACCAATCACATCATCGGCCTCAAATCCCGGAACCTCAAGAATCGGAATTCTGTAAGCTCTGATAATATCCTTAATAATAGGCACCGACAGACGTATAGCCTCAGGAGTTTCCTCCCTTTGCGCCTTATACTCCTCGTACGCCTCATGGCGGAAAGTCGGTCCTGCCGGATCGAAAGCAATCCCGATATGAGTAGGCGACTCATTTCTCAACACTTCCTCCAGTGTATTGACAAACCCTAATATAGCAGAAGTGTTGAAACCCTTGGAATTAATTCTCGGATTTTTGATAAACGCATAGTAGGCTCTGTAGATAAGAGCATACGCGTCGAGTAGAAAAAGTTTCTCCATTATATGTAAATTTATTATGATTTTTCATGTAAAAGTACAAAAAAATACCATATTACCCTTTTTATTATTATTTTTGTGGACTAAATTATTCTAGATGGACACAGTAGATATAATCAAACAGCCGGTAAAGCAAGACTTGGAGGATTTCAGAATATTATTTGAGTCATCGTTGAGAAGTGATAACCCCCTGCTTAACGATGTGTTGACTTATATAAAGAAGAGAAACGGAAAGATGATGCGTCCTATTTTAGTGATGCTGATGGCTAAAGCCTTCGGAACCCTAAACGATGCAGCCCGTCATGTAGCCCTTTCCTTGGAACTTCTTCATACGGCAAGTCTTGTTCATGATGATGTGGTAGATGAAAGCGACAAACGTCGCGGACAGCTATCGGTTAATGCTGTTTACAACAATAAACTTTCTGTTCTTGTTGGCGATTATATGCTTGCTACAAGCCTTAAACATGCCGCTATTACAGGAAAGGTGGAGCTTGTAGAGCTGGTATCAAAATTAGGACAGGAGTTGGCCGAAGGCGAAATAATACAATTGTCGAATACCACAAACACAGATTTTTCAGAGTCGGTTTACTATGAGGTTATCCGCAAGAAAACAGCGGCACTCTTTGTAGTGGCTGCCGAAAGTGGGGCTGTAGCAGTAAACGCATCTCCCGAAAATATAGAGAAAGCCGCTATGTTTGGCGAAATGCTCGGTATAGCATTCCAGATAAAAGACGATATCTTTGATTATTTCGAGAGTCCCGAAATAGGCAAGCCTACAGGCAACGATATGCTTGAAGGCAAACTTACATTACCTGCCATATATGTTCTCAACAAACTTAATGACGAAGCCCTTAATGCTTTGGCTTTGCGAATCCGCTCGCTTGAGGCCACCAAAGAAGAGATAGCAACTTTTGTTGAAACAATAAAAAAAGAGGGTGGGATAGACTATGCCGAATGTGCTATGAGAGAATATAGAAACAAGGCTGTTGGTTTGCTGCCGGATTCTATAGCGCCTGATATAAAAGCAGCTCTAACCGCATATATCGATTATGTAATTGAAAGAAAGAAATAGTTCATTTCTCTTTTATAAATAAGGATAATCCATTCAGAAAATATAAACATCACAATATCAAAACAGAAAAGGGAAAAAGATACGGAATAATATTTATCCATATCCTTTTCCCTTTTCTGTTTTTCTCCTTTTTACCGGAAACACTATTTATGGAAACAGTCCGGAAATGTTATGATTTTACAGGGGTTACCGGGATTTATAGAATCAGAAGAATTTTACTTCCTCACCAACAATATCCGACAGAAGTAGGTTTGCCAGACGGCTTGTTCCCAGTCTGAACAACTTATTATTTAACCATTCTTCTCCGAGTACTTCCTTCACTATTGTATAATATACAAGAGCATCATCTACTGTATTGATTCCTCCTGCTGGCTTGAATCCGACTTTTCTGCCTGTTTCAAGGAAATATTCCTTAATAGCCTTACACATTACGTATGCAGCTTCAGGAGTTGCGGCCGGGCTTTCCTTTCCTGTAGATGTTTTTATAAAATCAGCATCAGAATACATTGACAGGATAGAAGCTTTCTTGATGTTAGATGCAGTCTTCAGAGCACCTGTTTCAAGTATAACCTTAAGATGCTTTTCACCGCAAACAGCCTTCAGTTCTTCTATCTCATCGCACATTCCTTCGTAGTCTCCGCTAAGGAATTTTCCTACAGAAATAACGATATCAATTTCATCTGCCCCTGCATGTATTGCCATAGCAGTTTCTGCAACCTTTACCTCGAGGAAAGTTTGTGAAGAAGGAAATCCTCCCGATACACAGGCAATATTTACGTCATCTGCTTCTAAGGTATCGCTTACTATTTCGGCCATATTTGGATAAACACAGATAGCAGCCACGTTCTTAAGATCGGGATATTTATCAACAAATTCATTAACCTTTTCGGTGAATTTCATTACGCTCTGTTCGCTGTCTGTGCACTTAAGGGTGGTAAGGTCAATACAGTTAAACAGGAATTTCTTTACTTCCTTTGTATTGTTTTCGGCTTTATACTTATTGATGATATTGGCAGTAGCTGCAGCTACTTCATCATCGTTAAGTTCGGTGTTGTACTTACTCAGAGCCTCAGAATACTTGTCTTTCACCGGCATCTCGTTCTCATGTTCATGCTCGCATCCGCAGTCATGAAGCTGGTCTTCATTATAATTCATAAGCGTTATAGTTTTGGGTTGTTTTTATGTCTATCTTTATCTCTTGAGGTTTTCTTTTCTATATTCTTCTTAAAAGCCTCTGTCAGGTTCACTCCGGTCTGGTTGGCAAGGCATATTAATACCCATAATACATCAGCCATTTCATCGGCAGGGTCTTGATTCTCGCCGGCCTTGAACGACTGGTCACCGTATTTTCTTGACATTACTCTTGCAAGTTCTCCCACTTCTTCCGTAAGAACCGCCATATTGGTAAGTTCGCTGAAGTATCTTACTCCGTAAGTTTTGATCCAGTCGTCTACTGTTTTCTGAGCTTCATCTAATGTCATAATCTATCATTCTCCTTCCTTTTTACTCTTTGTTCTTTGAGTCGATAAGAATTGTAACAGGGCCATTGTTCAGAAGCTCTACTTTCATATCAGCTCCGAATTCTCCTGTGCCAACTTCCTTTCCAAGAGCCTTGCTTACCTCACTGCAGAAATACTCATATAGAGGTATGGCAGTTTCGTGTTTCGCTGCTCTGATGTAAGAAGGACGGTTGCCTTTCTTTGTCGAAGCCATAAGAGTAAACTGGCTTACTATAAGAATTTCTCCATTTACATCCAGTACCGACTTATTCATTACACCTTCTTCGTCATCGAACACCCTAAGGCCTATGACTTTTTTGCAAAGCCAGTCGGCATCTTCTTTGGTATCTGCTTCCTCGATACCCACCAAAATCATGAATCCCTCTTTTATTGCCGACTTGCATACACCGTTTATTGTTACTGATGCATGGCTGACTCTCTGTATAACTAATCTCATAACTATATATATTCTACTATCTACAAATTTACGTAATTTTTCTCAAATATCAAAGTTAGGCCTGTTAATCATTTAATGCGTCTTTCACACATTTTGCGGCACTTTCTCCAACCACTTTTGCCAGATCTTCAATACTTGCCTGCTTAATTCTTGCCACACTCTTGAACTCCTTGAGCAAGGCTGTTTTCCTTTTTTCGCCTATACCTTTTATGTTGTCGAGGGCAGAGGCAATCTGACTCTTACTGCGTTTGTCGCGGTGGAAAGTGATGGCAAATCTGTGTACTTCATCCTGAATGTTTTCAAGAAGATGGAATAGGGGAGTTCCCTGTTTTATACCTATTGTTTTGGGAGGAAATCCGGCAAGAACTTCCGATGTTCTGTGTCTGTTGTCTTTGGCAAGTCCTACTATAGGAATGTTAAGTTTCAACTCATCCTCTATAACCTGACGTACAACTTCCATCTGTCCTTTTCCACCATCCGTGAGAATTACATCGGGCAGCTCTCCCTGTTCGTTTATTATTCTGGTATATCTTCTTCTTACCACCTCCTGCATTGAGGCATAATCATCCGGACCTTCTACTGTTTTTATTATGTACTTTCTGTAGTCTTTCTTGCTTGGTTTTGCTTTTTTGAAAACTACACATGCGGCAACAGCATCCGAACCTTGAATATTTGAGTTGTCGAAACACTCTATATGTACAGGCATTTTTTCGAGGTGCAACTGCTCCTGAATTTCTTTCATAAGCCGTACGCTTCTCTGTTCAGGATTCAGTTTCTCGGCCTGCTTCAGACGGTCGACTTTATATTGCTTTACATTCAGTATAGACAGCTCGAGCAGATGCTTCTTGTCTCCTCTTTGCGGAACAATAAACGTCACTCCGTTCATCTCCATATCCAGCTCGAAAGGAACAATTATTTCCTTCGACTCGCTCTTGTATCTTTCCCTCATTTCCACAATACCTAACTGTAGTAACTCTTCTTTGGTCTCATTCATCCTAACCTTGTACTCGAAAGTGAAGGCCTGGTTAATGCATCCGTTAGTGATATGAAGATAGTTGATATACGCAGCCGCTTCGTCTGTCTCTATAGAGAAAACATCAATGTTGTGCAATACGGAACTCACCACTTCACTCTTTGCTCTGTAACTCTCCACGAGGTCGTATTTCACCTTTATCTTCTGCGCCTCTTCAAATCTAAGTTCGGCAGCCAATGACTGCATCTCCTTCATTAAAGCGTCGCTTATTGTCCGGGTGTTTCCTTTCAGAATTTCCTTTATTTCGTTTATCTGCTGCATATACTCTTCGTGCGACTGATTTCCTATACAGGGCCCTTTGCAGTTCTTTATATGGTATTCCAGACAAACATTAAATTTCCCTTGTCTGATATTCTCGGGGGTAAGAGACAGATTGCATGTGCGAAGCGGATACAGCTTTTTTATAAGCTCAAGAACAGCCATCATTGACGGAACATGACTGTATGGTCCGAAGTAAGTCCCGGCATTCCTTACAATCTTCCTTGTCTTGAAAATACGTGGGAAGTATTCATTGCTTACACAGATAGAAGGGTAGGTCTTGTCATCTTTCAGCAACACATTATATCTTGGCTTATATTTCTTGATAAGATTATTTTCCAGAAGAAGCGCATCCTCTTCGGTCTTTACTACGATGTATTTAATATCCGCAATTTTGGTGACTAAGATTCTTGTCTTTGCCGACTGATGCTCTTTTGCAAAATAAGAGTATACTCGTCTTTTGAGGTTCTTGGCCTTGCCAACATAAATGATTGTTCCTTCCGAATTCAGGTATTGATAAATACCAGGGCTGTCCGGAAGGTTCAATACTATCCCTCTCAAGTATTCGCTTGTTTTAAGTTCTTCGTTCTTTTCCATTCTCTCTGTGTCTTATGAATAGCATACATGGTATGAATGCAGATTAAGTTGTGCGTATATCGTGTATATAAAGAAAGCGGGATTTCCCCGCCTTCATTCATAATATTTCAGTTCATTGCTTATAGCTCAAGAATAGTAGTCACATCTACGTCCTCCGGGAAAACACTTCTTCCGTTCAGTCCCTTCAGCTCTATCACAAAGTTGATATATGTTTTCTTTGCTCCGGCTTTCTTTACGAGACGATGTGTAGCTGCCATGGTTCCGCCTGTTGCCAAAAGATCATCATGAAGAAGAACTACATCATTTTCGTCGATAGAATCTTTATGAAGCTGGATAGTATCGGTTCCATATTCTTTTGCGTATGATTCTTCAATTACTTCGGCAGGAAGTTTTCCCGGCTTGCGCGCCATAACAAAACCTGCGCCTAATCTTGCTGCCAATGCACCA
The DNA here is from genome assembly GCA_034094155.1 of Phocaeicola sp. Classification (GTDB taxonomy): domain Bacteria; phylum Bacteroidota; class Bacteroidia; order Bacteroidales; family Bacteroidaceae; genus Phocaeicola. The sequence goes on from JAXEBI010000008.1 coordinate 72,993, forward strand.
CCTAAAATAAATCCTCTTGATTCGATACCCACTACCTTGGTTATGCCTTTGTCTTTATACAATTCATACAAATCGTCTATCAGACCGTTAAGACATTCCGGATTCTTGAATAGGGTAGTTACGTCGTAAAACAGAATACCTGGTTTTGGAAAATCAGGTATCTCGCGAAGGTTCTTTCTTAATGTTTCTTTATCCATAACTGTATGATATTTCTTAAATGTTTGTAATACTTGAATGCTCTTGTCATTGATATGTCCGGAGCTTTTTACCTTGTTGTTTCACGGTTAAAGTAATACATTAAACTGCTTAAACTTGAAGTTTCATGCTTCCTTTATTTACAGCACTTTATGCGCATTCCTTAAACAAATTGTTTCACGTGAAACACTGGGGTTTTTATGTTCCCTTATACTTGTTTGCTACAGCTTATCTTCCCATCAATACAAGTAGAACATTTATATCGCTTGGCGATATTCCCGGAATACGGCTTGCCTGTGCCAGAGTTTCGGGATCTATCTTTTTAAGCTTCTGGCGTGCTTCTGTAGAGAGAGACTGAAGAGTGTCATAGTCGAACTTTCCTTTTATCTTTATCGACTCAAGTCTGTGAATCTTGTCGGCTATCATTCTTTCTCTGTCTATATATCCCTTGTATTTAATCTGAACTTCGGCTGCCTCTATTACCTCATCTCTTCTGTCTTCAATCTTGTCGAGAAGAGATTTGAATGCCGGAATAAAAGGAGCGATATTGTCGATGGTAATCTGCGGACGGCTTATCAAATCTATGAGCTTGCATCCATGAACCAGACGGGCTGTTCCAAGAGATTCGAGGGAGTCGTTTATCTTGTCGGCCTTGATAGAGTAGGTCTTTGTAAACTCAACAATCTTGTTTATCTCTTCACGCTTTTTGCAGAAGATGTCATATCTGTCTTGCTTTACAAGTCCCAACTTATATGCCTTTTCTGTCAGACGGAAGTCGGCGTCATCCTGTCTTAGCAGAATACGGTATTCGGCTCTTGAAGTAAACATACGGTAAGGCTCGTCCACTCCCTTGGTCACAAGGTCGTCTATAAGAACACCGATATAAGCCTCGTCTCTGCCAAGTACGAAAGGTTCTCCTCCATGGCAATTGATGTGTGCGTTTATACCAGCAATTATACCTTGTCCGCCTGCCTCTTCATAACCGGTAGTTCCGTTTACCTGTCCCGCAAAGAACAGATTCTTCACCACCTTCGATTCGAGTGTATGCTTAAGTTGGGTAGGGTCGAAGTAGTCGTACTCTATAGCATATCCCGGTCTGTAAAGAACCACATCCTTGAAACAAGGAATCTTCTTCAGTGCCTCAATCTGAATATCCATTGGAAGTGAAGAAGAGAATCCGTTAAGATAAAGCTCCTGTGTAGTTTCACCTTCCGGCTCGAGGAACAGCTGATGTTGCGGTTTGTCGGGGAATGTAACAATCTTTGTCTCTATGCTCGGACAATACCTTGGACCGATACTTTGAATCTGTCCGTTGTAAAGAGGGGAGTCCGCCAGTCCTCCGCGCAAGGTTTCGTGAACTTCCTCATTGGTAAAGCAAGTCCAGCACTGTAGTTGCTTAAGCTTTCTCGGTTCACTGATAAAAGAGAATCTGTGGAAGTCGTTTTCTCCATCCTGAGTTTCCATAAGATCGAAGTGTACACTTCTTGCATCAATTCTCACAGGTGTACCTGTTTTCATTCTTCCTGCAGTAATGCCATGTCTTGTGATAGATTCTGTAAGATGATATGAAGCAGGCTCGGCACATCTTCCTCCGGCAAGCATCTTGCGTCCTATATGCATAAGACCATTAAGGAAAGTTCCGGCAGTGATTACAATACACTTGGCATGGAATGTAACACCCCAGCAAGTGACAAGACCAGTGACCTCGCCGTTTTCGATAATCAGTTCTTCTACCGTATCCTGCCAGATATGCAGATTAGGAATATTTTCGAGAACCTCTCTCCATGCCCAGATAAACTTTCCTCTGTCGCACTGTGCACGCGGACTCCACATAGCAGGTCCCTTAGAGCGGTTAAGCATTCTGAACTGAATAGCGGTCTTGTCTGTAACCAAACCCATGTATCCTCCCAAGGCATCGATTTCTCTAACGATCTGGCCCTTGGCGATACCACCTACGGCAGGGTTACAACTCATCTGTGCAATCTTGTTCATGTCCATAGTTATGAGACATGTCTTCGAACCAAGATTAGCAGCAGCGGCAGCGGCTTCACATCCCGCGTGGCCGGCGCCGATTACAATTACGTCGTACTTAAAGTCCATTGAAATATATTATTTATAATCGGTAGCAAAGATACTAAAATTTGAGGAGTTCTAATGCCTTATTCTCTTCGGCCTCCATGATTTCTCTCTCTCCCGGTCCTTTGTCGTTTATACCGCAAAGATGCAGAATCCCATGTATAATTACCCTGTAAAGTTCTGTCCGGTATTCTGCGCCGAACTGCTCTGCATTTGTTCTTACGGTATCAAGACTGATGAACAGATCGCCCGAGATTTTCTTTCCTTCACAATAGTCGAATGTAATTATATCTGTATAATAATCGTGTTGCAGATACTGGCGGTTTACCTCAAGAATCTTTTCATCCGAACAGAAGATATATGCAATTTCTCCTACGCGTTTGCCGTATGTAGCGGCTACAGCCTTAATCCATTCTGTAGTTTCTCTTTTTTTTATGTCGGGCATTTCAACCCCGTCTGTCTGATATGTAATCATATATAATAATTTTATCTTATTTATATTTACGATATAGTTTAGAGTTTATTATTAGCATTTATTTCATTTCCAACTCTTTCTCTATTTCTTCAATTGTAGGCAAGTTACCTCGGAAATCTTTTGGTAAAGCCTGTCCTAATTCATAGTCGGAAATTCCTATAGGTTTTTGAATATCACGTAAGGCATATTCGGCTTTAATACGGTCCTTAGTTTTGCATAGTAAAAGACCGATAGTGCGATTGTCGCCCTCTCGGCAAAGTATGTCATCTACTGCGGAACAATAGAAGTTTAGTTTGCCGATATATTCCGGCATAAATTCGGTATCTTTCAGTTCAATCACTAGATAGCGGTGCAGGAATGTGTTGTACATCAATATGTCAATGTAATAGTCATCTCCCGACACTTCAATGTGATACTGTCGTCCCATAAAGGCAAAACCGGCACCCATTTCAATGAGAAACTTCTCCACATGACTAACTAGACCTATCTCCACGTCACGCTCATTGTACTGGTCAGTGAAAGTCAGCATGTCAAATATGTACGGGTCTTTAAGCATAGACTTTACCTCGCTCGCTTCTGGTGCTGGCAGAGTCTCGGTGAAATTGTTCGCTAATGCTCCATGCTTGCCGTAATGGTCAAGTTTGATGGCCTCCTGCAGATATCTGGTGTTCCAATGGGATATAATGCATTGCATCATGTACCAATATCTTGCCCGTATGTCCTTGACTTGCTGCAAAAGAATCAGGTTATGTGTCCAATTCAGATGCTTTATGGGAAGAGTAAAATTATACTTGTCTAATTGCGCAATCATTGATTGCGTAATTGAGGAAGTAGTATCTTTTACCATTGTTAGTTCCTGATTGTATTCATTGAAAAACTGCATCATGCATTGCATATTACGAACAGAGAAGCCTTTTATTTCAGAATAGTCATTCTTCAAATCCACAGCTAACCGTTGCAAGGTCTTCTTGCCCCAACCGTCGGCCTCCTGGCTTTGTTGCAACATTCCGCCGATGTCCCAATACATCCGTAGCATCTCCTCATTAGCTGCATAAATCGCACGCTGTTGTGCAAGCTGCACTCTCTGCTTGATTTGACGGAGTAACTTTGCATAACCACGGAAGCTATCCGATAATATATAATTTACTTGAGCACTCATTCCCTTTTTTCTGTTATGTAGGTCGGCAGCATTGCTGCCGTTTTTCCCATTAAGAACTGTACGTGCGACTTTCACCGCATACAGCTCTGATAATTCTAAATTTAATTCTCATAAAATTAAATCGGTCATAATCATCTTATGATGACTTGTTTCCGATAAAGTTTTCTTTACGCACGTTGACGGGCACTCTTGAGTTTCCGTTTTTCGAAGTATTCGTTCAGACATCATGCTGAACAATTACTTGTACGATTTCTTGTCGCACATTTGATTACAAAGGTACATTTTTAATCAGACGGGGCATAAAAGTTTATCGATAATATTTGTTTGGCTTTTTTCATTTTCTGCTTTATTCAACTTTTCGAATATCAGATATTGCAGTTCACACATACTTGTTATCCGAAGAAAAGATAACATATAAAAATAGCTGAAATAATTCCTGCAAGGTCGGCTATAAGTCCGCATGAAACTGCATGCCTTGTCTTGCTTACTCCCACACTTCCGAAATACACAGCCAGTATATAGAATGTGGTATCTGTCGACCCCTGGAAGATACATGCCATACGTCCCACAAAAGAGTCGGCTCCGTATGTAGTCATGGCATCTACCATAAGTCCCCTTGCTCCGCTTCCGCTGAGAGGTTTCATGATGGCAGTTGGTAATGCTCCCACAAATTCGCTGTCTATACCACATAGCCTCACCAAACCTTCTACTCCACCTATAATATAATCCATGCTTCCCGAGGCTCTGAATACTCCTATGACCACCAGTATAGCTACAAGATAAGGTATGATTCTGACAGCCGTACTGAATCCCTCCTTTGCCCCTTCAATAAATGCATCATACACATTAACCTTCTTTCTGATACCTGCCAGGATAAAGCCTATTATAATAACAAACAGCAGAACATTGGCCGAAGTTGTGGAATACACATCAATCATCTCCCTCGACAGAGTTGTAAAGAAATAAATGATTGCTCCTATAAAAAGACTCGTACCACCCAAAAACAGCAGAATGGTTCTGTTTAGCAGATTGATTTTCTGATACAGGCTTACGGCTATTATTCCTACTAATGTAGAAAAGAATGTAGCTAAAAGAATGGGAACAAACACATCGGTCGGTTGTGCCGCGCCCATTTGTGCCCTGTATACCATAATACTGATAGGAATGATAGTCAGCCCCGAAGTATTCAGCACAAGAAACATTATCATCGGATTACTTGCCGTATCTTTTTTAGGATTCAGCTCCTGCAGTCCTTCCATAGCTTTTAGTCCGAGAGGAGTTGCGGCATTGTCGAGTCCTAACATATTTGCCGCAAGATTCATGAAAATACTGCCGGTTACGGGATGTCCTTTGGGAATATCAGGAAACAGTTTCGAGAATATCGGACTTAGCACCCTTGAGAAGGCACTTACCACTCCCCCCATTTCACCTATCTTCATTATACCGAGCCAGAGCGACAGAACACCGGTAAGACCGAGTGAAATTTCAAACGCTGTTTTCGACGATTCGAATGTGGAGTTAATTATTGCAGGAAAAACTTCCGTGTCTCCCATTATGACCAGACGCACCACAGCGACAACAAATGCTATCAGGAAAAAAGCTATCCAGATGTAATTTAATACCATATTTGTTTATAAGTTTATGAAATTGAAAATATGTGAGTTTATAAATTTTTGTTAGCCGGCTTATTTGTATGTATAATATGTATAAAAAGTATGTCGTCCATTACTGTTGCATAAGTAAATCCGTTTTCTACAAATGTAGTTATTTTAATGAGAAAACGGTAATTTTGCGTCTACTAACTATATACCAAAAAATCAAAAATGAGATATTTAAAAACTAAATACATACTTTTTATAAGATGGTCTGTACTGCTATCTCTTCTGGCATTTATTATTGTTTCATCCTTTAATGCCGGGGTGGCCGAATTTTATTCACGTAATTTATATCCTGCTATATCATATATAATGTCGGCAATAGCATCTTTGTTCACTTTCTCCCTCGATGAGTGGGCAATTTTTGTCATGGCAGTTCTGATAATTGTTTTACCGGTTTATTGGAGAAAGAAAAGAAACAAGACATGGAAGTCCGTTTTATTAGGTGAAGTAGAATTAATATTGTGGATATATGTATGGTTTTATATTGGTTGGGGAATAAACTATTACCGTGAAAGTTTCTTTTCGCGTGCTGGAATAGTCCCAGCCGAATATAATGAGACACAATTCAGGCAGTTTGTCGACAGTTATATTGACGATGTAAATAATTCAATGCTGCCGGCCGGGGTATTTGCAGAAATGGACAAGTCATATATACGAGATGAAATAAAGCGGAGTTATTCACACTTGTCATCCGTCTACGGACTGAGCAAGCCACACTCCTTCCAGCACCCAAAGAAACTATCATTTAATTTTCTGTATTCAGGTACCGGAGTTCTCGGATTTATGGGTCCTTTCTTTTCGGAGTCTCACATCAACATGCAGATATCACCATTGGAATATCCGTTTACATATGCTCACGAACTTTCGCATCTTCTCGGAATAAGTAATGAGGCAGAGGCCAACTTATGGGCATATCAGGCATGCCTTCACTCTTCCGACAGACGTATACAATACAGCGGATACTTCGGCCTTTTACAATATGTGCTTATAAATTCCTCATATCTGCTGGATGAAGACGAATATAAGGAAAAGATACTGATGAAACTTAATCCGGAGATTATACAGCAGTTAAAGGATAACCATAAACATTGGTTAGATTTATACAGCCCATTTTGGGGAAAGATACAGTCGGCCGTTTATGATATGTATCTTAAAGGAAACAGGATATCATCCGGACAGAAGAATTATGTACAAGTTGTCGGGTTGCTTCTGTCATTGCCAGAACAGAAGGTTAAATTTGTGTCGGAATGATAAAATCAGTAAAAAGAAAGGAAAACTCATTTTCTGAAAATCTGAAAATCCGATGGAATACCAGGCCAACCTCTGATTTTTTAATTCTCAGACATTCTGAAAATGTCATTTTGATATGGAAAAACAGATAAAACAGATGAAAAACAAATGTGTATTCCTTGTTTTGCTTTTAAAACTATCATTGATATAATATATTTTTTATACATTTGTATTATTATGATAATATGTCAAACAGATTGAAACAAGAATTTTTAATAAAAAAACACCAGAAAAAATGATTTTAAATTTACTAACTCTAATCGGAGGTCTGATTCTAATACTATTAGGAGCCAACGGCCTCACAGACGGAGCAGCATCAGTTGCAAAACGATTCAAGATTTCGGATTTGGTAATTGGTCTTACCATAGTAGCGTTTGGAACATCAGCTCCCGAACTTGTGATAAGTATACTCTCTTCCATTCAAGGCAGTGCCGAGATGGCAATAGGAAACGTAGTGGGAAGCAACATCTTTAATGTGCTTATGATAATAGGATGCACCTCACTTGTACTGCCCATGCAGGTTGGCCAGGGAACAATGAGTAAAGAGATTCCGTTAGTAATCCTCTCCTCTCTTGCACTGACATTCTTTGCCAATGATATAATACTCGATGGAGGAGAACGGAACGTGATAAGCAGAATAGACGGACTTGTACTTCTTTGTTTCTTTATGATATTTATGCGCTATACTTTTGCAATAGCAAGAAACGGAAGTGAAGAGCAGTCGGAAGAACAGAAAGTAAAGGAACTGCCAATGTGGAAATCATTAGCCTTTATTATTGGCGGACTGGCAGGTCTGATTATAGGTGGACAGCTATTCGTTGACGGTGCAAGCGGTGTAGCACGTTCTCTTGGAGTAAGCGATTCCATAATAGGTCTTACACTTGTAGCCGGAGGAACCTCCCTACCCGAACTGGCAACATCCATTACTGCCGCACTTAAGAAAAATTCCGGAATTGCTGTAGGTAATGTTATAGGAAGCAACCTCTTTAATATATTCTTTGTTCTCGGATGCAGCGCAACCATCTCACCTCTGCCCATGGGAGGAATAAATAACATAGATATGGCAGTACTTGTAGGCTCTTCAGTGTTATTCTGGCTTGTAGGATGGTTCTTCAAGAAACGTACTATAACACGTATCGAAGGAGCACTTCTTGTGATGTGCTATATAGGATATACAGCATTCCTTATATCTCAGCAATAGTTGGAAAATATCACATGTTTTATCCTTAAAATGACATAAAGTTGTTTCTGTAGTGGTAATCGTTTGATTATAAGACATATATAGTAACTCCAAAGAATATTTTCTTACCTGTATACTGATATATTATCATTTTTGATTTCACATTTTTACCTTATCACAGTTGTGTCGAGGCCTTGCCACAGTTGTGCTTAGGCCTTATCACAGTTATGCCAAGGCCTCGTCTCAATTGTGGCAAGGCCTTGGCACGGTAATGCTAAGGCCTCAGCATAACTGTGACGAGGTTAAGGCATGAACACGTCTTCTAAGAAACCCCATCAAATCTAATACATACTTTTCCCAACATGAATTTTTCATGGACAAAATAATAAATCCCGATTAAAATATAATACAAAAGTTTATCAATCTAAATAATATTATAAAAATAAAATATTATCTTTGTTGAAGAATTGGTTTCCATACTTCATTCGAAGTATGGGATTAAAAGGGAATTCGGTGTAAATCCGGAACAGTCCTGCTGCTGTGAACCTCCATTCAACTTTTCAGAAATATCCATTGCCACTGATGTTGTTACATTGGGAAGGCTCTGAAAAGGGAGATAGTCAGAAGACCTGCCACTATTCTTAGTCATACTCCTTCTAGGGTTAGGGAGGGTGACATAAACTTGTTTAATGTAAAAATATATTTGTATGTACAGACAGTTCATCAAAGCTGTCTTGCTTCTTTGTGCTATTTTCACAGGGATAACTATGCCCGTACGTTCACAAAGTAAGCTAGATAGCTTGCAGTATTTAGATGAAGTGGTTGTTACCGTGCGCCGTATTCCAAAAGAAGTAATACCTGTACAAGAACTTTCGGGAAATCAGTTACAGAGACTCAGCACACATAGTGTAGCTGATGCATTACGTTACTTTTCGGGTATTCAGATAAAGGATTACGGTGGTGTTGGCGGACTTAAGACTGTCAATATCCGGAGTATGGGTACAAACCACGTAGGTGTTTTTTATGATGGAATTGAATTGGGTAATGCTCAAAACGGTCAGGTAGATTTGGGACGCTTCTCTTTGGACAATATGGAGGCGGTAACACTATATAACGGACAGAAGAGCGCAATTTTTCAGCCGGCAAAAGATTTCGGTTCAGCGGGTTCTATATATCTGCAATCACGTACTCCGAAATTTATGTTAGGCGAGAGAAACCATGTAAAATCTGTATTTAAAACCGGTTCTTTTGGATTAGTAAATCCTGCAATATTATGGGAACATAAAATTTCAGATAAAATTTCGTCATCCATTAGTACAGAGTATATGTATACTACAGGTAAGTATAAGTTTACTTATCGTGTAAAGGAAGGATATGATACTACGGCTGTACGTCAGAATGGTGATGTAAATGCCATACGTATTGAAGGAGGTCTATATGGTAAATTGAAGGGTGGTTATTGGCGTGCCAAAGGATATTTTTATAATTCAGAAAGAGGTTATCCTGGTGCGATTGTAAGGAATAAATTTACTCATGAAGATCGTCAGTGGGATACAAATACTTTCTTTCAGGGAGCTTTAAAGAAAGATTTTTCCGTTAGATACAGTATGATGCTCAATGCCAAGTATGCATACGATTATCTGCACTATTTGGCAGATCCCAATAAAGATGAGTCACTGATGTATACCAATAATCATTATTATCAGCATGAGATATATGCTTCTACGGCTAATAGAGTGAATATATTTCCGTGGTGTAGTGTTAATTTTTCGGCCGATTATCAGTTTAATCTGCTGAATGCCGATTTGAAGGACTTTGCATATCCGCGCCGTCATACTATATTGGTAGCAGGTGCTACAGCATTTGATTTTAGTTGGTTAAAGATGCAAGCAAGCGTACTTGGTACTATTGTTCATGATGAAGTAAGAAAAGCGGGAGTAGATGCTGCTGACGATAAGGTACAATGGACACCAACAGCTATACTTTCGTATCGTCCCTTTTCGGAGACCGATTTTAATTTGAGAGCTTTTTACAAAAGGATTTTCCGTATGCCTACACTCAATGATTTATATTACACTTTCGTAGGTAACATAGACCTTGATCCTGAATATACCAATCAGTATAATTTGGGATTTACATATACTAAAGATTTTAACGAAACATGGTTCCGTCGTATTGAAGTACAAGCAGATGTATATTATAATGAAGTGGAAAACAAGATTATTGCTACTCCAACATCGAATTTTTTCCGGTGGACAATGATTAATTTAGGGCTGGTAGAAATACGAGGTATAGATGTGTCATTACAGACAGGATGGAACTTTGGTAAAGACTTGTATGTAAACGGACGTGTCAACTATACTTATCAGAAAGCGCAGGATTTTACTGATAAGTCAGATGAATTCTATGGAGGACAGATACCTTATATCCCATGGCATAGCGGTTCGGCTGTTGTAAATGCTACTTTCCGTAATTGGGAAGCAAACTATAGTTTTATCTATACAGGAGAGAGATACTCATCTTCTGCAAATATACCTGTTAATTATCAATTACCTTGGTATACAAGTGATTTTTCCATAGCAAGAAATCAGCCTCTCAAAAAAGGAAATTTGAAGTTGACTCTTGAAGTAAACAATATATTTAATCAGCAGTATGAAGTGGTATCATGCTATCCTATGCCTGGTATTAATTTCAAGACAATAGTAAAGTATGAGTTTTAAAATAATAAATATGAAATCACGATTATTAATTGTACCGTTATTGATTATTCTTTTATTATCATGTCGTGGAGAACTTCCACTGATACATTCGGAGGGTGATATAGTAGACGATAACCCGGAAAAATTAAAGTATATAAAGGGGTTATATCTTCTGAATGAAGGAAATATGGGTAGTAATAAATGTTCAATAGACTATTATGATTATACATCTGGGGAGTATCATCGTAATATATATGCAGAAATGAATCCTGATATTGTGAAAGAGCTTGGAGATGTAGGTAATGATATTCAGATATACGATGGGAAATTGTTTGTTGTAGTAAACTGCTCACATTTTGTTGAGGTAATGGATGTATGTACTGCACGTCATATTGGCAAGGTAGATATAACAAACTGCCGATATATACGTTTTAATGGCGATAAGGCCTATGTAAGTTCATATGCTGGTCCTGTACAGATAGATCCGGAAGCTCGTCCCGGAAAGATTGTTGAATTTGATGTCAATACATTGAAAATAGAAAGAGAGGTGGTTGTGGGCTATCAGCCAGAGGAGATGGTAATAACTGATGGGAAATTGTATGTAGCAAACTCAGGTGGCTATCGTTTTCCCAATTACGATCGTACGGTATCGGTGGTAGATTTGGAGACATTTAAAGTTATAAATACAATAGATGTAGCTATAAATCTGCATCGTATGGAGTTAGACAGATACGGACATATATACGTAAGTTCTCGTGGTGACTATGAGGGTACAGGTTCCGATGTTTTTGTAATAGACTCCAAGACAGATAAGGTTATTGGCAGTTTGGGTATTGCTGCAAGCGAAATGTGCCTTTCGGGCGATTCCATATTTATGATAAGTACAGAATGGAGCAAGATTACTGGTACAAACAAAGTAACATATACTATATATGACACAAAACAGCAAAAAAAAGTGTCTGATAGTTTCATAACAGACGGAACTGAGGATGAAATAAAACTGCCATATGGCATAGCTATAAATCCAGAGAACCGTGATTTTTTTATATGTGATGCTACTAACTATGTAACTCCAGGTTATTTGTATTGTTTTACTCCAGACGGAAAGAAGAAATGGAAAGTACGTACGGGAGATATTCCGGCTCATATAGTGTTTACAGAAGAAAATGTAGAATTTTAAAATATAAAGTATTGTTTATGAATAAGAATCTTATTTTGGTAATTTCGGTTATTACCGTAGGATGTGTCTTGTCATCTTGTACTAAGGATGAAAAATATTTAGAGAAGGATAATTTTACAGAAGGAACTCCTTACATCACTAAAGTATTGGATTACCGTCCTGCTCCGGGACAGTTTGTTAATGTAATGCCTGAATATGAAGATGGTGATACTCAGGAAAGCATTAATAAAAAAGTTCTGGATGCAATAGGCAATAATAATCGTGGTATGATAACTCTTGGTGGATATGGTGGTTATGTAATTGTTGGTTTCGACCATACTATTGAGAATAAATCTGATGTTTGTGACTTTAGAGTTTTAGGTAATGCTTTTGCTGCCAATACTTCTACAAGCCGTGGAGGTGACGGCAGTTGTGAAGCGGGTGTAATTATGGTTGCATACGACAAAAACAAGAATGGCAAGCCTGATGCTGATGAGTGGTTTGAGATTGCTGGAAGCGCTAATACTCAAACAGAAAACTGGTATGAAGAAGCCAAGAATGCAGGCAATGATGTTAATATATACAAGAATTATGAGATGACATACTATCGTCCTGAATCAGATTCTGAAAATTTTACAGAGACTATAGAAAAGTATATTCGATGGGAAGCAAACCAGGGTATAGTAAAAGAAGGTTATAAAGTAAAGAATATTTATCATAAACAGTCTTATTACCCGATGTGGATAAGTGATGCCAAACTTACTTTTAGTGGTACTTGTCTTCCACAGAATGGTATAAATAAAAACAAAGAAGGTTCAGATTTTTTTGTACTTCACAAATTTTCATACGGTTATGCCGATAATGCTACAAATGATAGTGATGACTCTAAAATTGATATTGACTGGGCTGTAGATAAAGATGGAAATTCAGTAAAACTTCCTGGAGTAGATTTTATAAAGATTTATACAGGAATTAATCAGGAAAACGGATGGATAGGAGAGTGTTCTACTGAAGTTATGGGAATAGAAGACTTACATTTGATAAGAGAATAATAAAAACACTTTGATAAAATGAAAAAGACAGAAAAACTATTAAAACTGGTTTTGGGAAGTTTGTTCGTAGCTTCTATATTTATAAATACGGGATGTGGTAAAGACCCCGTATGGGATAATGGGTCAGGAGATTCATCAGAAAATAATGGTACTGATAATGATGAGAAACCTGCTGGAGGTTTGAATCTGGAATGGGGTTCAGAGATTAAGGAAGATACTACATTTTTGTTGTTTTCCGGCGGTGAAGCATCACTCGTATTTAAAGCAGAAAATGTGAAATCTGTTTCAGTAAAAGAAATTCCTGCTAATTGGAAAATAGATATAGATTCAGAAACTTCAACAGTAAATGTTAAAGCACCTGTTAACGGTCAGAATCTTTCATTTGATTTGACTCTGGTAGCCAAAGGAGAAGATAACACAGAAAAAGAAGCAAAAGTTAAGATTGTATATACAGCATCATTCGATGCCCCTGAAGGCACATTTGTTCTTAATGAAGGTAATATGACAACAGAGAACGGCTCACTCATTTATATAACACCAGATGGATTTGTAATAGACGATGCATATAAGGCTGTAAACGGTACAGAACTGGGGAATGTATGTCAGGATATGGCAATATGCAACGGGAAGATTTATATTATATCTCAGAACGGTGATGAAAATGCATTAGGAACCAAGTTTGAGAATGACGGAATGCTTGTGGTTCTTGATGCCAAGACACTTAAAAGAGAGAAGTCTTTTAGTAAAAGTGAACTTTCTGTTCTTGATTGGCCTACACATATAGCTGTTCTTGATGAAAGTAATGTATATATACGTGATAATAAAGGCGTCTATCGTTTTGATATAAACACAAAAGAACTGAACTTTATTGAGGGTAGTGAAGGGGCTCCAAAGAGTAAGTTTGTGGTAATGGATAGAAAGGTATATACAATTATTAGTGGTTATATTAGTAAACTTCTTGAAATAACAGAAAAGGAGGATATTGTAAATGAAATAAAATTACCTTATAGTGCTCCATACAAAGACATATACAGTATCTCTAAATCTGATGATGGAAAAATCTGGTTGTCGGCTTTTGGATTTGGTAAATATTATATAGGAAAATATTCGTTAGCGGATAAAACTTTAGTTTCTCGCCAAATTAGCATTATGCCTAGTTTAGGATCTTCCGGACTTTCTTTTGTTACAAAAGGCAATAATATTTATTATACATCGGATACATCCATATACACTTTGAAGTTTGATGAGAATCCAGAATTAGGTGCTGAGTCAGGTCTTGAAGCAGAGAATGTATTATGTGATCTTAACTCTTTTGATAACAACGCGAAATTGTTATACAATGGTCTTGGAATAAATCAGGTTACAGGCATGCTTTATGTAAATACTTTAAAAGGAGTAGGACCATTCTATACAACAAATTCTATTTGGGAATTCGATTTAAATGGTGACTGGACAGCTCCAAAGAATAAATATGATAATTATACAAATTTCCCTGCAGGGTTCTTTTTTGTAGGTAACAACTAAACGATTGGTTAATATGAAAGTGAATAAATTTCTTGCTATATTTTTAAGTTGCATGTTTGTTTTTTCCGCGTGTGATAAAACTACTCCTGACAATGAGAAAAATGATAACACTCAAGGAGATAATGAAGAGATAGTAGACGGAGACGACAATGATAATACCCCATCTGAAACTCTTGGAGGATATGCTTCATCTGGTGGCGTAATGATACTTAATCAGGGAATACGTTCCGAATGTAGTACTTTAACATACGTTGCGCCGGATGGAACAGTTGAAGAGAATGTGTATAGTATGGTGAACGGAACTAAGTTTGGTCATGCGGCACAAGACATGTATATGTATAATGGTAAGTTTTATATATTAAGTGATAATTGTGATAAGTATAATACATTAGGAGATGGATCTTTGGTAGTTGCAGATGCTGTAACATTGAAAAAGGAAAAGGCTTTTAAGTATGAAGATTTTAAGTTTCTCAAACCCGAAGGATCATTACAAAAAGAAGATTCATTATATATGGTTATGCCAATGACAAATATAGTTGTTGTAGATGAGAAGAATGTTTTTTTATCTGATCAGAAAGCACTTTATCGTTTTGATAGTACAACTGGAGAACTTTATATTGTGGAAGGTAGTTATCATTTCGGTAATCAGGGGGTTACAATCGAATCTGTGGCTTCTACAAGAGGTATGACTGTAATAGATGACTATGTATATTGTGGTGGTGGAGGATTCTGGGAAACTACAAGGTTATTGGAGTTCTGTAAAGATAAAGACATCGCAACGAGGAAACTTGTTGATCTTGATGGTGATTTTATAAGCGGTATTTGTCGTACAGGTGAAAGGGAAATTATGCTTGCAACATGCGGACGTAAAGGTTCTACTAAGAGTTACCTTTACTTTGTAGATATAGATAAATGGGAGATTGTCAAAAAGAAGACGATTCCTGTTGATATATCTGCCGAGTTCTTTAATAACTCTGGTGTTGCTTTATCTGGAGACTATCTTTATTTTGCAGCCGGAACTCTGAATATCAGTAGAATGTCTGTTAAAAACTGGAAAGTTGATAAGAACTTTATAGATGTTAAAAAAGATGTTCCTTCTGCAGAGTATCTAAACTGTAATATTGTTGCAGATTCTAAAACTCAATATATATATGTAGCAGTATCTGAAACATATGGTGAAGATGTTGTATCAAAGGGTAATGTATTGGTTTATGATTGTAGTAAAGATACTCCTGTTCTTATTCAGAATATTGAAAATAAGACAAGTTATCCTGTAGGGATATATCCTATTTCTAACTTTAATAGATAAAATGATTATATATCGATATGAAAAGAACTTTATTAATGATTCTTGCAATTGTTCTTCTGTTTTCATCGTGCAAAAATGAAGAACCTGAATATAGTTATAATGAGGAATATATAAATGAGATTCTTGTACAAATGAACTCGAACATATCTTCATTGAAAAAGATAATAGAAATAAAAACGGATGGTAGGAAAGTTTCTGGAGTTGAAAGTATTGATAAAGGGTATATTGTTACTTTTGATGATAGCTCTAAAATTACTTTATATGGTAAAAATAGATTAAAGAAAACATCTACTCCATATATTGGCGTTAATAACTATGAAGGTAAATATTTATGGACTGTCACTGTAAACGAGTTTACACAATTTGTTGAGATTGACAAAAATAAACAGAGTGTATTGGAAACCATCCCTAACCTCAAAGTTGATGGTAATGGATTTTGGATTATTGAATTAGGAGGAAAATCCATTATGATTAATGATAAAGATGGAGAATTAGTAAGAGTTACAGATTCTGAAGAGGTTTTTGCTTGTGAGTTGAAAGAAACAGATCAGATTGTTAGTTTTGTTTTTCTAGATGGAACTGAAGTTGTAGTGCCCAAACTTGTAAAACCTGAACAAAAACCCGATGAAGATGAACCAATTGCAAAAGTAGAGTCAAATGGTTTTTATGTAGTGAATGAAGACTGGTTTGGACATGATGAAGGTTCTGTAAATTATTTCCAGAAAAATGTTACCGGATATATACCGAAATATCGTGTTTTTCGTTCTGCAAACCCAGATTATAAATTAGGAACGACAACTTGTTATGGCGCTGTATGGGGAGAAAATATATATTTTGTTTCTAAGCAAGGTAACAGGCTTGTTGTTGCTGATGCTGCTACCATGAAATTAAAAAAAGTGATTACAGATTTAGGAGGAGACGGGCGTTCATTTGTGGGTATTGACGATAACAAAGGCTATATAGGTTATATGGGCGGAATCAAGCCATTAAACCTTTCAGATTTTTCATTAGGAAATGCAATTGCTGGAGTTTGTGGTCAGATTGGTAATATGTGTGTTTCTGGCGGAAGAATGTTTGCAGTTGTACAAAAGGGGGCCCCCTTTTGTACAACTGCAAACACTCTCTGTATCAATTTATACTTTATCGCGTTCAGCACAACACCAAATTCTTTCCCTTGTGCAGTTTTTCTTTCAAAGTGATTATAAGAGACAAAAGTAGACTGATATCATTCAATGTCATGACTCAATAACTTAATTTCTAAATTCAAAACTTGAGTTTTTAACTTTCTTGAAAGATAATGGATGCGGCATATAACGGCACATTCGTCATCCAGTCCTGTTCGCGGTAGTCAGACATGGAAAAACGAAGACCATGCAGATCTTTATTAGCATTAACAAAGAATGACAGGGATTTTGAACGCAGGTTTTCCTCAGCCTTTACTTCTATCGGAACGATTTCACTGCCATTCTGTATGATAAAATCAATTTCCAACTTTGCATCATTGCTATAGTAAAATACAGAACTTCTACATGTAGCAGTCAGCTGGCTCATTACATAGTTTTCTGTAAATGCACCTTTAGCCTCTTCCATACCATTGTCGGCAACCAGGAGTTTCTCTGCCGGAGTCTCGCTCATGGCACCAAGCAGTCCGCAATCAAGAAGGAACAATTTGAAAGCTGAAATGTCGGCGTAAAATTTCAATGGAACCTTTGGTTGTGTAATCCTTTCAGCTTTGTATACCAGACCTGCATCTATCAGCCACTGAATGGCAGTTTCAAAATCTTTTGCCCGTGCACCGGGACGGATAACTCCGTAGATGAATTTTTTGTTTTCTTTTATAAGTTGTGAGGGCATTGACTGCCAAACCATACCTATGCGGTTGGCTTCCGATGTGGGTACATGTTTTGACATATCCTGCCGATAGGTGAAGAGTATGTTATTTTGTACAATCCTTACTTTATTGGCATCATTTGTTGACACGAACTCTGCTACAGCCTCCGGCATTCCTCCAACGAAGTAATACTCTCTTAGAATCTTGATGTACTCGTTCTTAAGTAGTTTCACAGTAGCCCAGTCCTTGGCTCGTAGTATGTCAACCATTTGTTTCTTCCCTTTTGCCAATAAAAATTCATCAAAGGTCATTGGATAAATATGTAATATATCCACTTTTCCAACCGGAAAAGATTCTCCGTGGTGCATGGCTATTCCCAATAGTGAGCCTGCCACGGCAACATGATATTGTGGTGCATTTTCACAGAAATACTTCAATACCGATAAGCCACGTGGAGCTTCCTGTATTTCATCTAAGATAATTAATGTCTTGCCGGCTTCAATGCTTTGTCCTGTAATGGCTCCGATAGCTAACAGAATTCGCTGCATATCGTAATCTTCTGAAAACAAGTTCTTAGCCAATTTATTGTCGTCACAGTTGATATAAGCTACATTTGTAAATTCCTGTTCCCCAAAATATTTAAGAATGTATGTCTTTCCTACCTGACGAGCTCCGGCTAATACAAGAGGCTTCCGGCCGTTTTTATTTTTCCAAATTTTAAGTTCTTCTATGATGTTTCTATGCATAATAATTATTTTTTTAATTGTATATCACAAATATACATTTTTCCTACCGAATATTTGAACTAATTATACATTTTTCCTACCGAATATTCCTTTTATCTGCCTAAAGAAAAAATATGATGAATGAAATGATAGGATGGATAGGTACAAAAAATATAAAGTCCAATACTTTAAAAACATATGTTTACTAAACAATAAGTATGATAAATATATATTCTTTGAACATAATTTTATTATTTTTGCAATAAAGAAACTATAAATATAATACTTATGATACTCAGATTACTTTTTTCCATTATATTGATAATCTTTTCTACAGTTCCACTTAAATCGGAAAACTTTCAATATTTGAGTTTGGAGCATGGTTTGTCTCAGCCTTCTGTTATGGCTATTTGTCAGGATGGTTTGGGGAGAATGTGGTTTGGAACCAGAGAGGGAATAAACGTATTCGACGGGGAACGTTTGTTATCTTACAAAGGAATGATTGGTAATGCCGATAATGACAGTATATGGATTGGAAATTCTGTTTCATCGGTTAATGCCGATTCCGATGGAAATATCTATTTTATTTCAGACTATAATCTTTTCAGATATGATATTGTAGAGGAAAATTTTGAACAGCTTACCAAAAACGGATCTACATTGGCTATGACTGAAAGCGGTGGCAATATTATTTATGTTCAAAACAATAATATATATGAGCTGAAACAAGATAAAGAAAATCAGGATAATTATGAACCTGACTTACTATATGAATTATCAATGGAGTATACTATAAATACCATATTTAAAGGTAAATCCAGATTCTATATAGGTACATCTGCCGGTTTGATATACTATTCTGAAAAAGATAATGGCAAGTTCTCTACAATATTATCCGGTGAAGATATCTATTCAATTCTGGAGACTTCCAATGGTGAAATCTGGGTAGGCACAAGAATGAATGGCTTATATATAATCAAGAATGATAAAATAGAAAAAGTCCCTTTCTCTATTACCGGGAATAATGGAACAATAAGCCTTCAGATACGTGAATTTGTAGAAGATGATGATAAAAATATATGGTTTGGAACATTCTTAGGACTACAGAAATTTGATATTAAGAAGCAACAGTTTTCTGCTATTAAAATACCCAAATATGCAGGAGGATTAAATCATCCTTCAATATTCTCCATGTATAGAGACAGGGAAGGTAATATATGGGCCGGAAGTTATTATGGAGGAGTAAATTATTTTAACCCTACTCATTCCGCTTTCCTGCATTATGACTATCAGGTTGGAGAAATGTCTAATCTATACTATTCATATATAGGTGAGATGGTTCTTGATAAAAGAGACAATTTATGGATAAGTACAGATGGAGGCGGTATCAGTTGTGTAAACATAAGTTGGAATCTTCTTGATGTTCTGATAGCCGGTGAAGGTAATTCATTGCCGCATAATAATGTAAAAAGCATCTGTTACGATGAAGAGCACGATATGTTGTATATAGGAACCCATTTGGGAGGATTGTCGAAATATGATATCAAAACCGGTAAATTTTATAATTATCTCGATAAAAAAGGCCAGGAAAATGTTCCCGGAAATGTGATTCACAGAATCAGAAAGTGGAAAAATTATATTATAGTTTCTTGTAGAGAAGGTGTATTTAGTCTTGATACCAATACAGATTTATTTACAAAATTAGAGCCTTTTTATGGAGCGCCAACTATTTTTGATATCTCTCCCGACGGAACTTTCTATAGTTCACATAATGATAAGATATTATCAATATCATTGGATAGTTCTACAAAGAATACAGAAATCAAACTGCCTGATAATGTGGCTGTTTCACAAATTACAGCAACAAAGTCTCATATATATATCTGTACCTTGGGATTTGGTATGCTGGTTTATTCTCCTTCAACAAAATCATTAGACTCTTATAAAGCACCGGATTTGAATATCCTGTCGAACTATTGTTATGATGCAAAAGAAACCTCATCAGGGAAAATATTGATTACCAGTGATAAGGGTATAATGCTCTATAATCCTTCTGATAAAAAAATAGTAAGTATAGATCATAATTATCTTAAAGCTCCAATAATAAACGGATGCGGAGTACTTGTTGACAATAATAATGACATATTTATAGGCGATACTAAAGGAATTACATACTTCCGTGAATCGGACTTTTATTCTTCACAGGAGATTCCTGGAGAGATATATTTCTCTGATATTTATATAAATAATGAAATAGTCCATCCGTCACATAACGGAAGGATTCTTAATAAAGCGTTGGCTTTTACTGACAAAATAGTCCTTGACCATTCGGAAAACAATATTGTAATAGAATTTGCAAGTACCAAATATGCCGACAGACATATTCAGCGTAGCTTTATGTATAAACTTGAAGGTCTCGATAAAGGATGGACTACTACTAATACACCTTCGGCAAGATATACCAACCTTCAGCCGGGGGATTATACGCTGTATGCAAAAATAGCAGATGCTCCTGATTCTAAGGTTTCTGTGCTTGACATACATATCTCTACTCCATGGTATAATACATGGTATGCCTATCTTGTATATTTTATAGTTGTGTTTACTGTAGTTTATATGTTTGTACGCAATAGAATAGAGCACAGAAATCTTGAGATATCTCTGGAAAGAGAACGCTTTGAAAAGAAGCATATAGAAGAATTGAACCATAACAAACTGGTATTCTTTACTAATATCAGTCATGAATTCAGAACACCTCTTACACTGATAATCAGTCATATCGACAGTCTGCTTCAGATTCATTCTTTTCCTCCTACAGTCTATAACAAGATTATGAAGCTAAAGCATAATGCTCAGTATATGAATAACCTCGTGTCGGAGCTTCTTGATTTCAGAAAATTCACACAGAACCATTACAACTTGAAGGTATCACAGAATGATTTATGTGCTTTTGTAAAGGAAATTTATCTTTCGTTCAGCGATTACGCCTTGCAGAAAGGAATAAATTATGAATTCAATGCTTTCCCGGAATCAATAGTATGCTGGTTCGATGCAAAACATCTTGAAAAGGTATTTTATAATTTATTGTCGAATGCTTTTAAATATACACAGAGTGGTACTATTGGGGTAAACATTAAATTATCGGACAACAAAATATTCGTAACAGTTTATGATACCGGTTGCGGAATATCAGTAAAAGATGCTCCGAGAATATTCGACAGATTCTATCAGGTAGAAGACAAGAAAGACGATGGAGGAGCATTTGGAACAGGCATAGGTCTGGCTCTTACCAAGAGTATTGTTGAGAAGCATCATGGTACGATATCTGTAGAAAGTAAACTGGGTGAGGGAAGTAGTTTTATTGTTTCTTTGCCGCTCGAACGCACAGAATATATCAAAGACGAACATATTCAGTTCATAGATAAACAGCCTGAAACTCCGGTTCTGGAAACTGTAAGTTCTTCTTCCGGCTATAGTCAGGATAATGAACTTCCTGTAGCATCCGATAATGCTGATAAAAAGATTCCGTCGCCTGAAGATAATTCTCTTCTGAAGCCAAAAGAAGACTCAGAAAAGTATACTATACTGATAGTGGAAGACAACAAAGAACTGATTCAGATTCTTGATGACCTGTTCTCTCCATTTTATAAAGTTTTAAAGGCTTATAATGGAAAGGAAGGACTGTCGATGACATTCGAATATAAGCCAGACATTATTGTTTCGGATATTATGATGCCCGAAATGACAGGTACTGAATTATGTATTCAGATAAAGAATAATATTGATTTGTGCCACATACCTGTGGTATTACTTACTGCATTGAACAGTACAGAGCAGAATCTGGAAGGATTCAACAGGGGAGCAGATGATTATATTTCGAAGCCTTTTAATTCCGATCTGCTCTTGGCAAGAGTGAATAATCTTGTGAGAAACAGACTTCTGATACAAAGCCAGATAAATAAGAAACCATTGTCGGATATTGACCTTGCAAGTATTAATCCATTAGACCAGGATCTTCTGAGAAAGACTTCTAAAGTAATAGAAGAACATATTGATGACCCTGAATTTGATGTACCTGAATTGTGTAAGGAGATAGGAATAGGAAGATCATTGTTATATTCTAAGTTTAAATCTCTAACAGGGATGACTCCGAACAATTTTATCCTTAACCAAAGACTGAAACATGCCGCTTCGTTGCTTCAGAAGTATCCTACCATGCCTGTAGCCGAAATAAGCGACAGATGTGGATTCAGTTCACCTGTATATTTTAGCCGCTGTTTTAAGGGACAATATGGTGTAACCCCACAGGTATATAAAAAACAGCAATAGGATTTTAATAAAATGACTTAAAAATAAAATTAAATAAACTGTTATGCAAATTAGAAATCTTGTTTCAGCTCCTTTGGTAGCTTTAACGTTTGTTTCATGTCAGGAAGAATCCGGGAAGCCAAATATTTTATTTATTTTGGTTGACGATATGCAGGGAGATGCTATATCTGCTTTGGGAAATAAAGATACATATACTCCCAATATAGATAAACTGATAAATGATGGTATGGCTTTTACAAGAACTTATACCAATGGAGCATTGTGTGGAGCACTTTCAATGCCAAGTCGTGCCATGCTATTGACCGGCCGTGGAGTGTTTGAGGTACAAAGCGATGGTTTGAAAATTCCCCAAAGCCATATTACATTACCTGAATACTTAAAAGCTAATGGGTATTATACTTTTGCAACGGGGAAATGGCATTCTGATTATGCTTCATTTGCTCGTTCTTTTGATGATGGAGATAATATTTTCTTTGGTGGAATGCACCCATACGAATTAAATGGTCATTCAGAACCAAGACTTCATCACTTTGATCCCACAGGGCAGTATAAAGACAAGCCTTTCATTGGTGATAAGTTTTCATCTGTTATGTTTGCCGATGCTGCTATTGATTTTCTGAATAATGTTGATGAAAATGATAAGCCTTTTATGGCTTATATAGCATTTACATCTCCTCATGACCCACGTAATGTTTTGCCTGATTATGGACATAAATATAATCCTTCCAATCTGACTGTACCATCAAATTTCTTACCGGAACATCCGTTTGATAATGGAGAGCTGACTGTAAGAGATGAACTTGTTCTTCCGGCACCTCGCACAGAAGAACAGATACGTAAGGAATTGGCATTATATTATGGTATGGTGAGCGAAGTTGATATGCAGATAGGACGTGTTATTGATGCTTTGGAACGTTCCGGCAAGAAAGATAACACGATTATTGTTTTTGCATCCGACAATGGATTGGCTATGGGTCAGAATGGATTGCTTGGTAAACAGAGTCTGTATGATCATAGCGTAGGTGTGCCTATGTCAATGATTATTCCGGGAAATTATTTGAAGAAGGGGCGCTCAGAGGCATTATGCTATCTTTATGATATATATCCAACATTATGTGAACTTGTAGGTCTTGATATTCCAGAATCAGTTACCGGTAAGTCTCTTATGCCGGTTCTTAAAGGTGAATCAAACAGTATCCGCGAAGATCTTTTTCTTGCTTATTCAAATCAGCAGCGTGGTGTTATTTCAGATAATTATAAATATATCATATATAATGTAGAGGGTAAACAAACCGAACAGCTGTTTGATTTGCGCAACGATCCCGGAGAATTGATAAACTTATCTGATAAACTGCCGGAGAAGAAACAGAAAATGCATGATTTGCTTGATAAACGGATGAAGGAGAACAATGATTTTTGTGACCTGGCAAATCCTATGTGGTGGAAAGACGGACATAAACTGGAATGGGAGGAATTGATAAAACTTTATGTCTTTGAGTGATAATATATAGGTTGAATGATTCTAAATCTATAATACTGAAATAACAATGAAAATGAGGTCTTTTTTAACAGGAACATTGGTCTTGAGTTCTATGGCAATGTATGCGGTTGGTGAATCTCAAGATGAGCGTCCTAATATTTTATTTATATTAAGCGATGACCATACTTCGCAAACTTGGGGAGTGTATGGAGGCATATTGCAGGATTATGTTCAGACTGATAATATAAGACGTATAGCAAACGAAGGTGCTGTATTGGATAATTGTTTCTGTACCAATTCAATATCTACACCGAGTCGTGCCGCAATACTTACAGGACGCTATAGTCATGCAAATGGAGTTTATACATTAGATGATACATTGGATATATCTATTCCTACTTTTGCTAAAGTTTTTAAAGAAGCCGGCTACAGTACGGGACTTGTAGGTAAATGGCATTTGAAATCACAACCTCAGGGCTTTGACTATTATTCAGTATTTCATGATCAGGGTGAGTATCGTGACCCGACTTTTAAAAACAGTGACGAGCCATGGCCCGGACAGCGTAATTTTGGTGAAAGAGTACATGGATTCTCAACTGATATTGTAACTGAAAAAGCTATCAAATGGATGAAGGCCCAAGATAAGAAGAAACCTTTTTTGATGTGTTGCCATTTTAAGGCTACACATGAACCGTACGATTTTCCAGAACGTATGCGTCATTTATATGATGGAGTGGTATTTCCAGAACCTGAGAATTTATTTGATTGGGGGCCTGAAACAAATGGACGGACTTTTTCAGGACAACCGTTGGAGGAAATGATACGTCGCTGGGAAATTGCTTCTGCAGACCCTGATAAATGGTGGTGCCGTTATCCTGAATTACCTTTTTCTTCACAAGGAATGGGTAAAATAGCCAAGCGAAAGGCTGCTTACCAGAAACTTATACGTGATTATTTGAGGTGTGCTGCTACTGTAGACGATAATATAGGAAAACTATTAGATGCTTTAGACGATATGGGTATAGCAGATAATACAATTGTAATATATGTGGCCGACCAAGGGTATTTTTTGGGAGAACATGGATTCTTCGATAAACGTATGTTTTATGAAGAGACTGCACGTATGCCATTTGTTATACGATATCCAAAACATATCCCTGCCGGCAAACGTATTAATGATTTGATTCTTAATGTTGACTTTGCTTCTACACTGACTGATTTTGCAGGTCTAAATCCTCCTGAGGGTGCTCAGGGAAGAAGTTTCCGTAGAATACTTGAAGATAAAGCTCCGGCAGATTGGAGAAAGAGTATATACTATCGTTATTGGACACAGCATGAAATTCGTCCTGCTCATATTGGTGTACGTACAGACAGATATAAACTAATGTTTTTGTATGGAGATCGTCTTAATATGACAGGTTCTTCTGATTATAAATCTATCCCATCATGGGAGTTTTACGATTTGCAGAAAGATCCCAAAGAAAATCATAATGCTTATAATGATTCCGAGTATCAAGGTGTGATTAAGCAAATGAAGAAAGAAATGATGCGTTTGCGTAAAGAGGTTGGTGATACTGATGAAGAGAATACTGTACGTATGATGGAAATATTGGAAAAGGAAGGTCTGAAATAGACTATAGGATGTATTTTAAACTTAAGGTTTATAGGGACAAATATATTTTATAATAATTAAGTGGAAGAAACTTGATTTTTAGTCAAGCTTCTTCCACTTAATTATTTATATTGAGCAAATCACTCACCTAAGTTCTCAAAGATATTACCTTCCTTTATTATATCAGCCCCATAATCATCCTTATAATATTCTTTGGCAAGTTTGAGATATTTTCCGAACATTTCCTTTACTGTCTCAATTTCATCACCTTCACAAACAGGAACCCTTGCTTTATTATAGGTATTTGTAAAACTTAGTTCCCAGTCTCCCAAACCGGAGTAGAAAGAGTTGGCTCTGAAAGCTTCACGTCCGTGAGTTAGTGGAAGTCCTTCTTCTGAATAATTTTTTCCGTTTCTAAGACAATCGGAAAGCATGGAATAGAATTTCTCCCATCTTTTCAAATAATATCCGTCAATAAGTCCACTCCATTCTCTCCATGAATAGTCAAAAATAAGCGGATCACCGTCTGCGCCCCAAATTGTAACTAAAGCAGTGGCATTACTTTCAAACTTGTTTTTTTCTTCTTC
Organism: Phocaeicola sp.; assembly: GCA_034094155.1. Lineage (GTDB taxonomy): Bacteria > Bacteroidota > Bacteroidia > Bacteroidales > Bacteroidaceae > Phocaeicola. The sequence continues at coordinate 99,333 of JAXEBI010000008.1, forward strand.
AGTTTCACCCCATGACCTTGCGTCATTAATCCATCTGTCGAAATTGAATTCAGTACGTGTCCTTAAAACCTTGTCAACATCCGACAGCATATCAAGGAAGCGTTTGCTGTGAAGCTCAAACTCCTTAATATCCTTGTCTTTAAAAGCTTTGGCAGCTTTCTTGTGCATTACCTGACCTAAGTTGGACATAATCTGACGTTGAATGTCAACTAAATCAAACCTATATGAACCAGATGCTTTCAGCGAGTCACAGTCTTTTAGCATCAAAGCCTGTGCTTCAAGAAGCAGAGTAGGGGAATATGGTATTCCCAATCCTGCATTCGGTCCGGACTTCTTTACATCCAAAGCCGGCCTTGCGGCTATAATCGAACTGCGTTCGGTACCATTTGTTCCAGGCCTGTATGGTCCTTCCAATAATTTTAAAAGAGCTTTATGAGTGTTATTATTGGCCTTTCCATATCTTCTTGTTGCATAATCTTTGAGCCATTCATCCAAGTTTACCTCCCCTTTATGTAGCGGCATTTCAAATGCCAGTTCATAATACAGAGGATTTTGTTCTATACATTCCATGAACAGACCACTACCACATACATTGGGTGACTTACTCACAGCTTTCTCATACTGATTGCTTGCCAGTAGCTTTAAGTCACCGTGCAAATTGATTCTTCCGCCGAAATTATGTAAGTTGCCTGCAACAACCGGATATCCCCAACAAGCATTTTCCTGTTGGCTTTTTGCTCCATTAAGGTCTAAAATCAGCAGATTATTTTTTGATACGGCTTTGACTATAGGCTCTCTCAAGCTCCATGCCTGCATAGCCCATATAGAATTAGGGTCAAAACTTTGGAACAGATGGTCTATAGATTTTCCTACAGCACTCAGATATTCAGGTGTGTCAACAGGAGGTCTGCTTTCGTGAAACGGATCGGCAGCATAAACACCATATGTTCCGTACAACTTTTTCTCTTCTTCCAAAAAGTCCTTTCCTATAATCTGAAATAAAGAATCGGTAGGATCAAGTTGTGCAGCCCCTTTAAATCCGCACCATGAAGGCTGAAGTTGTATCTTAGCATTAGGGTATTTATCTTTCAGTTCACGTGGAACATATCCTGAGAAACCTTGCTGAATAGGTGTCATTCCAAGCTCAATTTCTCTATCAATGATTTTTTTACCGAGTTCGGCACGCTTATCTATAAAAGACTTTGATAACGGTCCGCCATAACTTTGCAGATTCTGCATCCATTGCCACGCCGAATGGCTTGGAGCAGCAAGGAAAGCACGAGCTTCTTCATCTGTAAACTTATGTTTCAACAATGTATTATACCATACAGCTTCAAGACCAGTTACAGACAAAGGCATGTTAATAGAATTCATAGCCATGTAGTCTATTTCACGTTGCCATCTGTCCCAGTCCCACCATGCAGCAGAATAACTTAGAGTACAATAATTCATATAAACGCGATATTTCCCGTTAATGGTATTTCTTATCTTTTTCTCCGGTAAAGGGAGCTTTTCAGGCAGATTAAGATTGTTTCCCAACCATGAGATATGTGCGTTACATGTATATTTTAAATACTGATTAAATGCAGTGGCAAGAGATATCTGGTTATTACCTCTCAATATAATTTTCCCATTTTCAGAATATATTTCATATACATCCAGACTGTCTTCCTTATCAATCAGTTCAAGGACAAACTGATTGCTGTAACCAGGAGCAACACGTTCTATTAAAGCATAGACAGATTCTGTTTTCGGGTTATTCTCCTTGCATCCGGTAAAGAGTAATACAAGAGTAAGGACTGAAAAAATTATTGACCTCATTTTGTCTTATGTATAAAAAAGTAAAGATTTTTTATATTAAATACAACACATCAGACAATATTGTTATTTATTCTGCAGAAGTTTAGGATCCTGTTTCTGCGCTTCAATAAGTCTTGCCTTTAAATCTTCCGGCCAGTCCATTTGTCTGTCAAGACCCTTGCCAAGTTTTACTCCATAGAAATTACAGCTGTCACTTAGTTGCAGGTCAAACTTAGGAGTAACATTATTATTTTCTGAAAGGGAAACAGTTTCACCCTTACCCAATGACACCTCATAATATCCGTGTCCAAGGGAAGAAACTTTTATTTTACTATCGGATGCAACCACATTCTCCCATTCAGGCAGATAAACCCTGCAAGGTCTTCCAGCCTCACTTGTTATAGTAACCCAATCAAGTTTTCCGTTTTTCTTGGCAGCCGAAACTACAAATCCCCCTTCTGCTCTCAATTTATTGAACGAACAGTCTTTCCATGCAGAAGGAATTGCAGGGAATAATCTTATATTTCCGCCCCAACCCTGCAGAAGCATTTCTGTAATTGCGGTGGCGGCACTTAAAGGAGTCTCTATAACAGGATTTTTCCCTCCACTCTCTACATATAGAGTGTTTGATAAAAGAAGACTGATACCGATAGGTTTATTAAGGAAATGGTATATTTTATCGTATGCCTTATCGCCATTTCCAAGATAAGCATATAGCGAAGCTGCACCTGTATAAGAATATCCGGCCAATCCGCCTCCATTACCTATATTCATCCAATGATCAATAGATTTTTCCAAAACCTCTTTCACTTCAGGCTTTGTAGGATCTTCAAGCTTAAGAGGATAAAACGACAGAAGATGAGAATAATGTCTGTGAGATTTTGCAAACGGTTTATCAGAACCTATCATATATCCGTTTTCATTCACAGGAGCAGGATGCAGATGTGTCAGGATATTTTTCCATTCAGCACTTTTGTCTGCATATTTTCCGGTTTCATCGGCTATGTTAATCATGGTTGTAAGTATCCATCTCAATGCAGCAAGGTTATAGTTGCTGTTATCATATACTTCAAAGCCTTCGTATTCCGGTGATTCTGTCTGCATAAGATTTATAACACCATCTTTATTTACCAGATGAGGTTTGTATATATCCAGTACTGCTTCAGCTTTAGGCATAAATCTTTCATCGATGTATGTCCATGTACGTCCTTCATACAGCATATAAGATACGTATGTATGTAAAGCCCATGCAAAATCTCCTACTTTTGCCGGTCCTCTTGAATTCATTACATCTATAAAATAATTGTCTATCAGGTCCTGATAATTTACAGCCTGAGCCATTTTGTTGGTTGGATGTGTAGACATATAAGTAAGCTGTATATTAAGATTCCACCATATTCCCGGCCACTGGCTTGTTTTATAGAATGTTCCGAATACATCCATAGCAGGACCTTCTGGGTGAGAACATGTAGCAAGTTTATACAACTGTATATGATAGAAGTTCTCCATCTTCTTGTCTGGAATAGAAATCATACCGGTATTATAGTAATTATTTCACCATCCGTACATATCTTTTCTGATGGATTCAGTACCTTCTTCTATAGCTTTTTTAACTTCTTCTTCTGCCTTAATTAAAGAAACATCAGATTTTGGAACTTCGTTCATGGTAGAGACAAATAATACATCTTTGTCTCCCTCTTTTATGTTTTTCCAGTAAGTAGCATAGTCACCTCCGGCAAGTAGCGGATGAACACTCGAACCTTCTTTTTCAGTTTGGTTACATATAGGATTAGGATTGTCCTGATAATTCATAGTTTCCTGCAATTGAGGAAAGACCTGAATACGCGGAGAACTTGGACTTCCTGGTTTTAGTTTCCATTTATAATCAATGTCAGTGTTTATTTCCACAATATTCAGATCGTATTTCTGTGGTGTATATGCACGGATATTTATATCACCCTTATCTGTTTTAAGAGTACCGTTCAGTTCTGCATTATAGATATCAAGTTCCATAGTACCCGATAAAATTTTGGCTTCGGGATACATTTTCATTTTTCCTATATCCATTCTGCAGAAATCAAAAAGTACAGAAGCATCCTTAACTCCCATAGATGTTTTTTTATCCGGTGCTTTCCTATGATCAGTAACATCCGGTCTGCTAAGCCACAGAGTCAATGAGTTGTCGGCAGAGTCGATATATGCCACCATACCAATTCGTCCGTTGCCTAAGAAAGCTCCTTCATTCCATTGCATTGGAAGTTGTTCCCATTTGAGAGACTGAGTTTTCATATACTCCTTCATGTTATTTTTATCTGTAGAAGAACATGAAGAAAAAATTATACATAGAAGTATTAATATTATTTTCATGGCTTTAGTATTTTATAGTTAATTCTCTTTTTTTATTGATGGATTTTATGATTAAATACCCACCTTTGCTGTTTTCTATTGTTTTGATATTATAATCGGATATAGGGTCAATATTAATATCAGACTCTTTCAAGTTTGAGACATCTGTGAGATATATACATGAAACATTATCATCTGAATCCTCTTCCCATGTACAAACGAACATATTGTCTGTGTTTTTGTATTTAATCAAGTTTCCGCATATATACCGGGGATAACTTCTGGAAATACAAGTATAAAAATAATCTTGAAGTTCAATATTATTCCACCAGCTCCAATATGCCTGTCCCATAAGATTATTCTCTATTATATCCCTGTGGAATGTAGCAACGTTATTATATTTTTTGTTTATGTCATAAAAAGCCCCCCATTCACCAAGCCATACAGGCAGATTTCTTTCTTTTGCAGATGCTATTACCTGACTGAAAATAAAATCAAGTCTGTTGCCCTCAAGTGTATTTGAATTGTTGGTATCAACATTGAGGTCGTATACATGTGGTGCATATGCGCACTGGCTGTCTGGATTACCATTGCTGTCAACCGGAATCTTGAAACTGCTTTTCAGACCCATATTGCCGAAATAGCAATGTTCCAGAAATAGAATATGCCTGTTATTTACGCTTCTTATAGAATCTCTTACCTTCTGATAAAAATTGCTTAAAGTTTTTTGTTCAAAACTATCAATCAGGTCTTGGGCTTGATTTACAACGTCTTTAAAGATTTCTTTATTGTTCAGTATTTTAAGTAATGACAATCTTTCTTCAGTATTATCAAAAATAGAATTTATATTGTCTGCTTTAATATTGGCAGAATCTGTACAGTGCCTTACCAATCCTGATATTAAATTATTTATTACAGAATCGGCCATTGAACCTGTAAATGGTTCATTCATTATATCAAAACCAATTACATTATCATAATTCTTATATCTGTCTGCAATAACTTTCCATACATGTGAATAATGGTCTTGTAAACCGATTCCATCTTTTGCAGGCTTGTTATCCCAGAAGTTGTCGAAACATGTTTTAACGGCCGGACTGATAATATATGCATCACTCCATATTTCTCCCTCAATGTGTTTACAACCATTGTCTAATGTAGCCCATTCAGGTGCACCATTACCATATTTTACAGAATACAGATCCTGGTGCATATCAAGGATTAATAACAGATTATTATCTTTAGCCCATTTTATTCTTTTATCAATTTCTTTCAGATAGTTTTCATCAATTTCGTTAGGCTTAGGTTCTAAGGCAGCCCATGAAATGCCGTATCTGATACAGTTAAAACCATATTTCTTGAAATTGACAAACAGAATACTGTCGTTATTGTTTATATAATTGGTTTCCTTGTTTTTGGTTACATGATTTATTCCGTTCAGTATTATTGTACGATTTTTAGAGTCAATAAATTTCCCGTTTTTTATACTGATGAAATTAGTATTGACTGTATTAGTTGTACAACTGAATTGTGTAAGGATTAATAAACATAATATAAGACTCTGCCAATTCATAATTACTTGAAATCTTATTTCTTTGTATCTATGTTATTAGAAAATGTTATTTCATTAATTATCTTATTATCTTTTAGCCTAATCCATGTCTTAAAACTGTTAGAGCCTTGTTTAAGTTCTATTATTCTCGCTCCATTAGGCAAATGATTATAAACAGTATTTCCACCTGTATATCTGCCGTATGCCAATAATATTCCTTTCCAGTTAACGGCATAGTCATTATCGTGGTCATGTCCGACAAACACTCCTTTTACGTCTCCCATTTCTCTCATGGCCGAAAAAAGTCCTGAGTTTAGTACAGGTGAACATGCCTTTTCCATTCTTGTACCAATCATTATAGAATTTTCATCGCTTACAGCCTCATGAAATTCAGGTAGTGGTATATGGAAGAAAGCAAGAGAATGTACAGGTTTGCCATTATTGTTTTGAGTATAGTATTTACTCTTTTCTATATACCATTGGATTTGGTCATGATGTATATAGTCATAACCTTTTATACCTTCCAAAGAAGAGTAGCTGTTTGAATCGAAGCAATAAATAAGTGCAGATGTCTGCAGTCCATCAACAGATTTTACAGGTAATATGTAGTTACTGTTTCCCTTAATGTCCTTTTCGGTTGTGCTTAGATTATATTTATATGAAGATATAATATTTAATAATTCATTCCTTGTTAACCCTTGCTCATCATCATGATTGCCGAATGTTACAGCGAAAGGTATTTTAAATTCAGATATTGTATTCAAGACAGTTCTAAGACTTTCTTCTGCCGGTTTTCCGTATATAACGTCGCCGGTCATAATTACCAGATCAGGATGCTCTGCCGAAAGGACTTCTTTTATTCTTTCCAGAGCAATATCGGCACGTTTGTCATTATAGATATAATGAATGTCGGTAAACTGAACAATCTTGAATGTACTGTCAGGATTGAATTTTAGAGTTTGAGAAAAAACATTTGAGATAACTGTTGTAAGAAACAACAAAGATAAAAGTACTTTATTTTTCATAAGTAGTAAAAGTTTTATTAGTTTCCCAAAATTAAGTATAAAGTGGTTTATAATGAATTAAAATTTTCCTGATTTTATGTACAAATAATCCAAAAATTAGTACTCCTTTTAATGTCATATTGTAAATCTATATAATAAAAAAAACCGAGTCTTGATAGACCCGGTTTTTTATTAATAATAATTGGTTTAATCCATTGGCCAACCTTCATTCTGAACGAGATTTGGATTTACCTGAATTTCAGAACGTGGAATAGCCCAATTGTAAAGATAATCACCTCCCCATGAGTGAGAATATTGAACCTGTCCCCATATCTGTTTCAAACCGGCACCTTCGAAGAATTTACTTTCATGCCAAGTTTTCCAACGCATTTCATCAAAGAAGTTAACACCTTCACCGGCAAATTCCCATCTTCTTTCATTGCGGATACGTTCACGCATATTGTCTTGACCGGTTACTTGTGTATACTGATTACTGTTCAGCAATGCTACTCTTGCGCGTCTGCGAACTTTATTCACCCATTCTACAGCTTCATCTGTTCTTCCTTGTTCGTTTAGACATTCAGCCATTGATAATGCAACATCGGCATATCTGATAAGTGGAATATCTATAGGAGAATAAGATCTGTTAGGTATTTCTGTTCCACCTTCAGCTACAAATTTTCTGAACAGATAATAGAATCTGTTGTTTGTATCTGTTTTAAGGTCAAATGGATCTGCTGTATCATATCCGCGATATGGCCATCTTAATGTATATGTATATGAAGCATTGGCACTGACAGCACCTAAATAAGTACTATAAGGAGTAATGACAGTCATCTGCAAACGTGGGTCACGGTTTTCGTATGCTTTTTTGATACGTTCTTCGTTACCATTATCCAGATATTTGCTTAAGTCAGCTCCTTGATTTTTAACCATTGCATCTTTTTCTTCATCTGTCATATTGTCTCTTAAGAAATATACTGAGCGTGCATTAGGATCCATTTCATTGTATCCCGGAATATAGTCATTCCAATTAAACTTACTTCCGTCTACATTTTCGTATGATTCAACAAAATCTGTACTTACAAGATAAGAATTCCAGCATGAACCGAATGTTACACGAGAACCATATCTGAATGAGAATTCATTACCATATCCGCTTAGTCCGATACATTGTAATGAAAAAATCATTTCATTGCTTCGCTCGTTATCTTCCTTAAATAAATGTTTATATGCTTCGTCTGTACCATCATCGAAAATGTCATAGCCACATTCTCCAACTTTGATAAAGTCCTGTTCTGCTTTAGCCCAGTCTTTAAGCCACATATATACTTTTCCGCGTAGTGCGTATGCTGCTCCCTTGGTTACACGACCATAGTCACCGCTATCTGAAGTATATTTCAAAGGCAGTTCCTGAGTATTGATTGCATCAGTCAGGTCGTTGATTATTTGTGTCCAGACAGCTTCTTCTGTATCTCTACCCTTTGTAAAACCATCAAGTTCTGTAGGTTCCAAGTATAGAGGCACACCTTTGAACATCATGTTTAATTTATAATAGTAGAAAGCACGTAAGAATTTAGCTTCAGCCATAAGGCGTTCTTTTTTGCCTGCTGTCTGAATAGGAGCTTCAGGAAGATGTGCTATTGCATCGTTTGCTCTTGAAATTCCTTCATAATTAATTTGCCAATAGCCAGAGAACTGTCCGTCGCCAACAGATGTTGTACCTTTAAGAAGAGAATAGTCCTGATCACGACATTCTGCTGAGACACCATAGCAATCGAATTTATACAAGTCTCCTGCTACATTTCCTGAACGAAGAACATTGTATATACTTGTTACTCCCATTTCGGCCAAGTTTTCATTAGCCCACATATTACCGGATCCTATAGCATCGTATGGAGCTCTGTCCAATAAGCCAGGTTGGCATGCTGTTGCTGTCAGCATTATTGAACCTGTAATGATTATATTTTTAAGCAGTTTCATAATTTTAATAATTTAGAATGATAGATTAACACCAAATGCAAATTGTCTTACAGAAGTATATTTTGGACTTGCTCCTAATTCTGGGTCTTGTCCAGGATACTTGTCTATAGAGAATACATTTTCTATTGACATATACAATCGCAAGTTACTTATATTAGCTTTCTGAACCATTGCAGTAGGGAATGTATAACCGAATGTAAGGTTCTTCAACTTAAGGTAGTTACCATTAAATAAATACAATGATGATGTTGCTGTATTTTGATATCCACTTTCAGCAGCCACTAAACGTCCGTATGTTGCGTTGATGTTTGTTCTTGGGTCTTCCGGATTTTCAGGATTATAGAAATAGTGGTCTTCTGCTATATCTTTACCTAAGGCTACACCTACACGTGTAGTTGGTGAGTTGTAACCAGTTGCAGGAGCCCAATATAGTTTGAAGCCTGCCTGACCAGCCCAGTTCATAGATATATCGAAGTTTTTCCAGCTTGCAGCCATTTGTAAACCGAATGTATATTTAGGATCTGATGATACGTTCTGGAATTCACGGTCCTCTGAACCACCATAAATACCGTCACCATTCAAATCGGCATAAACATAGTCACCATACCATATTTTGTTTTTAGCTACTGAATTGTTCGGTCTGAAAGAATAGCCATTTGCAATCATCGCTTTAACCCATTCCATATCCTGTTCTGTACGTATCATACCATCTGCAGGACCACCATGAATTCCATCTGCTTCGAAGCCTTTTCCACTTCCCTTGTATGGATTCATCAAGAAATATTCATTTTTCATGTGTCCTTCGATAATAGGATTTACAGAACCTGTACTTGATGCTACATCACCAAGGTTAGAATATGTCCAGTATCTGTTTCCATTTTCATCTTCTACCCATGTTTTTTCCAATTTTCCTTTATAGTAGTCAACCTTGTTAGGTGTGTATGAGAAGTTTCCGGAAATAGAATAATTTACTTCTCCTATTTTATCTTGCCATCCGAGTGATAATTCAACACCTTTAGTGCTCATCTCTGCTATATTTTTTCTTGGAGCAGTTTTGTCACCTACAGTCAATGGTATAGATGGTGTAAACAAAATACCTGTAGTCTTACGATAGAAAGCATCGAAAGTAAAAGACAGTCTGTTCTGGAATGCATTCAAGTCAATACCGAAGTTTGTCATGCTTGATGTTTCCCATTCCAAGAATGGATTTGCCAATGCTGAAATTGCAAGACCAGAATTTAGAATACCACCAAAAGGATATGATCTAAGAGCGTATGTTGCCTGAGATTCATAATTACCAACACTTGTTCCACCGTTGTTACCCAAAGAACCGTATGATAGACGTATCTTTAAGTTATCCAACCAGTTGCGTGTTTTTTCCATAAATGCTTCTTCAGATATTCTCCATCCAGCAGAGAATGAAGGGAATGTACCCCAACGATGATCTTTGTCGTATCTTGAATGTCCGTCGTAACGGATATTAGCTTCTAAAAGATATCGTGATTTATATGCATAGTTTACACGTCCAAAGAATGAGCGGCTCGCTCTATCTGTAGCACCACCGCCAATGCTTACCATTTCTGTAGCAGACCCAGGTGTATGGATTGAAGAGTCAATCAATCCTTTCTTGGTTGCGGAATTAGTATTTTGTTTATAATAAAATTCCTGATAACCAGCCATAATACCAAGATCGTGATCCTGATTTATAGTAGTATTATATCTTAAAATATTTTCTAATGTATAATTGTAACTTGATTCATTAGAAAAGCTTGTTGTCATATCAGATGGAGCAGTTGCAGGAGACATTACTGTACCGTCACTGAAACGAACTTTTTCCAAAGGATTCGACCATGTCCTACTTTCATACCAGTAGCGTTGATAGTTAAGGTTAAAATCCCAACTTAATCCTTTTATTGGACTGATACTACTGTAAAGAGTCGTATTAAAGCGTGTTTTTTGTCTTTCTCCGTTACTCTGATTTAAGAACCATAAAATACTATTTGCTGTAGCACTTTCTTCAGGGGCTTCAGGATAACCATATTTACCATTCCATTCAGGATACAAACCAGGAGTTGTTTGTCTTAAAAAGTTATTAGCATTGTCGAAATTACCTGGATCCTGGTCTTGTTGAGACGCATATGTACGTGTACCTACAGTTAACCATTTGTTTACCTTTGCTTCAATGTTTGCACGCAAAGAGTATTTCTTGATACCTGTATTGTCAACCAATCCTGGGTTATCCAAATATCCAGCAGACATTAACACGCGCAATTTATCAGTACCACCATTTACAGATATATTGTGATCTTGTACAATACCATGTTTAAATAATGCTTTCTGCCAGTCTGTATTTGGATAAGCTACATAGTTAGGAACTCCATTTTCATTTAATCCGTTAGGATCAAGTGATTTTTCTCTCCATAAGTCAATTGTAGATTGCGAGAAGTGTTTGTTCTGGCCAATATTCTCGAATGACTCATTTATCCATTCCATGTAGTCGGCATAATTTGTTACCTGCTCAATAAGGTTTGTAGGCTGAGCATATGAAAATCTACCGCTATATGATACATTTAATTTTCCTGTTGTACCTTTTTTAGTTGTAATAAGGATAACTCCGGCTGCAGCGCGAGAACCATAAATAGAAGATGATGCTGCATCTTTCAAAACAGAAATACTTTCAATATCCTGTGGATTTACAGAGTCCATGCTACCTTCCATACCATCAATAAGTACAAGAGGTTCGCTACTGTTCAATGTTCCGATACCACGGATTCTAATGCTTGAACCATCACTACCTGGTTGGCCAGAGCCTTGCATTACCTGAACACCGGCACTCATACCTGCCAAAGCATTAGATACATTTGTTACAGGACGGGATTTTGCCTGTTCCTCGAAGTCAACAGATGATACAGATCCTGTCAAGTTGACTTTTTTCTGAACGCCATAACCTACAACTACAACTTCTTCAAGTGTTTTGGTATCTTCTACCATTTTTATATTAACATTATTAGTAGAAGATGTTACCTTAACCTCCTGAGTGTTGTAACCGATGTAAGAGATTTGTAATGTACATTCTGCCGGAACATTCAATGTAAAATTACCGTCAATATCGGTAATAGTACCATTAGTAGTTCCTTTTACAACAACATTTGCTCCGATGATAGGCTCGCCTGATGCATCTACAACTTTACCGTTAATACTTCTTTCCTGAAGAATGCTTTCAATTGCATCGGCATGTGGTGATGCAGATTCAACCTCTGCAGCCGCAATACCCGAAGTAAAGAAAGCTAATGATACTCCCATAGCAAACTTTGCTAAAGAGCAATTGTACTTAGAATTACTTCCCATAAGTATGAATTTAAAGTTTTATTTTTTTTTGACAGTGCAAAGATTGATGAATTTTATCTAAATTAATGTATATATTTTCCGCAATTGTAATCACTTTTGTACACAGGGAAATTGTTGAAGAAAACTGTATTTTATGTTGGCTTTGCCATTTTTTATAACAGGATTCTCCTTTATCATATTATTTTTTATGATAACAGACTATAATTGTGAGAGTTTTGTACTTTTAAAGAAAACATTCTTACCATATACAATTTGTGTACTTTTAATGTACAATTTTACTCTTTGGTTATGTATTAAGTTTGTAATATTGCAGCGTTAATCAGAAACAAATATGATATGATGAAAACGGTTAAATTTTTTGTTGCAGTTATTATTTCTTTATGTTTTGCAGATGTAAATGCTTATACTGAAAGAAATATTTTGCAGAATAAGACAAGTAAAGAAGAATTAAAAACATTTATTGTTACTGACCAAAAATGGGTTACTTACCCTGATTATGGAAACAGAAATGAATGGGATAAACTTTTTGGGGAAAGCAAGAAGACCGTAATAGAAAAAGGTGAAAAATGTCTTGACTATAAATGGCAGGTTGTAAAGGCAACTGATTATCTTGAATTTGAACGCACCGGAAACAGACAGATAATGGAGAAACCTTTCGGTGACAATAATCAGGCTATAATGCAATTGCTACTTGCCGAACTTGCTGAAGGTAAAGGAAGATTTATAGACCAATTAATTAACGGTGTTTTTCATACTTGTGAGATGACTTCATGGGCGTTGTCGGCACATCTTATAACCCAGCCTTCTCACAGAGCTTTGCCTGATTCACAGTATCAGTTAATAGACCTTACAGCAGGAGATTTGGGAGGTCTTCTTTCATGGACATATTATTTTATGCATGATGAATTCGATAAAATTGATCCTGAAATATCCAAAAGACTATATAGAGAATTGGATAAAAGAATAATGACACCTTATCTTGAAAATAATAATTTCTGGTGGTTGGCATGGAATTACAAAGGCCAGATGGTGAATAACTGGAATCCATGGTGCAACAGCAATGCTCTGATGACATTTATGTTGCTTGAGGATAACCCTGACAGACTTTCGGATGCTGTTTACAGAAGCATGATATCTGTTGACCGTTTCCTTAACTATGTTCACTCTGATGGTGCTTGTGAAGAAGGCCCTTCTTATTGGGGACATGCTTCCGGTAAGGCATTGGACTATCTGGTTCTTCTTGAATATATTACCAATGGCAAGATTTCTGTATTCGATAACAGTCAGATTAAGTCTATGGGTGAATATATAGCCAAGAGTTATGTAGGAAACGGATGGGTAGTGAATTTTGCAGATGCTTCGGCCAAAGGAGGTGGAGACCCGTATCTTATTTACAGATATGGAAAAGCTGTTGATAGTGATGAGTTAAAACAATTTGCATCAATGTTAAACAGTAAAAACGGTATATCATTTACAGGGCGTGATGTTTTCAGAACACTCGAAGCTTTGCGTATTTCGGACGAACTGGCAAATTATACTGAAAAATATAAATCAAGTAACTTTACCTGGTATCCTGAAACAGAATTCTGTTATTTGAGAAATGATAAGGCTTTTTTTGCTGCTAAAGGAGGATATAATGATGAAAGCCATAATCATAATGATGCAGGAACATTCTCTCTTTGGGTAAACAATACTCCTGTTATAATAGATGCCGGGGTGGGAACATATACCAAGCAGACTTTCAGCAGTGAGAGATATAGTATATGGACTATGCAAAGTAATTACCATAACTTACCAATGGTAAACGGAGTGCCGCAAAAGTATGGTAGAAAATTCAAGGCCAATGATGCGAAAGCTTCAAAAAACAGTTTTAGTGTTGAAATAGCTTCTGCATATCCTGATGAGGCTGCGGTGAAATCCTGGGTTAGATCATATAAGTTCAGCAAGAATAGTCTGACAATTTCAGATGATTTCAAGTTGTCGGAATCAAAATCTCCTAATGTCATCAATTTTATGACTTGGGGTGATGTAGATATTCAGAATAATGGTATAGTATTTATAACCATTGACGGTGTGAAAGCCAAGTTGAATTATGATTCAGACTTATTTGAACTGAAGAAAGAAACTGTTGAAATTTCTGATAAGAGATTGTCGGATGTTTGGGGTAATAAGATTTACAGACTGTCTTTTACGTCTAAAGCAAATAATCTTAGTGGCCATTATAGTTTTAAAATAGGTTTTTAATCATAGATATAGTAAAAAATTAGGTTAATAAAAAACTTTGTTCTTTGTATATTAGACATTTAAAAGACCGCACTTGTGAAAGTCCGGTCTTATTATCAGGAAACTAAAGATGTAATAATAAATAATAGCAAACAGATATATGAAACTTTCTAATTTGATTATCGGTGGTTGCATTGCCACTATGACCGTTTTTACAGGTTGTACAGCCCAGCAGAATAAAGCTGAAGTTAGTATTGCTGACAAAGCAATAGAAAATGCAAGAGCGCAGATTGGTCTTGAAATAGATACAATTGAAGCAAGTGGTAAGGTACTTAATCCTGTGACATTGAATAATAAGGGTGGGGTTTACTATTGTGGTTATGCCGACTGGAGAAGCGGTTTCTTCCCTGGTAGTGTATGGTATCTTTATGAGCTTACAGGCGATCAGTCTCTTCTTCCTTTGGCAAAAAAATATACAGAAGCTCTTGATGAAGCCAAGACTCTTACATGGCATCATGATATAGGATTTATAATTAACTGCAGTTATGGAAATGGTTTGAGACTGTCTAAGAATGAGGCTTATAAGGATGTAATGATTGAGGCTGCCAAATCTTTGTGTACTCGTTTTAGAGAGAAACCTGGTACAATCCAAAGCTGGAATGTTACAGGAAACAGCTGGCAGGCTCAAAGAGGATGGGAATGTCCGGTTATTATTGACAACATGATGAATCTTGAACTTCTTTTCGAAGCTACAAAGCTTTCTGGTGATTCTACTTATTATAAGGTGGCTGTATCGCATGCCGACAGAACACTAAAGGAGCAATTCCGACCAGACGGTAGCTGTTATCATGTTATAGACTATAGTATTGAGGATGGTAGTGTGAGACATAGACATACTGCACAAGGTTATGCACATGAGTCTGCATGGTCTCGTGGTCAGGCATGGGCCATTTATGGTTACAGTATGTGCTATCGTTATACAGGCGACCAAAAATATCTTGATCAGGCAATCAAAACTTTCAACTTTATGAAAAATCATAAGAGAATGCCTGCCGATCTTATTCCATACTGGGATATGGATGCTCCTAATATTCCAAACGAGCCTCGCGATGTTTCGTCGGCTTCTGTAATAGCTTCTGCCCTTTATGAAATGAGTACATATAATACTCCTGAGGCAAAACAGTATAAAGAGTATGCCGATAAGATAATAGAAAGCCTTGCTTCGGATAATTATACAGCTAAGTTGGGTGAGAATGGAAGATTTATATTAATGCATTCTGTAGGAAGTATACCTCATAACAGTGAGATAGACGTTCCTCTTAATTATGCAGATTATTACTATCTTGAGGCTTTGAAGAGAAAAAAAGATCTGGAGAAGTAATTTACTTTTAATCGAATAATAAAATATTATACCATGAAAAGCAGATTGTTGTTACTTGTTGCGGCTATTTTCTTTTTTATAGGAAATGTTGACGCACGTCAGAAGAAGGAAAAAACTGTATCCGACAGGGAAGTATGGAGTGAATTATGTTATAAAATTGCACAACCTATTCTTGAGAATATGAGTAAAGGTGAGTTGCAGAAAAACATGAATCTCGAATTAAGTCCTACATGGGATGGCAGAAACAAGAAGGTAGCTTATATGGAAGCTTTCGGACGACTGATGGCTGGAATTTCTCCATGGCTGGCATTGCCTGATGATGATACAAAAGAAGGTAAGATGAGAAAACAGTTGAGAGATTGGGCTATTCAGTCTTACAAGAATGCGGTAGATCCTAACAGTCCCGACTGCCTGTTATGGGAAGGTCCGACTCAGATTCTTGTTGATGCAGCATATATAGCTGAAAGTTTTATGAGAGCTCCGGATGCAACATGGAATTTGCTTGACGAGACAACAAAACAGAGATATATTGACCGTTTTATCGGCCTTAGAGTTATCCGTCCTGCATATAACAACTGGTTGCTTTTCAGAGCTATGACAGAATCTTTCCTGCTTTCTATCGGAGAAAAGGCCGACCAGTATGCACTCACAGTAGCTGTTAATAAAATTAATGAATGGTATCTGAGTGACGGATGGTATTCTGATGGTCCTGAATTTGCTTTGGATTATTATAATTCTTATGTAATACACCCTATGTATATAGAAGTACTTGAGGTTTGTAACGCCAATAAGTTCTGGACTCCTATATCTACAAAGCTTGCCATAAAAAGAATGCAGAGATTCAATACTTTCCTTGAGCGACTTATCTCACCTGAAGGTACTTATCCAGCTTTTGGCCGTTCTGTTGTATATAGAATGGGAGCTTTCCAGACTATGGCCCTTGCTGCATGGAAGTATGGCTTGCCTGAAGGCTTATCAAACGGACAGGTAAGAAGTGCTCTTACAGCTGTAATGAAAAATATGTTTGCAGTAGAAGGCAATTTTGATGATGAAAATTATCTGCGTCTTGGTTTTGCAGGTCATCAGCCTGACCTTTCCAACTATTATACCAATAATGGTAGTCTGTATATGACTTCATTGGTATATATGCCTCTTGGACTTCCTGCCGACCATCCGTTCTGGACTTCACCAGCTGAACCTTGGACTTCTCAGAAAGCATGGACAGGAAAGGCATTTCCTATTGACGGACATGTTTCTTTGAAATCAGAAAAATAAAAATAGTAGTAGTGAATAAAAATAGGTTTTTAGATGTTAGTTTGAGCACAATAGTTTAATAATTCAGGTTAAGGGGAAATAGTTTTCAGAGATTAGTATATAAAAAAGTTTAAGGCCTGTCGGATAATATTATATATTTCCGGTAGGCCTTTTTGGTAAATAAATGTAGTTAAGTAGAAAAAGTGCTTTTAAGTTTATTATTGACGGAAAATCCATAATCTGGCAATTCGAAGTATTTATAGATTGGCCGGATTTTGATGATGAAATAGTAGAAATTTAGGATGTGATTTCATATTAACTTGTTATTTCTTTAACCGTTTATTCTTTATTTTAAGAGTTTACGGTCGTTGTCTTCACTTTCCAAAACTTTCATCTGATGAATTGCTATCTGATTTAACTTCACAAGTCGTTCTCCTTGTGATATGCCTTGTTCTATAAATACAGCATTTATGTTTTCCATATTCGACAGACAGATTAACTCGTTGATAGTGGCATAATCCCGAATATTCCCTTTTAATTTAGGATTGGCTTCTCGCCACTGTTTTGCCGTCATTCCAAACATTGCCACATTCAATACATCGGCTTCATTGGCATAAATGATGCTCGCCTGTTGGGACGTTACTTCTACTGGGATAAGATTCTGTTTGATCGCATCGGTGTGTATGCGGTAATTTATTTTTGACAGTTCACGTTTGGCAGACCATCCCAACAAGTGTTGCTCCTCTGTTTTAAGCCGCTGAAATTCCTTGACTATATATCTTGAATTCAGGACTTATCCACATGGCAAATTCAAAAGCTATATCCTTGTGGGCGTATGTACCTCCATATCGTCCGGCCTTTGCCTGAACACTTATCGCATTTGTACGAGCTACAAACTCTTTGACACTTATTTTGAAGCTGTTTAGCCCAGACTGATTTCTAATTGTGGCGAATTCGCCATAATTAAAATTGGGATTATATACCTTTTCCCAAATACCGATGTATTCAAGTGTATTACGATTACGCAACCAGTCGGTTATGAAAAAATTTTCGTCTTTTGCACGTAACATATCGGTCAGGCAGATATAATCTTCTCCATCTACTTTTAT
Source organism: Phocaeicola sp. (assembly GCA_034094155.1). Taxonomy (GTDB): domain Bacteria; phylum Bacteroidota; class Bacteroidia; order Bacteroidales; family Bacteroidaceae; genus Phocaeicola. Next base: position 117,333 of record JAXEBI010000008.1, read on the forward strand.
AACATTGATTTCAGTATTCTGAACTGTTATTTTTGACATATACATTTGACTCTTTATTTGACCCACAAAGTTACTTTTTTTATTCGATTGTACATCAAATCCATATAGTTTAGAATCCTGAATGTTCCTTTTTATTTTCAAATCCATCTACAGCTCTGACTTTTTCTCCTGAATAATACCATTTGATTTCATCATTCAGCAAGTTGCCTTTACTGTCGGTACAGGTTGCCTTAATAACATTCTCACCATTATTAAGAATTACATTATTTATTATGTAATGAACATCTGTATATCCTTTTTCTATGTTTGTAAGTTCCTGGCCGTTAAGAGTGACTTTGGGAGTTCCGCAGTTAGAGTAAACAGTAATGCTCGTTTTCTTTGTCTCTCTGTCGGAGTTTCTTCTTTGTGTAATATATAAAACAGGTTCTTCACTCCAGTTGGCTTTGTACCAGTAGTACGAATCTTTCTTTATTTTCCTGTCGAAAGTCACCAGTCCTTTCATGTTTCTTGCTGCTACACCACCTCTTTCCCACATAGGACATGCAAAGTCGAATGTATTCCACAGATATGAAGCTATAATATAAGGATGTTTGGCTATTACACTCCATTGATACTCATGCGTTTTTGTCTGAAAGGTTTCCGGATAAAATTCCTTAGTCCAGTTGAGCGATTCTCCAAGAAATTCTGTCTGGTGATTCAGATTTGCGTCTGCTCCATATTCTGTAAGCATGAGTTTCTGATCGGGATATTTTTCTTCAAGACCTTCTACCCATGCATCTATATCCTTTATTTTTTTCTCATACCATCCGAAGTATCTGTTCATGCCCTGTATATCTGCATTCATATTTACAGGATGCTCGGCATGACCATATCCGTTTACCGAAACTGTATATCTGTCAGGGTCTTCTGTTTTTGCAAGGTCATGCAGCGATTGGGTTAACTGAGAAGTATATGAGTGAGGATGATATACTTCATTATGGAGCCCCCATACATAAATAGAAGGATGGTTGAAGCTTTGTCTTATGAGCTCTCTCAGCTGGCTGTGTGCATTTTCCCATTCCTCGCCTGTAACTCTGTTGACAAACGGAATTTCTGCCCATATAATAAGTCCCAAACTGTCACATTTAGAATAAATGTAATCCGACTGCTGATAATGTGCAAAACGTACTGTGGTAGCACCAACGTCCATTATAGTTTCCAGGTCGAAGTCATGGTTTTCTTTTGTAAGAGCACTTCCAAGTTCCCACCAGTCCTGATGTCTTGTAACTCCATACATTGGATATTTCTCTCCGTTGAGATAGAATCCTTTACCTGCTATAATTTCATATTTCCTGATACCTAAAGGTTGTGATACTTCATCTATCTTCTGTCCGTTATGATACAGACGTGATGTAACTTTATACAAGTATGGGTCTTTTCTACCATTCCACAGATGAGGATTCTTAACTTTAAAGTTGGATGTAAAACTTTTAATTCCCTGAGCCGAAAGATTAATTTCTTCTTTCTTTACTGAAATGACTTTACCGGAATTATCATAAATAGTATTTTCCAGAACCACAGGCGAGGTATGTAAGGAAGCATTATCGAGTTTTACCTTTACACTTATATCTGCCGATTTTTTACTGACATTTTTCTGTGTGATGTATATTCCACTTGATGCATTATCAGTAACGGTTATGTTGCATTTCTCAGTCACGATAAGTGATACCGGTCTGTAGATTCCTCCATATACACCAAATAAAGTATGGTTTACAGGAATAACATCGGGTCTTGAAGCATTGTCGGCCTTTACAATTATCTCATTTTCTTCATTAAACTTTATTTCGTTCTGTATTTCGCATGCAAATGCTGAATATCCTCCTTTATGAGTAATAACCAATTTACCGTTTACATATACTTCGGCACAACTTCCTACTCCTTCAAATCTTAGAAAAAGTCTTTTGTCTTTCCATTCTTCAGGAAAGAAATAATTCTTTCTGTAATATGAAGTTCCCTGGTAGAAAGAGTTTACATTCTGTTGCATATCAATGTTATTCCATGTGTGCGGAATGTTCACCTCTGTCCATTTACCATCCCAGGCCTGTGCTGCTTTCATGGTTTCGGTAGGAAAAGGCCCTTTCTTGAACAGCCATCCGTCATTGAATGTGATTATATCTCTTGCACCTAATGTTGACATGCCGCAGAGACATGCTAAAACGCTCGTTATAAGTTTCATTATTTTAAGGTATTATAGGTTTGACAATAAATTCTACAGTTTTAATTAGCCATCTTATATATCTGGTTTCCTGCCAGAAGAAATGCGCCTACTCCATAAACTTCTGTCATATCTCGTGTTACTTTTTTAGGATCTGCTCCTATAGGTTGTACGTATCCTAATTTACCATTATCCTCTACGGCATCAACAAGAGCCTTCCATCCTTTTTCTATTACAGGCATTATTCTTTCTTTGTCGAGTATGCCTTCATTTACTCCGTAAGCCAATGCATAAACAATAAATCCTGTTGCACTTGTTTCGGGTGAAGGATAAGAATCGGGATCGAGTAAACTTGCATGCCAATATCCGTCTTTTCCTTGCAGCTCTGATATCCTGTATGACAACTCGACAAACAGATTCTCATAAAAATCACGGTATCTGCTAATAGGAGACAGTTCCTGCAATATTTCGGCCAGGCCTCCGAGAACCCATCCGTTTCCTCTTCCCCAGAACACCTTCTTACCATTAGCTTCTCTTTTTCCGAAATATCTTCTGTCGCGATAGAACAGTTTTTCTTCTTTATCGTACAGGTAGTCGTATGTAGCCTTATACTCGGCATTTAAAAAGTCGATAAATTTCTTGTCTTTTGTGAGTGTATACATCTTAGCATAAACCGGTGGAGCCATAAATAAAGCATCGCACCATGACCATCTTTCGAGTGTTGCCATGTTGCTGTAATCTAATTCAAGATTACTGTCCGACTGATGGTTTATTACAAATTCTGTTCTTGCAAGAGTGGGAAGAATCATATTTCTGTCGCCATATTTTCTATACATATCGATGAAAACTTGTCCCACTGCAATGAAATCTGCATGATACATATATTTACCGACTTGCCAGAAGTTTCTTCTTCCAATTTTTTTCAGCCAGTCGTAATAATAAGAGTTGTTGTCTTCTTTCTCTGTCAGTTCAGCCCAGTCGAGCATTCCCATATACAGAGCTGCATGTGTCCAACTTAAATCATCATGTTCATTACCTTTAGCCGGATTTGCTATCTGCCAGTCGGCTACTTTTTTCATGATTTCCTTTACTTCTTTTTTCTTGAACTCAGTTTGTGCCTGAAGGTTGCCTATGGTTAACATGGCACAGATAATTAGTATAAGATTCTTCATATTTTTATGTGTTTATCATTTTTTTCAAAGTTTCTTATGTAAAATTATATCAAATATTATGTTTTGTGAGTATAAATGTTTTTTATTAATAAGCATATTATTCCAAATGGATGATATTGGCATTATATTCGGACTTTTTTGGATGTTTTTTTTCTATTTTTCGTATCTTCTTTTTTATTAAATTTGTAGCCAAAACCATTAACTATAATATTATGAGATTATTTTTCTTCTTTTTCTATATAATTTTATTTTCTTCTGTTTACTCACAGAATCTTTATTTTAAGCATTTGGGTATTAAGGATGGGTTATCCCAAGTTTGTATACCTTCAATTTATCAAGACAAAAATGGTGTGATGTGGATTGGTACTACTGAGGGATTAAACAGATATAATGGAGTTAGAATTCAGGATTATACTTCAGAAACACAATTAAATAAGTATATAAATAATACTGTAGATAAGATTACCGGTAATGGAGATAGCCTATTGTATATAGTCTCTAAAGGGGCTTTAATTAAAATGAATTCTGTTACAGGTTCGGCTAAATATTTAAAGAAAAAAGGAGTAAAAAGTATATTCTGCAGAAATGATACAGTTTGGACAGCCTGCGATGATGGAGTATATTATTATACAGATGAAGGGGAAAAATGTCATAACTTTCTTACTCAAGAAAGTGATTTATATCAGTTTTCTGAAATTGTAGTATTTAACAATAAGGTATATGCCATATCTAGTTCAGAGCTATATGTGATAGACAAATATGATTCCTCTGTTTGTACAGAACTACTGTCATTCCCACAGAATGATGCAAAAGTTCTGTTTGTTGACAGCTGGGAAAATATTTGGGTAGGAACATGGAGTGGCGTTTATATGATTTCTGATCAAGATAAAATTAATCATTTTACAACTTCTTCAAACAATGGGAATATCTCACATAATCAAATAAGGTGTATTGTAGAGGATAATATAGGAAATGTTTGGCTCGGTACCTTTAAAGGCTTGGACAGTTATGATTTGTCGACAAAAGTTTGGCAACATTACACGGACTATGGTGATTCTCCTAATACATTAAGTCATGCTTCAGTCTTGTCCTTGTATAAAGATTTAGATGGCAATATATGGGCCGGTACTTATTTTGGTGGTGTAAATATTTTTAGTCCTGATCCAAAGGCTAATTTTTTTTATCATGCACAGCATCTAAGAAATGATTGGTTGAGTTTTCCGGTTGTAAGTAAAATGGAAAAAGACTCAGACGGAAATATATGGATATGTACAGAAGGAGGAGGGCTAAATATATTAAACAAGAATACAGGTGAGTTTAAGGTTTTTAAGGGAACTCAATCTGATACGTCAGGATTGTTGAGCGCAAATCTTAAATGTATATCTTATAATAAGAACGATAACAAAATGTACATTGGGACACATTTTGGAGGAATGTATGTTTATGATTTAAATAAAAAGGCCGGTTACAGTCTGGTGAATTCAAAGATGAACCCAAATTCATTGCCACATTGTATATTAATTTATAATTATAATTTTGTATAAACTTACAACATCAGGAAGTGGAATAAGGCCGATGTTTCATTAATCCTTAAGATTGTATATCATGTTCAGTCCCCACTTCTTTACATCCAAAACCGGATAGCTC
>JAXEBI010000009.1:0-30800 GCA_034094155.1 Phocaeicola sp.
ATAACCTACAATGGCATAGACATCTTTCTTTTGTCCTTTTAATTGTCTTTCTACGCCATAATTTCCACCACCGTTGCAGAATCCTATTATGATAGTATAGTTTTCCTGAGGTTCATTACCATAGAAATCTGAATACCAGTCTGCATTAAAATAACTTGTCACATTAGTCTGAAAAGATTTGATACCTTTTTCGTAAATATCGTTATGTATTTTGAAAAACTCGTTGAACTTTGTATCATTATAAAAGTTATTGAGGTAAGACAGGAATTTATTTTTATCTACATCTGTCCATCTGTCATCCAGTTTAGGAGTATCTTCCTCTATCAAAGATAAAGTTCCATCCTGGTTTTTCAGATGTACCGCCATTGACATAACCGCATCATAAGATATGCCATAATTATTTCTTAATTCTTTCATATACTGGACTGCGGGATGTTCTATATTATCCTTGAAATAGCTATCCATGTCCTTTATGTATCGGCCTGCCATATCCATATTGTATTCAGGAAAACCAGCCAAACGGGACAATATACTCATAAGTTCAACATTTTCATTGACTCGTGGTATAATAGATTGAGCCTTAGCACACAGACATGCTATGAACAAGTAGAAAAACATTATTATTTTCATTTCATTTTATAAAAGTTATTTTGAGATTTATAGTTCTGTATTTATTTTTATTTTCCAAGCTGTTTCATTTGTGCGTGAATCAGTTGGCAGATTTTGTGTTATTTACTGAATATCTCTAATTAACTATTGTCTTTAGTTCTTATATTGTTAGTTTTTTATTTTAAAGTTAAACAATTCACATCATATAAGTTTTTACAGCATTGATTGTCAGTACTATTATTCAATATAATCTATATAAAGTTCTTTATACAGGTTACTTCAATATCACAACCACCGGGTTATCATCTTCGTAGGCACTCTCATTATATTCCGTTGCAGGAATAAGGCCGAGGAAGGTCCCGTCTTCAGTTACAGTCTGCAACTTATTGATGCTGATATTTTTATTGTTATCAAGAATAGATTCTGTATCCGAAATCTTCACTTCATGAGTTTGCTTGTCAAATACGCCATAAAAGTTTTTGGTTTTTCCTATATTGTAATAATTTGTTTGAAATACGAAATAAAGGCATTTCTTGCCTTCCAGCACGTAGTCTATAGAAATACGGTTTTCACAGCCATCAACATCAAAACGCTTTTCGTAAGGACAATGCCAGCTGCCTAAGTCGAAAATCAATCTGGATTCCAGCTTGTTTTCCGACGCCACATAAATCGTATCATTAAATCTTTCTTTTAAATAAGTATTCCCTTCAAAGTTCCATACTACCGGATCTTCTCTATAGCTGAAAGATAACTGGTCATTTTTTAATTGACGGATAATACAGGATGGACATGTTGTCACATTTCCATATCCATTGTAAGTAATAGGAATGCCCTGATAATCATCTTGTGCGGTTTTTTCTTCTGCATAACCGGATATTGTCTTGCTTATCTGTCCAGTTTTCCAATCATAAACTGAGATTTTACTTGTCTCTGTTGGATAATAGAAGTAGAGTTTTCCTCCAGAAGAAATCTGTGAGGCCAATTGAAGAATAATTTCATTGGGTATCGTTAAGTTCTCTATGAAATTACCGTTGGAATCAAAGCAAAGAATTTTTTGTCCCAAAGACTTAATCATAATCCTTTCTGCCTTTTCATCCACCCAGAATACGGGCATATCATCTATCAGATTATATTCACCTTTACCTTGCCCTATCATTCCTACTGTGGATATAAACTTACCGGTCTGGGCATCGAACATTTTCAATGGTTGACCTTGAGAGGATATCAGGATTTTATCTTTCAATAATCTCACATAAGGACGGTCGCCGATTAATGAACTATCCGTTGTTTCCAACGGAACGTAACTAACCTCCTTACTTTGTATATCTTCTAAACATAATTGACTCTGATGTTGCATATGGGTTGCAACGTTTATCGTATCACCTTTTCCAATGGTCTTATTACCTGAGCAGGCTGTAACAAGGGAAGTTAAACCCATCAACAATAGGATATTAAATATTTTCATTGTGTATTAGTGAAATTAAATTAATAAAAATTCATACATAAAAAAGTTTGTATATTATTGACGTTACAAATTGAAAATAATCAAACTGTTAACATGTCAATGTTATGCAATATTCGTAATATTTCCGAATATATGCAAGTGAATTGCAAATAAATCTGTTAATTGCTACGAATATTTCATTTAAAACAACTTTAACAATTTTGACTCTTAGAAAACTATTATTTTTGTACTCAGCAATGTAGAAGATATCACTTTCGATATTTATTTTTCCTAACTTTATCATTGCGTTACCTAATCATAACTCTAACCAGTCCTCGGTATCAATCTGGCAGTAGAAATACAGAGAGGGATTATAGATTTCGCAAAAGAGAAAAGCTATAAAATAATCAAGGACTGAGTGATAAATGTAAAATATAGGTAATCGAATTGAAAAAAAGAAGATTATTATTATTTTTGTAATAATAATGGATTATTAGTTAACAAGAAAAAATGAAAAAGTATATTTTTATATTCAGTTTGTTTTTATCAATGGTTTTGACAAGTTGTACAGTTTCTAAATCTGTGGTGTCACAGGTCGTAAATCTGGGAAAAAATAAATATGTCGCAGTACTCGATAATGACACATACAGGCTACCTCATGAACTTGTGCAGTATCAGATTCAATTATATGATGCAGTAGAGAAATCAGGGTAAACGTTAGTAAATCAGTATCGCATTGACGAATTGACGGATAAAGAACAGTCTTCTTTATTATTAACTATATTCGGAATCTCTATCAGTCAAGAGGAAACTGTAGTAACAGTAAACTTCATTAATTTTAATACAGATCGTCCTTTAGTTTCTTGCCGAGGTGCTTATACGACTCTTGGAATAAGTACAAATTCTGACAATAAGGGAGCTATTGCACGTGTTGGTAAACAAATTTTAAAAACATTTAATAAATAAATTATTATGAATATTTTTTTTAGAATTATTGTATTGGCCCTAATAAGTATAATTGGGGTGGGCTGTGACAAAAATGAATATACAGATAAAATAGAAGTAATAAAAATGTATGTGTCTGCAGAAACAGGAACATACAAGCCTTGGGGAAGTAATACTCCAGTAGAATGTATGCTGGTTAAAGAAGAAACAGCATCGGATTATTCTCCTCTTGCCTTTGGTAGCATTCATGGATTTGATTATGTACGCGGACATGAATATGAGTTGGAAGTACGTAAAACTACACTTGCAAATCCACCAGCCGACGGTTCTAATATAGTTTATGAACTTCTTAAAATCATAAATGATATACCTTCTGTAGAACCAGAAGACATACCGGAAGAAGCTAAATTCAAACTCAGAATGGTACAATTGTTTCCATTTATGGATTTAGAAACGCCGCTACCTGCTCCTTTTGATTATCTGATATTTCGGATACTTGATTACAATGATAGGTACATTTTTCCCGCCGAGCCAGCATTCTTAAAATATTATGATTTAATAGAGATGACATCTCCTGTTTCGCCTGATACTTTTTGTGTTTACAAATACACTACAGACGAAAATGGTACAAAAAGAGACTTCACAGCTCAGTGGGGCTCCAATTTTTTTGAGAAAGAAGATTTCCCAATCAGTCTGAAAGGATATAAAGACGGAAAACTAATATATGAATATTCAACTACCCAATTGATGCGTGAACGCGATTTCCTTGGAGTAGATTGGAAGAATGGCAGTGTGGCTATTGCCAACCCTAAAACACACCTTATAGAAAATATCCTTGATACCCGCTATAAATTTAAGTTGACAGATACTCAGGAGATAAACAATACGTATTATATAAAAATACGTGTAAATTCTTCGTCGGACAAAATAACAGAAGCTGAATATCTCAAAGAGCAACAAGACGGATTACGATGGTTGTTGCAAAAGCATTTGGGACAAAAAGCGTCATTAACAGCTTCCGACTTCAAAACTCTTCCAGAGGGGACTGATATTGTGGAAACTTATGAAAATACCACTACACGTGTAGCAATTATTCATCAAAATGCTGATGATTTGCATGAAGAACACTACTTCGCCATAGCCGAAGCCAAGTAAACAGTTTATTTACATCATAAGAACAAAAGTACCGTTCTGTTGTTGGGAATGGTACTTTTGTTCTTTCTCGATTCTATTAATAATGGATAAAACTTTTTGAATTAATTCCTGATTATGAGGATAATTATTGTCTTTATTAGGTATTGTTTATTTAAAACATAAATATAGTGAAATTGAGATAAAATGATGGGATATGTTTAATGTGAGAATATTGAGTAACAACTGGAATAAGATAAAAAAATACTACTGTCATTGATAAACCAAACACCAATTGAAGTAGTATTCCCTATGTAAAAAACAGTATGTAGTTCGCTGGAAAGATTCATGGTTTATATTGTACCATCATTTAAGAAGTGCATAAATGTAGTCGTAAGTTTGTTTTAGCTTGTCTATGTCGTACCCTTTCTCTGTTAATACTCCATCGAAAGCCTTGCCTAAATAACAGTCCCCGTATAAATAGCTGATACTTACGGGATCCAATTGGTTCCTGATTTCTCCGGTTGAGATTGCATTTTCGACAACAGACTTCCAAATTTGCAAATCTTCCCCATACCATTTGGTGCATTGTTCCTTAAAGTCGGGTATATAAGACAAAGCTGAATTTTCAATACGCATCAAGGCATCATTAATATTTATAATGCCAATGTTGCACATATTCTTTCTCGCGTTTCAGTATTTCAATAAAATAATACCCGTTGACGGAATTAAATTGATAAAACAAATATGTATAAAAGGTTGTGCTTATCGCTGATTATTACAATAATAAGAGCTACATTTGTAGAAAATCTCTGAGAACAATAATTTATCTTTTAAATTTCAAATATGGTGAACGAGTTACATTTTAACAAATATATATCCAAAATAGATACTACTTTTTTTAAAAAACTTTGTTTAGAAAAAGGAACATTAAAATCCTATAATAAAGGAGATTATATTTCTAAAGAAGGGGATATTTTCCCTTATTGGAGATATATTGAATCAGGTATTATAAAATATACATGTTATAATGCAACTGAAAAAAAAGAATATAATACAGGATTCTCCTTTGCTGGTGAATTTGTGGCTGATTATCCAACCTGTCTTTATAATCTTGATTCTGAAATATCAATATGTGCATTAACGGATTGTAAAATTTTCATTTGTCATTCTGATATCTTAATAAAAGAATTTGAAAATAGTTTTGAGACAGTTTATATTGCTATAATTGTATAGATCCACAAAATCCAGAATATACAATTACAGAAGGTTTCAAATATGAAATAGAGGGAAAATACATTTATTTTAAGAACTCTATTATACTTAAATCCCAGCCATGGAGTTTAATAGAAATATCTGATAATCAAATGGTCCTCAAATACAATATGGTTGATATAAAACCTCAATATCAATCAACATTGGAACTTACAAGAATTGATTAGAAACTTTACAAGTGATAACATATAATAAAAATCTTATGGGTACTTTAGGTTGTATAAATGATATGATGCGGAGAGACAAAGAAAACAGGGAGCTCCGCAAATTAAATAGAGATAGAATAAAAGAACACCATAAATACCTTGTCAAAAAAAGTAAAGATGTAGATTTATCACATATGTCAGTTGAAAAATTAGAGGAAATACGCAAAAAAACTCTTGAAAAAGAAAAATTGGAAAAAACAAGAATTTTCAAGGTTAAATTTGTTATTATAATAAGTGCTTTGTTGGTATTACTATTGTGTTGGTTCCTATATCTATGTTTTTTTCATTAAACATACTTTTATAGAAGCATGTTTAATGAAAAAATGTATGATGTTTTTATGTGTCTGTAATACCCTGTATTTCTGAAACAGGGGTATTACAGGCCATAAAACGGTAAATATCTCTAAAATCACATACCCATTTCCCAAAAACAGGCTTCTTTTCCTAAGTTGGTCGAGTTTTTCCTCCAGCTGCTTCTTCCGCTGCGATGTATCAACCGCAAGAACGGCAACAACACTATAAAGGTGGCAGTCCATGGAACAACAGACAAGTCTTGGCATCTCAAATGCAAACACATCAGCAAACAGCATACCTCCAATCTTGATGATGTAATCCTCGTGAAGTGACATTTTTAAGTAATATGCCTCGTTTATTATTATAAAATGCTGAATATTAAAGCTTATTTATTACACAGAAATTAACAAATAAGAGAGACTGCTTTCAATTATAAACACTATATTTGCAATATTGATGAATTATTATAATAATCTGATGATAAATATGATACGAAAATTAGAAGTAGAATACTGAAATATAAATCAAACATTATGGATATAACTCTCGTCCTGATAATACTCATATTCATGTTGGATTGCTTCGTTGTATATAATATAATGCATTCCAATTGTACAAGAAAGGAAAAACCTCTTTATAGTTCTATTGTCGTATTATTACCTATTATTGGCATACCTATATACTATGAACTACGTGAATACAATAACAAGAATAATAGACGCACAAGCATATTGAATAGAATCATTGATGTCATTTTGATTTTAATTTCACTATGGATTGTTTTATCGATAATATTAAACCAATTGAATACAGACTCTATATTGGGCAGAACAGCAATAATTATAGCATTGATTTATAATTTAAGCATTTTCTCTAAGAGAAAGAAAATTAAATTGATACTGCTGCTTGCTGCTGTTTTGTTGTTGGTTATTGCAACAATGATTAAGATTCGTTTGACATAGCTGGCTGATTAATTGAATGATATTGTTACATCTGAAACTACAGACTCTATTACATCGTTCCATTTGATTTGCTCTAATTTGTATAATCCATATCAATACTAAAAAAATGAAACTATATTACTTCTTATTTTTGATGTCTGTCTCATTTGCCAGCTGTCATACATCCAAAAGGAGTGCTGCTGGTATCATAGGAGTTGAAGACGGGCCTACCGGCGTTTATATGAAAAATAATGATGACCAGGTATTAACACATAGAGAAAACGGCTGGTATCACGTATTGAGTGCTGACATCTTATCTGCTAAACCAATCATAACTGTAAAAGATATGGTTGGACTAAAACTTGAAAAAGACTATTACGGGAAATATGCCATCAGCGGACGAATAAGTAAGCATAAAATCAACAAGTGGGCCGATGAAACTGAAAATGCAATTGGGAAACAGATTGCATTCGTATATAACGACTCCATTATCTCAGATCCACAGGTTAATGGCCGGATAGAAAGCGGTGCATTCATGATAACGTCCCAATCAGACCAGAAACTGCCTGATATCTATAAAGGCATAATGAAAGAGAAATCAGACACGATTGAAGTCATTTTCAATGGCTGGGAGAAAGATTCCTTGTACTATGAACTGTCCCCTGAAGAAAGAGATTCCATAAATATGGGTATAGACTATTGGGAGGCGAAGGCATGGATAGATATGTCTTCAAAGCCTGATGAACACTACTGGTACAGCATAGAGGATTCCTCAGAATATGTGAGACTGGAAAAGGCTCTGGAAGATAAGATTGAGAAAACGAGCTACAACAGCAAAGCTTCGGACTATATGAAATCTGAAGCCTACAAAGACTACAAACAATATCTGCACGAGAACAAAGACTATATAAACCTGATGTTCCAAGGTTTTCTGTTCAATAACCTGAAGGGACTGCATGGCTATCTGGTTGATGACATAATACAATCCAAGTATCCTTCTGCGCCAAGTATAAGAAGCTATATTGACAAAACAGACAATGTGGATGATGAGAGGTTTGCCGTATATGAATGGCAACGGAAAGTCTGGTTTCTGATGAACACGACACAAGAAAACAATACGGTAATGTCTGATGACCGGAAAGCAAGGAAAAGAATTGATAAGATGATGGAGAAGGCAAACAGGTATAGAGAATCCATTACTGATACTACATATCTGCAAACTACTGTTGAAATGTCTTATTCTGCTATAGACGCAATGAATGCTGACGGTTATAACGACGATTATCTATATAATCAGGTAGTATATCTCGCAGCCTTAGACAGGGCAAGAAAATACCTGTCGGAACAGGATGGAAAACTTGTATGCTCTTTGTCTTCACACGAAGACATAAATGTGCGAAAGGACTTGTATGACTTTATTTTAGACTTATTCCGGCAATGGAATGAAATGCTTGACTCCGGAAACTTCAAAATCATAAAAGACGAAAAAGGGTTGCTAACTGTTGCTCATAAAAATTATGGAAATAAATAAGATTATCAACGATATTTTCAAGATAGTTCTGAATATCATCCTTATAATTATAGCTGTTACATGTTCGGTTCAGATATTTTCTGGTGACTTTACCTCAATTAGTATATTATACCGATTAGTGATAGTGGGCTTGTGCGTATTTACCATATTCAATAAGAAGTATAGGTACGTTGGTACTTCTTTATTGTTGTTACTGATATTTATTGCATATATATTTCATTAACATAATATACTTGGTTGAATGAAGCCATCTCTACTTTTCTTACGAATGTGTATGCAATCTTTGCCTATACCAGCCGTTTCCGCATGAATTTCCTCAAAGAGGGCGGTTATCAGTACAAGAAAGCCGGTGTCATTGTTTGGAATATAGTTCCTGATTCAGCCATCCAGACCAACCTGTTTAATACCATTGACCGTGACAAGCAGTCAAGCCTGGCCGCTGCCATAGATGCCATCAACCACAAGAACGGCCACAATACCATAAAGGTAGCCGTCCAGGGCACTACAGACAAGTCGTGGCACCTAAAATGCGAACACATCAGCAAGCAGTACACCACTAACCTCGATGATGCAATCCTCGTGAAGTGAACTTTTTAACCAATATAACCAGTTTAATGTTATAAGTTGCTGAAAATTAGGACTTCTTTATTACTAAATATTACTTCAAGAATTATATTTATCTGATTATAAACACTATATTTGCGATATTCGTATTTTGGAACAATAATAAAGTGTAGATAATTAGAGTTAATACAGAACTATAAACTATAAAATCAAAGTAACATGAAAACAAAGAAGTTATTCGGAATACTAATATTATTCCTTAGTGTGCTTAGCCTTACAAGTTGCAACAAAGACGAAGAGGGGTTTTCTAAAGAAGAAATACAACAGATGCTATTCGACATGAAAGGAACCTATCATGGCACTGTAAAAGTATCCTATTATCAAGGTTCTAATGTAACTGAACTACAGAATGCAGTAGCTGTTTCGCGTGATTCACTCAAATTCAATATGTCATTACTGCCCCTATCGGAGCTGATTTCAGATGAAACAATTGCAGGACGTTTGCAGGGAATAGGTGAAGTGCCTGTTATGGCCGGATATGAATTTTCACAATGGGATTCTGGTTGCATTCATTTCGTATTGTGTCCAAAAGATGTTACTATATTAGGTGGATATGGAGCGCCTCCTTCCATTCGTTTAGTATTTTCTATGAACTATGGTGGTGATGCAGTGACTTATATGAACTCTATGAATTTCAATATGTCACCTTTGGAGTTATGGGTAGATGGAAAGAAATATGAAGACTTCCCTCGCCTTGTTTATCATTTCGAAGGAGAATATCAATAATAATTAACAGAAAACATGAAAATACAGAATTATAAATTTCAAATTCAATGAATCCTATATTATACATAAATTGGGATATAAACCCTGTTATATTTAACTTTGGTCCAGTTAAGATTCAATATTATGGTTTGATTTTTGTCACTGGTCTGGCCTTGTGTTATTACATTATTGGCCACATATACAAGAAGGAGAGGATTTATACTCCTGATGCAATGGAGAAACTTTTTATATATGCTGTTATTGGTATTTTCGGAGGGGCAAGACTTGGTCACTGTCTATTTTATGACTTTGAATATTTTTCTTCTCATATAATTGAAATATTCATTCCATTCAGAGAAAATACTAATGGAATTTACGAGTTTATAGGATACAAAGGATTGGCAAGCCACGGAGGTGCAATAGGTTTGTTCATTGCCATGTTATTATACTCACGAAAAGTTCATATTCCATTCCCAAAGATAATAGACATCATAGCAATTTTGGCTCCATTAGGCGGAGCTTTTATAAGAATCTCTAATTTAATGAACTCTGAAATTATTGGACGTCCAACAGATTTGCCTTGGGCTTTTATCTTCAGATACGTTGATGATTTACCAAGACATCCTTCACAGCTTTATGAGTCAATAAGCTATTTTATTATTTTCCTGATTGCTTATTCTTTATACAAATATAAAGGGCAGTTGTTTAAAGTCGGAAGTTATTTCTATTTTGGCTTTAGTATTTTTGCGATTTTTCTCATGCGATTCCTTTTAGAATACACAAAGGAAAATCAAAAAGGTTTCGAAGATTCGATGTTTTTCAATATGGGACAAGTTTTGAGCATCCCTTTTATTGTATTAGGCCTGTATCTTGTATTGCGTAGTTATGTACTATCATCAAAACAAAACAACTATAATAAATAAGGCAACCGATAGACAGTGTAGAATATAAGTTAATACAGAACTATAAACCTCAAAAACACTTTTATTAAATGAAAAAATTAATATTATTTTTCGCCTTGTTCATAGTATGTTTATATACAAAGGCACAATCTGTCATCCCACAGGTCAATGAAAATGTGGAACTTATGAGTATCTTGTCCCGTATGGCTGGTTTTCCTGAATATCACATGGATATGGCAGGACAATACATAAAGGACATGGACAGCTATTTTAAGGATAAATCAGATCATCCGGCAGTCCAGTATATGAAAGGACTTAGAAGCAAGTATGGTATTTCCTTCGATGCTGTCATGTCAATGGCAATACATCTGGACAACCGAAACGACACTTTATCTTTGGTAGAAAAAGATATTCCTACCTTAGAAAAAAGATGGAAGAATGTGAATAAGGATGAGTTTTTGTCTTATCTCAACAGCTTTTATAAGGACACAAACTTCAATGAATTTTTCAAAGCCCATAAAGACCTTTATAATAGGGGACTTAAATCTTATCAGGATAATGTCATAAATAATTTTGATATAGACTGGTATGCCGATTTTTATGGTAATGAACCTCAGGAAACTTTCTCTGTAATAATCGGATTCTGTAATGGCGGTGGCAACTATGGTGTAAACAGACAGATAACAGGCAAAATGAAGGAAGTATTTGCCATTGTTGGTTATTACGTGGATGAAGAAGATACACCTATGTACAGCAAAGAATATCTCCCTACTTTAATACATGAGTTTAACCATTCTTTCATAAATCATTATCTGGATGAAAACAAATATCCTAATTTTGTAAAAGAACTGGAGCCAGCTGCCACAGACTTGTTCATGTCCTCTCGTTGGAGTATGGCGAAACAGGCGTATGGTAATTGGAAAACCGTCATAAATGAATCACTTGTCCGTGCGGCTGTTATCTGCTATATGCTGGATAAAGAGTACAAACCTGAAGAAATAAGAAATGAACTGTTGGAACAGGTACAACGTAATTTCAGATGGATGCCAGAATTAGTTAGCTTACTGAGAAAATACGAAAAGAGACAATCGAAGTATGGAAATTTTGAGAATTTCTATCCAAATGTAATAGACTTCTTCAAAGAATATAATAAAAAGGAAAATGAAAGATTTAATGTAATAAAATAGGTTTATTAAGTAATATGTATATAAAAAGCCTACTTCTTCCAGACTATTACATTTTATCGGTTGGAATTATATGAGAAAATAATGATAAACTATAAAAAATGGCATATAAAGTGTAACCATTCTATTTTCCGCCTTGACACGCATGTTCCCTACACCTACCTTTGCGCCGTAACCCTAAAACAACAATGATTATGACAAAAGAAAAAGTAAACTATCAGGAGGTGTACGACCTCTATCAGTTATGTAGCGAGACTAAGGATCTTCGTGAGTTCTGTGCTGATTATGGAGTAAATTACGACAAGTTCATGAACTGGCAGCGTCACCAGTTGTGGAGCGAGAAGTTAGGTAAGACTGTTCATGTAGAACAACCAAAGATTGCTAAAGTACAGATTACCGGTAAGCCTTGCAACAGTCCGACCGTGAAGATGGAAGTGAAACAGCCGGAAGGTGAACCGCCGATAAAATGGGTAAAGTTACAACTGTCATCAGGCGCAACATTGTTCCTGAGAAACACCAGCGTTCTTGACCTGAGTATATTGCTTAATAAAATGATAGGATGATATGCTTGGACTGAGTGCTAACCTGAACTATTACCTGTTCAACGGTAATGTTGATTTGCGAAAAGGAATCTTCCGTCTGTGTGAGAGTATAAGAGAGGAGATGTCACTTGATCCGAGCGATGCATCAAATGTATATATGTTCATGTCCCGGAATCGGAAGGTCGTCAAGATACTTCATTACGAACGCGGTTTTTATGTGCTTTACGAGAAGCGTCCTGTCATGGGTAAGTTCAAGAAGCCGGTGTTTGATGAGGTCTCCAAATGCTACCGGATACAATGGTCGGACATGGCCTATCTTACGGAAAGTATTGTGGTTGACAGGATGTATGTTAGTCATAGAGAGTAATATCAATACATTGATTATCAATAAAATAATGCAAAAATAAACGATAAAAAGTTTGCGTAACTGTCTGATTTTTCGTACCTTTATATCATGATTGATGAAAGGGCATACGAGTTACTTTGCTGCCAGTTAGGTCTGGCGAATGAGGAAAAGGCAGGGCTTCGCAAACAGGTAAACGAACTGATTGCGAGGCTTAAGGCGATTGAGGAATCCAATAAAGAGAACTCCAAGACTCTGGTTGATACAATCAATGAGTTGTCCGCAACAGTCGAGAACTATCGAAAGGAAATGGAACTTATGAGAAAGCAGCTTGAGGCAAAAGATGAGGTGAACAGGATGCTGGCAAACGAGATATCCAATCTCAGACTTAAGCTTGAGGACAGCAGGAAACACCGTTTCGGCCGTACTTCAGAGCAAAGAAGGCTGTTGAACAACCGTAACATTGACAAGTCTGCTATGGATAAGTCTGAGTATGACGGTTCTGACAAGAAGGACAGTGATAACAATACCAATGGTAAAGAAACCGGCAGTGATACTTCTTCCAATGGCTCACAGTCCGTACAGAACAATAAGTCATCAAGAAAAAAGGAGACAGCTCCACGTGCCGAGAAGACCAAATTGAAAGTTGACAAGATTGTTATACATGAGGTTGACGAATATTACACTCTTCCCGAAGGAGGACGGTTTATGAAACGTGACGGTATGCCTGATGTGTGGGAATACAAAGTCGTAGAACATGTACGTGCCCATAACGTGGAGCACATTTACAAGGTGGCAAGGGTAAAGCTTGCAGACGGTACTTTCGTAAACACCATGGAGCATCCGCTAAAGAATCTTGGAGGTATCTTCTCCCCGGAACTGCTTGCCCGTCTGCTCTGTCTTAAATATGACTTCAGCGTGCCTGAGAACAGGCAGATAAGACTTCTGGCGAGAGAGGGCATACAAATAAGCAACACAACCTTGAACAGTTATATCCATAACGGAATAGACAGACTCAGGGAGTTTATCGAAGATGTTTTCAAAGAGTTTGTGCAGCAGGCAAAATACCTCATGGTTGATGAGACTACCGAACTTGTAGGGGTGGAGACCAAAGAAGGCAAGGCTTACAGGAGAAAGTACTTATGGGCTTTCTTTGCAAAGCATATCAAAATGGTTTATTATCACTATAATAAGGGCAGCAGGTCATCCGATGCGGCAAAGTCATTCCTGGAATATTTTATGGGAACCATATCCACTGATGGATATACGGTTTACAGGATGTATGATGGAGAAAAGTCAAGAGTACTTCATATAGGCTGCTGGACACACTGCAGGAGGCTTTGGGTTGATGCCCTTCCATCAGACAGAAGCGCAATGGATATAATAGAGCTTATCGGTGAGATGTTTAGAAACGAGGATCTTTTCCGTACAATGGAACTCAGTCATGAGGAGATTAAGAATAAGAGAAAAAAGCTGACCGGCCCCATTATGGAGCGAATACATCACAAAGTGGTCATGCTGCTTGGAGACACGAAAACGATGGCAAACGGACTGATGAAAAAGGCTGCCACCTATACGTTAAACCAATGGAGTTCCTTAAGAAATATCCTCAAGGACGGTTCAGCTGAAATATCGAACAATCTTTGTGAGCAGAGGATGAAACCTGTAAAACTGCTTCTCAAGAACTGTATGAACATAGGTAGTGAGGTTGCTGCAAAAAACTCGGCATTCATCTTCTCGTTGATAGAAAGTTGCAAGCTTAATGATATAGACCCTCAGGATTACCTGAAACACTTGTTCGAATGTATACTTAATGGAAAAGACTGCGACAAGAAGGCTCTTCTGCCATGTTTTTATAAACCCGAATGTTAAAACAAAAATATTTTCTTGCGGACATTTTTATTTTATCGGCTGAAAAACAACCGATAAAATTGTCGTGGCGAAAAATAGAATGCTTACTCGTCATTCTGTTTTAATTGACGAGACAGATTAAAGAGTTTGTGGCCTTATTTTAAAATTTGGTGGAAGCGGGTATCCAGCTAAGTCAACAAAAAAATAATCCAAATTTCAAAATGTGTAAAGCCAGCCTAATAGTGAACAAACGTAAGCATTAGAGCAAACGCTTAAATATTACTATTGTAAAGTAATAAAGTCAAAAGCGCTATGAATTACAAATCAGTCAAAGATGTTGTAACTATTTTGCTTGAAAATGGAGATAAAAATGAGAATAGTAGAAGTAATTGTAGAACATGCCGGTAACAATCTTAGTGCCTACATTGAAGGTGCTCCGGTAATTACAGTCGGTAATAACATAAAAGAGATTGAGAAGAATATGAAAGAAGCTATAAACTTGTATTTAGAGAACAATCCGAACCCATGTGAGGTCCTTAAAGGAGAGTTCACTTTAAAGTTCAAGACAGATAGATAGACGATGCTACCTTAATCAACTATCATAGCAGTGTCTTTCACTGAAACCATATCACAAAATTTCTCAATGATATGAATAGCAATACTATATAATTGATAATTGATACTTAAATTTGTCAACAGACTCATGCAGCTACATAGAATACCCATATTTAATGAATATCAAATAATACCGCTTATTTCCTTGAAAACCCAATAATTTACATTATTCTTCATAAATCCATCCGAAATCTGGTAAGTTTCACTATATTTGAAAATATTTCTTCAATATTAAGCAGACACGATTCATTATATACTACTGAAGGGATATAGAAAAAATAATAATTGAGTTGTTAAACTAAAAATCAGATTTATTATAAATTATAATAGCTGACTGCAAATGTTATTATATTGAAATGAAACTACCAAACCTACTTCTATTATTATTTTTTACTTTTGCCAATATTAATGCTTATGCCAATATTTTTAATAATCAGGCAGATACAGCAAAAGTAAAAAACACAAATATAAATAAGAAACCGACACATTTCGTAGGTCTTGACATCAGACCTTCATATGTATTCCCTACACACGATTTCTTTAAGGGGATGAACAATAACGGGAAGAAAATAAATTCAACTTTTTCCGGACATCTGAAATATGGATTCAAATTCTCGCCCGACTCCAAGATGGGGAAATTATATCCTTATGCCATTCAGGGGATAGGTGTAGGATATAACACTTTCTATAATTCCAAAGAAATTGGAAACCCTATTGCAGTATATGTTTTTCAGACATCAAGGATTGCTACAGTCTCACCAAAACTTTCAGTAGACTATGAATGGAATTTCGGAGCTTCATTCGGATGGAAAAAATATGACGTAGAGAATAATCCAAACAATATGGTTGTAGGCTCTAAAATAAACGCATATATAAATTTGGGATTTTTCCTTAACTGGCAAGTGGCGGCAAATACAAACCTGAAAGCCGGTATAGGAATTACTCATTATTCAAACGGCAACACTAATTATCCTAATGCGGGAGTAAACACAATAGGTGCCTCTGTTGGTATAACAAGAAGTTTCGGTGGTGGTGGCTCCAATAATGGAACACCAGGAAAAATTTACAGACCACTCTTCGACAGGTATATCAGTTACGACCTTATTGTGTATGGGGCAACAAGAAAGAAAGGTGTTTTCCCAGAAAATAACAGTCCCCTACTCGTTCCTGGCTCATTTGGCATTTTAGGACTGAACTTCAACCCTCTGTATAACATCAGCAGATATTTCCGTGCCGGACTGTCGCTCGATATACAATACGATGAGAGCGCAAATATCGGAAAGCATATAGCAAATGAATTCATTCCAAGCACTCCTGAAGATCTGAAATTCTTCAGACCGCCATTCAAAGAGCAGTTTTCTACCGGACTTTCTGTAAGAGCGGAAATTGTAATGCCTATCTTCTCTATAAATTTAGGTATTGGAAAGAACTTTATATGCAAGGGTTCTGATACAAACTCATTCTACCAGACATTTGTTTTGAAGACAAACATTACAAAGAATATTTTCCTGCATACCGGATATCAGTTATACAGGTTCAAAGACCCGAATAATCTTATGTTAGGTATCGGATATAGATTCAATGCAAGATAATAACTGAAAGTTCTGACGAGAAATGGTAAAACAAACGGCCATACAGGTAAGACAACTGACATATCAGTTAGATTAGAACTGCCATTATGGTAATAATCCTCCCTCGTTATTATATCTTTATATTAATGAATTATTATACCTTAATATTAATGAACATGAAACCTTTATTGAAAATAATATGTGTAACAATATTTGCCGCAACACTTCTGCACAGTTGCAACAATGATGTTTTCATCAGTAACTTTGCCCCATCTGTGAATGAAGTAAGGCTTTCGGAAAATGACTCTGTATCGGATATCAGCTTCGAGGCATCAAACTGGGATGTGATGTATGTATATTTTATGGATAGCAATGGCTTTACAAGTGAAATAAGAGGCAATATCTACGATAACAACGGAAATCTTATTGCTGAAGATTCTCAACTTAGTTTTTCGGATGAAAAGTTGGTAAAAATGACTATTTCGCATCCGGAACTTAAACTTAATATTGAACGTAAGGACGGAAATCATCTTGTCTTGTCCGGTCCTGAAAACATGGATTATGAAACTAAGAGAATATACATCGATGTAGGCAATATGTATTACAGGGAACAGATTTCTGTAGATATAGAGTCATCATCAAGATATAATCTCGACAGTATTGTCTATACATTGAACCCATACTCATTTAAAAAAGAGGCTTATAAGGAAAAGAAAGTTCTTAATTTCATGAATCTGACAAATAATGTCTCTACTTTCGACATATACCCGTTCAAGAACTTTACAATTGATTATCATTTTGTAAACTACCATGAATGGGAAGATGTACTTACAGAAGATAATCTGAAGATTTTCGGAAATAATCCTCCTATTGTTAATGTGCCAGTTATCGGCAAATACGAAGTTCCCATTATGTCTGAAGTGACATTCCCGCTGTCTGCTTCTGTAAACAGTCTGGTATTACCGGATGAAATGCTTGAAATAAAAGAAATCATTAATGTAAGTCCGTTAAAGCAGAATATATGTGCTATAGAATGCATTTACGACTATTATGGTATAAATTTCAGGATTTATGCAAGTCACCCGGTTACTGGCAAGAAGCGTATTCTTAAAGGATTGCTGGATATATATATTCCTCAATCATATACTATAGAATATGGGCAAGAAACAGATGTTAATATTGTTTCATGATACCAAACGGATTCTTTCGATAATAGTCTTACACGCAGATTAGTACTGAATTTCCATACTATCCATCATTGTATATTAGACTTATAATGTATATTAGACTTATAATCTAAATTTTACAGTTGTCTGCATGTATTTTAGAACAACTTTTATTAATTTTGCATCCTGATTGTTATATTACACGTAATATAAGTATAGGGCTTCTATTCTAAAATAATATTTAAGCCATTTAATTAAGCTGAGTATTCAGCCGTGATTAACGCTAACAATTAACGCTAATAATTTAAAACTACATTAAGATATAAATCATGGAATTAGCAAGTAAGTACAATCCCGCAGATGTGGAAGGGAAATGGTACCAGTATTGGCTGGACAACAAACTTTTCAGTTCTAAACCAGACGGACGCGAACCTTATACCGTCGTCATTCCGCCACCTAATGTGACAGGTGTTCTCCACATGGGACACATGCTTAACAATACTATACAGGATATCCTTGTACGCCGTGCCCGTATGATGGGCAAGAATGCTTGCTGGGTACCTGGTACCGACCATGCTTCTATTGCAACAGAAGCTAAAGTTGTAAACAAACTTGCACAGCAGGGCATCAAGAAGACTGACCTTACAAGAGAGGAGTTCCTTAAGCATGCTTGGGAATGGACAGAAGAACATGGAGGTATTATTCTTAAGCAGTTGCGTAAGCTCGGTGCTTCATGCGACTGGGACAGAACTGCCTTTACTATGGACGAAGAAAGAAGCAAGAGTGTAATTAAGGTTTTTGTTGACCTTTATAATAAAGGGCTTATTTACCGCGGTGTACGAATGGTAAACTGGGACCCTAAGGCGCTTACAGCACTTTCTGACGAGGAAGTTATCTATAAGGAAGAAAACAGCAAGCTTTTCTATCTTAAATATATGGTAGAAGGTGATGCTGAAGGACGCTATGCCGTTGTAGCTACTACACGTCCGGAAACTATCATGGGTGATACTGCCATGTGTATCAATCCTAATGACCCTAAGAACGAATGGCTGAAGGGTAAGAAGGTGATTGTTCCGCTTGTGGGAAGAGTTATACCTGTAATCGAAGACGACTATGTAGATATCGAATTTGGTACCGGATGTCTGAAGGTTACTCCTGCACACGATGTGAACGACTATATGTTGGGCGAGAAATACAACCTGCAGTCTATCGATATTTTCAATGATAATGGTACAATAAGTGAAGCTGCCGGAATGTATGTAGGCATGGACAGATTCGATGTTCGTAACCAGATTGAAAAGGATCTGGCTGCTGCCGGATTGCTTGAAAAGGTTGAGGCATATAACAACAAGGTAGGTTTCTCTGAACGTACTAATGTTGCCATTGAACCAAAACTTTCTATGCAGTGGTTCCTTAAGATGAAGCACTTTGCCGACATCGCTCTTCCTCCTGTAATGAATGATGAACTTAAGTTCTATCCTGCTAAATATAAGAATACTTACAAGTATTGGATGGAGAACATCAAGGACTGGTGTATCAGCCGCCAGTTGTGGTGGGGACACAGAATTCCTGCGTACTTCTTGCCTCAGGGTGGATTTGTTGTTGCCGAAACTGCAGAGGAAGCTCTTAAGCTTGCCATCGAAAAGACAGGTGACGCAAACATGAAACTTGAAGACTTGCGCCAGGATGACGACTGCCTTGATACTTGGTTCTCATCATGGTTGTGGCCTATCTCTTTGTTCAATGGTATCAATAACCCAGGCAACGAAGAAATTAAATACTACTACCCTACAGCCGACCTTGTAACAGGACCAGATATCATCTTCTTCTGGGTGGCACGTATGATTATGGCAGGATATGAATATATGGGCGATATGCCTTTCAAGAATGTATATTTCACAGGTATCGTACGCGATAAGATTGGACGTAAGATGTCTAAGTCTTTGGGTAACTCTCCTGACCCATTGGAACTTATTGAAAAATATGGTGCCGATGGTGTACGTATGGGTATGATGCTTGCAGCTCCTGCTGGAAACGATATTCTGTTTGATGATGCTCTTTGCGAACAGGGACGTAACTTCAACAATAAGATCTGGAATGCGTTCCGCCTTGTTAAAGGTTGGACAGTAGAGGGTTCAGAACAGCCTGAATATGCCCGTCTCGCTACTGATTGGTTTGAGTCTATGCTTGCCAAGACTGCTGCCGAAGTTAATGATTTGTTCGGTAAGTATCGTTTGAGCGAGGCTCTTATGGTGGTATATAAGTTGTTCTGGGATGAATTCTCAAGCTGGTATCTCGAAATGGTTAAGCCTGCATATGGCCAGCCTATCGACAGTGTAACTTACGAAAAGACATTGAATTTCTTCGAGACTCTGCTTAAACTGCTTCATCCTTTCATGCCATTTATCACAGAAGAGTTGTGGCAGCATATCTATGATCGTAAGGAAGGCGAAAGTATCATGACTCAGACTCTGTGCATGAACGAATCGTTCGATGAAGCTATTATTGCCAAGTTCGAGGCTGTAAAAGAAGTTATCGGTGGTATACGTACTATCCGTCTTCAGAAGAATATAGCACAAAAGGAAGCTTTAAGTCTTGAAGTTGTAGGCGAAAGCCCTGTTGCCGAATTCAATCCGGTTATTGAAAAATTGTGTAACCTTTCTTCTATAGAAAGTGTTGAGGCTAAGGCTGAAGGTGCAGCTGCGTTCATGGTTGGAACAACTGAATATGCTGTTCCTCTTGGCAACCTCATCAATGTGGAAGAAGAGTTGAAGAAGCTTGAAGCTGACTTGAAATATCAGGAAGGTTTCTTGATGAGCGTAATGAAGAAGTTGAGCAATGAGAAGTTTGTAAGCAAGGCTCCTGCAAATGTAATTGAAATGGAACGCAAGAAACAGGCTGATGCTGAAACTAAAATTGCTGCTCTTAAAGAAAGCATTGCTGCATTGAAGAAGTAACACAGTAAATAGTAATATACGGAACTCTTATATTACAAATACGGAGTTCATATTATACATATTATAACTGAAACCATACTTAAAAGGCGGAACCAGATGATTAGATTCACCGGTTCCGCCTTTTTTGTCTTAATGTCTTACTGAATGTAGTTTAACTATCTCTCCCAACTCAGGAATGATGACATTTATCTTTCTTTTCCTTGCCTCGGCCGCAAAGACATGAGGAGGATCAAAAAGAGGTTCGTCCGAAAGATCGAACGTGCCGTAATGCATAGGAATAGTGATATGAGCATTCATCTCTTCCGATGCTGTAAGAGCATCATAAGGAGATATATGATTGGGCTTCATAAACCAGCGCGGCTTATATGCTCCTATACCTATCATGCAGTAGTCTATATGTGGAAACAGTTCCGTAAGTTCCTTGAAATGGTGTGCATAGCCGGTGTCTCCGCTATTATAAATAGTTATGCCGTCGGCTTCTATCATGAATGCTCCCCACAGGCGTTCTCCTCCATCGCTCACTCCGCGCTTGCTCCAGTGTTGTGCCGGAAGAAATGTCAGAGAAAGTCCTCCATCTGTATACTGCTGATACCAGGCCGCTTCAATTACTTTCATATCGGGGAACCAGCTTTTTATGAGTGCTCCGGTTCCTATCCCGCAAAAGAGTTTCATACCGGGGTTTTCTGAAAACAGGCGGGTAACACTTGGTTTGTCGAGATGGTCGAAATGATCGTGACTTATAAGAAGATAGTCTATATTCTTAAACACGGAAGGATTTGCTGGCATTTCACTGCGGCGCTTCACAAAAGGGATATTGCCGAATACCGGATCAATCATAAACCGTTTGCCACCCAACTGAAGGAAAAAGGAGTTGTGGCCAAGCCATATAAGTGAATTTCCTATCACGCCATCAAGTGAATGAAGGAAATGTACCTTGGGATTCCATTTTATGAGTTTCTTTTCCTTACGGTGGGGGTTGGGTGAAAATCGCCATTTCATAATACTTCCAACTCCAGGCTTCCACCTGTGCTGACGGTTGAAGAACTTTCCTCCCACAGAAGGATTTCCGCGCCATCTTGGGTTTACGGTTTGTAAATGGTCGTTCTTTCTGAATATTATTCGTTCTCCCATAGTATCATATCAATATTTTATCTTATTTAAAGTATATAATGGCCATAGCAGATAATATAAGACTGTAGTGAAAGCTATGGCAACAGCCAAAAAACAAAAAAACCGGAAGAAAAGTATATGGAATACTTCTCTACCGGCCGGATATCTTAAAATATTAATTACTTTTCGAGCAAATCCTTTAAAAACGCATCAAGTTCCTCATCAAGTCCCTTCAGCAGTTCATCATCGAGAAGCAATGTATCTTCATCGTCTTTCAGCATAAGCTCTGCCACGGTTTCTTTGTCTTCATCTACCAAAACAAAAGAATATGGTTTTACAAGAGATAACTTGTCAAAATAACCCTGGTCATTAAGTGCTGCTATTTCGGCACGAAGAACCGGTTCCACTTCCTTGAAGAAATCTTCCGATTCGTCATCTATCCATTCGTCAATTATGGTACGTGCCAATTCTTCATCGTCATCATTAAAGACAATGAGCTCTCCACTATCTTGCTTTGGCTGCAGATGAATGTCTGTAACAACCGAGTTTTCTTCACCCGGAACATATCTGCATACAGCTTCCTTTATAGTTGAAGATATAGCAGTACGTGTTTTTTCACTAATTTTCATAGGCATAATTACTTTTTAGTACCTCAAAATTACTAAAAAAATCAATCTGTCAAAACATTATGACAAGAAATTATGTTCATTAGGACTAAATAATTATCTGCAAAGTAATATTTAACAGAAAAGTGTGATTACAGACAATAAACAGACACTACGAATTACCGTCAAAACGCTTCATCTGTATGTTGAGTTTGCTGTATACAGACTTCCTTTCGTTGAACTGTGATATATAAAATTTAAGGACATCTTCCTCCTGACTTTTCGGTGAAACATAGTTGGAGGATTTCTTCAACCATTCTTCGGCATTGTTCATATCGCCAATCATCTCATACGACAAGGCTATATTGAAAGCTGCCTTGAATTTTGTATTTCCTTTTTTTAAACGCTCGTATAATGAAATCCATAACTTACGTGCTTCAGTCCAGTTGCCTTCTCTTACATATACACCGGCATCACGCATCTCAACACATCCTCCGTCGAAATACAGACGTTGGGCCTGTTCCCAGTATGGTACTATCTTGTCCGACATTACCTGTGATGCATAATGGGATGCTTCTTCCATCAGTGATTTCTCGGATATTCTAACACTCGAATCAAAATAAATTGTGTCTGTTTGGCTTAAAGTCATTAACGGCTGACTTCTTTCGGGCACATAGAATCGTACCACAGGTGTAAGACTTACTTGTATTACAGGTATAGATACTCCCCATCCCGGTTGCTGATACTCTTTTTTCTGTACATCCATCAACAGTCTTTCGAATGATATAAGCATGTCGACACCAAGCATTGAAGTAAGTTCCTGTACTTGCAACTGAGTAAGAGGCTCTGTTTCTCCTTTCGACTGTAGTGCCGAATCGCAAATTATAACCTGATTGAAATACTTACTGTCGGCTATCATGCCTGCCAGATTTTCTGTAGCCGACTTTCCTTCTCCTTCAAGATGACCTAAAGTAAGAATATTATCCTTTGGAACAGGACGTGATGGAGTATTATTTACTATACCGACAGTTCCTATCTGATAAGGGAAACTGACCTGTGCAGGACATAACTGATCGTAGGATATTGTGCGCAAGGAGCTGCATGACACAAAAAACACGCCTGCCAGTGCTATCAGAAACAAAGTATACTTCTTCATTTAATATTATTTTTTGAACCGTAAAACAATCGTATTAGTTTTATGTAGCAAAATTAATATTTTTCCATTCAAAATGAAGTTTGAACTTATTTAAAATTTCCTATAAAGTATTTGTAAATAGAAAGAAAATAAGGCTGCCTCCATTACGGAAACAGCCTTATACTAATATCATATATATTAAGAATATATCACAATATTATTTTGCAGAATCTTCAGCAGGTTCCTGTACAGGAATCTGGCCGCGCATCAATACTGAGATAGTATTGTTATTGATCTTTGCAACCATATTATCGAACAGTTTCACTGATTCCAACTTGAATATCAACAGTGGATCTTTCTGTTCGTAGCTTGCATTCTGTACAGAATGTTTCAACTCGTCAAGTTCACGAAGATTTTCCTTCCAAGCTTCATCAATAGTGTGAAGAAGGATTGCCTTTTCGAAGGCCTTTACAATCTCCTTAGATTCTGACTCGTACGCAGCTTTCAGATTGACTGATACGTTATACATACGTTTACCGTCTGTAATAGGTATCATAATGTTTTCGTACATATTTCCCTGATTTTCGTAAACCGACTTGATAACCGGATTGGCAACCTGAGCCATACGTTCTGTCTTACGCTTGAAGAGAATCATAGCTTCATCAAATGTCTTTTCCGCAAGAGCATCCTTACTCTTTGAGTTGAATTCGTCTTCTGTAAATGGAGCATCCATAGCCATAGTCTGAAGAATTTCCATCTTTGCGTCGGCATAAGTTGGCTGTTCTACAGCATTAGCACAACGTTCCCATATCATATTTACGATATCCATACCGATACGTTCTCCCATCAGCGCGTGACGACGCTTAGTGTAAACCACTGTACGCTGTTTGTTCATTACATCATCGTATTCAAGCAAACGCTTACGGATACCGAAGTTGTTTTCTTCTACTTTCTTCTGTGCGCGCTCAATAGAATTTGAAATCATCTTGTGCTCAATCATTTCTCCTTCCTTGAATCCGAGCTTGTCCATTACAGATGCAATACGGTCGGATGAGAACAGACGCATCAAATCGTCTTCAAGGGATACAAAGAATACAGATGAACCCGGATCTCCCTGACGTCCTGCACGACCACGCAACTGACGGTCTACACGACGTGATTCATGACGCTCTGTACCAATGATTGCCAAACCTCCGGCAGCCTTGATTTCATCACTCAACTTGATATCGGTACCACGACCTGCCATGTTGGTAGCAATTGTCACTGTACTTGCAAGACCAGCCTTAGCTACAATGTCAGCTTCCTTCTGGTGAAGCTTGGCATTAAGTACATTGTGAGGTATCTTACGAAGAGTAAGCATCTTACTCAACATTTCAGAGATTTCTACAGAAGTTGTACCAACCAATACAGGACGGCCGGCCTTAACCATCTTTTCAACCTCTTCGATAACTGCTTTATACTTTTCGCGTTTAGTCTTGTAAACACGGTCGTTCATATCCTTACGTGCTATAGGGCGGTTTGTAGGAATAGCCACAACATCAAGTTTATAGATATCCCAGAACTCACCTGCTTCAGTTTCTGCTGTACCGGTCATACCAGACAACTTGTGATACATACGGAAATAGTTCTGAAGGGTAATTGTAGCAAATGTCTGGGTTGCGGCTTCAACCTTAACACCTTCCTTAGCTTCTACAGCCTGATGCAAACCATCGCTCCAACGGCGTCCGTCCATAATACGTCCGGTCTGCTCATCGACAATCTTAACCTGTCCGTCCATTACTACATAGTCTGTATCTTTTTCGAACATTGTATAAGCCTTAAGCAACTGATTGATGGTATGTACACGCTCAGCCTTAATAGCATAATTAGTCATAAGTTCGTCTTTCTTTGCCAACTTTTCTTCATCGCTTAGTGAAGTTTCGTTTTCAAGTTCAGACAACTGAGCCGCGATATCAGGAAGAATAAACAATGTAGGGTCCTGAGAGTTACCTGTGATAAGTTCCACACCTTTATCTGTCAGGTCGGCACTCTTCATCTTTTCGTCAATAACGAAGTAAAGAGGTTCTACAGCTTCAGGCATACGCTTGTTGTTGGCTTCCATATAGATAGCCTCAGTCTTAAGCAAGCCAGCCTTAATACCCGGTTCACTAAGGAACTTGATAAGAGGTTTGTTCTTAGGCAAAGCCTTATGGCTACGGAAAAGAGACAAGAAACCAGCTTCAACATCTTCTTTCTTATCGGAAGCGATAAGACGTTTTGCATCGGCAAGATACTGAGTTGCGAGTCTGCGCTGAGCCTCAACAAGACGTTCTACCAATGGACGAAGCACTTCGAACAACTGCTGGTCGCCTTTTGGAACAGGACCTGATATAATAAGAGGAGTACGGGCATCGTCAATAAGTACAGAGTCAACCTCATCGACAATGGCATAGTTATGTTTGCGCTGTACAAGGTCCTTAGGACTGTTGGCCATATTGTCACGCAAATAGTCGAAACCGAACTCATTGTTTGTACCGAAAGTGATATCGGCCATATAAGCACGGCGACGAGCTGCAGAGTTTGGCTGGTGCTTGTCGATACAATCCACACGCAAACCATGGAACATATAAAGAGGACCCATCCATTCAGAGTCACGTTTTGCAAGGTAATCGTTCACTGTTACGACATGAACACCATTACCTGTAAGGGCATTCAAGAATACCGGTAAGGTAGCTACAAGAGTCTTACCTTCACCTGTTGCCATTTCGGCAATCTTACCTTGGTGAAGAACAACACCACCGAACAACTGTACGTCGTAGTGAACCATACACCACTTCATATCATTACCACCGGCTTTCCAGTGATTTTTCCAGATAGCTTTATCGCCTTCTATGCGAACGAAGTCTTTTCCCATGGCAGCAAGCTCACGGTCAAGTTCGGAAGCTGTAACAACAATTTCCTCATTTTCTGAAAAACGGCGTGCAGTACTCTTAACGATAGCAAAAGCTACAGGAAGTACATCTGTAAGAGCTTTTTCGTATTTGTCGAGCACTTCTTTTTCAAGCTTGTCAATCTGAGCGAAAATAGGTTCACGCTTTTCGATGTCAGTCGATTCGATAGTAGCCTTAAGCTCTTCGATTTTCTTGTTTTCCTCTACAGCAGAATCCTTGATATATTTCTTCAATTCTTCTGTTTTGGCACGCAATTCATCATCAGTCAGCTTCTCAATTTCAGGGTATGCAGCTTTAACTTTTTCTACCCATGGCTGAATTTCCTTCATGTCACGAGAAGCCTTGTTCCCGAACAACTTGCTTATAAATTCATTAAATCCCATTATGTATTGTTGTTTTTATTATTTCAAAAAGTGTATAAAATTTATAGAATGGCCATAAAACTATATAATGAAATTACAATAATTACTACACAAATAGCTATTATGGCGCACAAAGATAGTCAAAAAGCCAGTAAAACAGGCTAAATAACCGGCAATTTATTTGCGTATACCGGTAAGAGGAGCAGTTGTGCAAGCATTTGGTGCACGAATACGCATGCAGTGAGCCACTGTAGGAGCCACAGCAGTCACTTTAGTTGGAGTATATAGAATTTCCGGTTTTATATTATATCCAAAGAAGAATAGAGGTACGGAAGAGTATGCTTCTCGAACCACGTGCGATGTCTTTGTATAATCATCCACAACGGTCCATCCCGGAAGAATATCTACATAAATATCTCCCGAGCACTTCTGATAATATGCATTTTTAATTTTATCTATTTTAGGATTCCATGCTCCAAGAAGCAATCTCTGTGAAGAATATGCAGAACGTACGCCACTCATCTGGACTATAAATTCAGACGAGCGTGTCAGTACTTCAGTTATATTCAACTTTTTATCTTCTATAAGCTTATGGTTGAGATAAATCTGATTTCCGTAATATGTATCTACATATTGCCCCTGTCCGTATATAGCCATGAGATACATATTCAAGAGAGCAGAACATCTGTTGAGATGAAACTCTCCCGAAGGTATACGATATGCAGGAGGATCGGCTGGCTGAGGAGCACGATAACCGGTTGATGTAATAAAAATAAGAGTATTGTTAAGCCCAACTTTCTTGTCTACCATTTCAAGCAAGTCACCAAGAGAATTGTCGAGACGTACGTATGTATCCTGAATCTCCATAGGATACTCAGAATCGGGTTTCCCGGCATAATTACCGGCATAATAGCCCAATGACAGCAAATCTGGGGTCTCATCAAGTCCGATAGTAGTAGAATTCAGAAAAGCGCCAACTAACTTGTTGACTTCATCGTTTACATAAGGGCTTGTTTTGAATCTTTTGAACTTTTCAAAACGCTCATCATTAAAATTGTGTTTGAATGTGAGTTGTTTTGTTTCGGTTGTGATATATTTATATGCAGTAACCGGGAGATATGGAAGCCATGTTATCTGATCTATTCTGAAATCAAGGCCATTTCTGTCGTTGAATCCGGTTACCCATTCAGGAAAAGAACCATAATATGTTGTACCACTCCATTTACCGGTCTCATCGTTCAGCCAGAATGCTCCTTTTGCAGCATGTCCGGCAGCCATTATAGCCATTTCACGGGTCGGTGCAATGGAATATACTTCCGAACTGCCATTAGTGGCAACCATCAGTTCGTCCGAAAGATTGGAAACAATAAGGTTTTGTGGAGAAGTACTTTCTGATGTATATATTCCCATGAAAGACTTGTCATCGACACATTTCTTCACACAAAGAGTGGCTCTGTCCATCCAGTGATTACCTACTATACCATTATAATATGGGGTAGTACCAGAATAAATCGAAGCTACGGATGAAGCCTGGTCGGGAGCTACGAAATCATACTCCGCATTAATATACACACGTCCTTCCTTGAATAGGCGTTTAAAGCCTCTTTCGCCATACATAGCGGAGAAAGCCTCGATATAATCTGTACGCAATTGGTCGATAGTAAGTCCTATCACTAATTTAGGTGCAGCCGGTACATTCTGAGCCTGTAATCCGGATATAACGATGGCAGTAATTAAGGATGTTAGTATACGTTCTTTCATGTTCTATTTTTTATTACTAAAAAGTGGCTTGCAGAGTTGACCAACAAACCAAGGGCCAAAGGTAATACCGATAAATTAATTTCTTGCGGTATAAATGGAATTAAAGCTATAAAAAATGTTAAATAGGCTATATTTATTACATAATAAGGATCTTTTTTACGTGTAAGGGTACGATAAAGCATAAAAGGCAAGTACAAAAGCGGAATAGGATTAAACAAAATAAGCAACCAGTTAGACCCTACCGTAGGATGAGTTGACACAAAAAACAGGAAAGCTATGATACATCCTGCAATTCCTTGCGACATATATAAAACAATATCCCATCCCCAATATAATTTCCGTTTTGAATACTGCAGGAATCCAATAATCACGTTAAGTAAAAGAAATATTAAAGAGCATGCCATAGGCGAAAGCGGGAACCCGGGTTCTGCCTCTGTTTTCCCGGCGTCTACTATAAGCTCTTCCTTCAATACAAGTGGACGCTTGCTGCCATCGGAAGATACAATGTAAGCCTTCGAAGCAAAATCATGCATATAAAAAGGTGAAAACATCTGCTGTCGGATACCAATCTCCGAATCAGCTTCGGCACCCAGACAAAGGTCTATGCCGAATTCCTCCCAATCGAACCCGCGGGTAAATTCATGAACAATACTTCTGAAAGTCTTTCCAGGCTCGGCTTCGGGATACTCTACTGTTCCGTCAATACATTTTTCTATCTGGTCACGGGCACGAGTGGTACAGTTGTCATAGAAATAATTATATCTGTACACCCTGTTCTCCGGCTGATAGTTGGTGAAAAGCAAATCCTGAAGACGAAGTTTCTCATCGGTTGTAAGGTTCAGTACCTGCTGGTGCACAGAAGACCCCCTCAAAGCATATTCGGCCTCAAAAGAATTGAACCGGTTTATTCCAAGCTGATAGTCGGTCTCACCTTTCACAAAACGATAAATAAAATTAGGTGTGGAAAAGCTGAACATGCCATAATTGAATACTATATCTGTATTTCGGGTAAAATTCTGATATCTTATGGCTGTATGCCCGAAAAGAGAATAAATCTCGGTACCAGGTTCACAAGTAAGAAGACTGAACTGGATACTGTCATTACGCTGCGAATATATTTTGCATGACAAAAGAAGCAACAAACCAATAAAAATCAGTTTCAGATTATTCATAAAATTCATTTTGAGATGTACAAATTATAGTTTACAGCGCAAAAATAAGGCTAATTATCTATAAAGTAGAAACAAATCATCGATTTTATTGCTGTATTTATCCATTTTTTCGTTTACTTTGCAGAGGATAAAAGAAAGAGAACGTGAATTTAATTATTGATATCGGTAATACTGTTGCTAAACTGGCAGTTTTCGACGGTGATGAACTCATTGAAGTTTTACGAGGTTCAAACCATTCGTTGGACTGCATGAGGATACTTTGTAATAAATATAAAATAGACAGATGTATCATAGCTTCGGTTATAACTTTAAGCAACACGATAAAAAGGCAATTGGCTGCAGTAACATTTCCTGTACTGGAATTGAACTACAAGACACCGGTCCCAGTAACCAACAACTACAAAACGCCGGAAACACTGGGAATGGACAGACTGGCTGCAGTGGTTGGAGCCAACTACATCAAGCCCCAAAGAAATCTTCTGGTTATTGATGCAGGTACGGCTCTTACATTCGAGTTTATTGACGAGAAAGCCCAATATTGGGGAGGTAACATATCTCCGGGAATATACACTCGCTTTAAGGCTTTAAGTGCATGTTGCGACAAGTTGCCTTTAATAGAAAAGAATGGAGAAACTCCCGAATTCGGATTTAACACCGAAACAGCCATACGAACAGGAGTAATTAAAGGTATAGAATTTGAAATAGCAGGATATATATCCCAAATGCAAAAGAAATATCCCGACCTTTTAGTTTTTTTAACTGGAGGAGATAAATTTTCTTTTGATACAAACTTAAAAAGTATCATATTTGCAGACAGATTTTTAGTATTGAAAGGTTTAAACAGAATATTGGATTATAATGTTAAGTAACAAAGTACTTGTGAGCGCAC
>JAXEBI010000010.1:0-10883 GCA_034094155.1 Phocaeicola sp.
CTCTTCAGTTGGATGAACGAAAAAACAAATATTCAAAGAGCTTCAAAGTGCCGCTCTACTTGCGGACTGCTAATTCATACGATGGGAAAGGTTGCCATCGCATTTTTATACCTTATTTTCAACTACTGATTCAAATTAATAGTTTAATTGTATTGTTATATGTTGTTTTCACTGGTATCAGTTGAGTTTGCTTCTGTATCCATTGAAGAATTTACAGAAAAATACCCATTGGTAGTCGATAGAGTTATTCCAGTATGTGCCGTTATGTTTTCCTGGTCTTACTATATAATCATGAAATATTCCTCTTTTAAGTAGCTCTGTATGCAGGTTATTGTTTACTTCAAAAAAGAAATCATCCGTTCCGCAGTCAAATACAATTGCTAAATCACCGTTTTTTATTTTATCAAGTTGTGTAATTACTGTATGCTTGTTCCATGTATCTTTATTTTTCTCCAAATCTCCTAACTGTTTGCTCATTTCCCAACTTTTCGGGAAAGGACGAATATCTACTCCGCCACTTGTACTTCCTCCAGCACCAAAGATATCTTTATTTCTTATGGAGAGCCATAGACCTCCATGTCCTCCCATACTCAGACCTGTAACAGCTCTTCCGCAACGGTCTTTTATACTGTTATAGTGAGAATCAATATAACTTGTCAGTTCTTTCGAAACAAAGGTCTCAAACTGGCTGTCTTTTACATTAGGACTATCCCAGTACCAGCTGTTTTCTCCGTCAGGACATACTACTATTATACCATCTCTGTCGGCCATTTGTGGAAGTTCAGGCTTAATGCCTAACCATGTTCTTGCATTTCCTCCATATCCGTGCAGCAGATAAAGCACAGGGCATTCGATACCTTCTATGGCCTTGTCGGGTACAATTACTATTACTTCAATTTTTCTGTTCATTTTGGCACTCTCTACCCGGAGAGTATCAATTCTTGCTGCATTGATTCCTGTACATAGGACCAACAGTAATGCAGATACAAAGATTTTTAGGATATTGTTTGTCATTTCAAATTAGTTTAAAAGTTGCGTAAATATACATCTTTATTTGCTTCTTTAATGTTATTATTTAAGTAATAATGTCTATTATTGGGTATATTTCTTTTCATATATATTATATTATGATTAAGTTTGCCGCATGAAACAGACTTTAATTGAAAATAATGGTATTCCAAAGTCATTATTATGGACTTTGGCTGCAATAGCAGGACTTGCTGTTGCCAATTTGTATTACAATCAGCCGTTGCTTAATCAGATAAGCGCCGACCTGAATGTTAGTGAGTTTACTGCAAATCTTATTCCTATGGTGACCCAGATAGGTTACGCTTTGGGATTGTTGTTTATCATTCCTTTAGGCGACTTGTATCAGAGGAAAAAGATTATAATAGTCAATTTTATACTCTTGTCTTTGTCGATGCTCAGCATTGCAATGCTGCATGATATAAAGTTGGTATTACTTTCGTCTTTGGTTACAGGTGTTTGTTCTGTAATGCCACAGATTTTCATTCCTATCGCATCACAATTCTCAAAGCCAGAAGATAAATCGAAGAACGTAGGGGTGATTGTAAGTGGACTTCTTACAGGAATACTTGGTTCGAGGGTCATCAGTGGTATAGTAGGTGAGTATTGGGGATGGCGTACCATGTATCTTATAGCTTCATTGATAATGATAGTATGTATAATAATTGTTGCCCGCTGCCTGCCGGTTATGAATGTCAATTATAAGGGGAAGTACAGCAGTCTGATGATTTCTGTATGGACTATTTTCAGAGATAATCCTCATATTAGACTTGCTTCTTTAAGGGCCGGATTATGTTTTGGAAGCTTTCTTGCATTGTGGGCATGTCTTGCCTTCAAGTTGAGTGGTGCACCTTTCTATGCCGGTAATAATATAATAGGAATGCTTGGACTGTGTGGTGTGGCTGGTGCTTTGACTGCATCTGTAGTGGGAAGATATGTAAATGTGTTTGGAGTACGCAAGCTTAACTATGCCGGTTGTATTCTGATCTTTGCCGCTTGGTTTATTATGTATGAGTTTCAGAATACTTATATAGGGTTTATAACAGGAATAATATTGATTGATATAGGAATGCAATGTATTCAGCTCAGTAACCAGACTTTTGTACTTACTTCTTTGCCGTCGGCATCAAACAGAGTGAATACTATATTTATGACAACCTATTTTCTCGGAGGTTCACTCGGAACATTTCTTGCCGGTACATTCTGGCATTGGATGCAGTGGGAGGGTGTAGTAATCGTAGGAACAGGTCTTACAATGGTATCATTCTTGGTAACTATCTTTGCAAGAAAACTGGAGAGTGTAAATAAATAAGTTTGAACTGTAAATGAACTGAGAGATATTCTTATATACATTATATACAATATCTTATACGCAATATATATGGAATAAAAAAAGCTGTGAAATAAATCACAGCTTTTTTTATTCTTGTATAAGTTATTCGTCAGTATAATAATTTATTTCAAATTATTACTATTAGCAGATCTTACGAGAACCGTTACCGATAACTACATCATAAACTTTAGGACTGCGGCCAAATTTTTCTTTGAATCTTTCTTTAGCAGTAGTGATGAATGTTTCGTAAAGTTCGTTCTTCACAAGGTTGATAGTACAACCACCGAAGCCACCACCCATAACGCGTGAACCTGTAACACCACAGTCGAATGCAACGTCATTCAAGAAATCAAGTTCTTCGCAGCTTACTTCATAAAGCTTGCTCATGCCATGGTGAGTTTCATACATCTTCTGGCCAACAGTTTCGTAGTCACCTTTTTCTAAAGCATCGCAAACATCAAGTACTCTTTGGATTTCTTCAATAACATATTCTGCACGTTTGTAGTCTTCTTCAGATACGTTTTCTTTAACGGCATTGAGCATATCCATTGTACAGTCGCGCAAGAATTCTACTTCTGGGTGTGTTTTCTTGATTTCTTTTACTACATTTTCGCAACTCTGACGACGCTTGTTGTATGCAGAAGAAGCAAGTTCATGTTTTACTACAGAGTCAACAAGAACAAGTCTGTATCCTTCTGGTTTGAATGGGAAATACTGATATTCCAAAGAACGGCAGTCAAGACGCATTAAGCTACCTTCTTTACCGAATACAGAAGCAAACTGGTCCATGATACCGCAGTTAACTCCACAATAATTGTGTTCTGTAGCCTGTCCAACTTTTGCAAGTTCGAATTTATCTATTTTGTTTTCACCGAACAAATCATTCAATGCAAAAGCATATGTAGATTCCAATGCTGCTGAAGATGACATTCCGGCACCGAGAGGTACATCACCTGCAAAAGCTGTGTTGAATCCTTTTACATCAACACCGCGTTTGATCATTTCGCGGCAAACACCAAATATATAGCGAGCCCAACTTGCTGATGGAGCATCTTCTTCATTCAATCCAAATTCTACGTAATCTTTCAAGTCGATAGAATAAGCGCAAACTTTATTTGTACCGTTTGGCTTGATTTCAGCCAACATTCCTTTGTCTACAGCGCCAGGGAATACAAAACCACCGTTATAGTCGGTATGTTCACCAATCAAATTAATACGTCCCGGTGATGCATAAATTGAACCGGTTGTACCATCGAAATGTTTAATAAAGCGGCTTCTTACAAATTCTATGTCCATAATTATAATTATTTAAAGGTTAATGTCAAAATATTCAGGGCCTGTTTAGAACCCTGAATCTTATTTATTTTATTAATTTTTTAATGTCTTATTCTGTATATGTTTGCCGTATGGTATTAATACATTAAATACAAATGTATTTTCTCGGCCGGCAATATTCAGCACGAATATTCAGAAAAAAATGTCTTTGGAAAAATTATTCTACAGGAATATCTTTGTTGACGTTCTTGCATCCAACCAATCCGTAGAACAACTGATAAGCAAACATTGCTACAATCAGCCAGTAGCTTGCCATATATCCTACTTCATCTGAGATGAACTGCTGTACAAGCGGAAGGATACCACCACCCACAACCATCATCATGAATATACCTGATGCCTGAGCTGTATATTTGCCTAAACCTTCAACTGCAAGGTTGAAAATACCACCCCACATGATAGAAGTACACAATCCGCAAAGAACCAATAACAATGCACTTACAGGTACTTTTGGAGTAGCTAAAGAACCCATAATATCAGCTGGTTTAAGTTTTGCAGATTCAAGAGCTGCAGAGTGTGCGCTCAAAGCTTCTTCCGAAGGATTGGCGATAAAAGCTGCTACAGCTTCTTCTGGAATACCAGCGTTGGTAAGAGTTTCAGTAGTTTTTGAAACTGGGTCGTAAACGAAAGTAGGAACATTTATGCCAACTGATTTTGGGATAAGGATAGCACCAACTGTAAGGATTATAGCTACAGTAGATACTGTAATAAGCTGTGCTCTTGTTGATACCTTGCCACTGATAACGCTACTTGTAAGACGTCCGATAAGCATAAGTAACCAGTAGATGGCTACAATAGCACCACCGATAGCTGCACCATTAGTAAGAATTCCGGCACCTTTTTCTGATGGGTCGGCCAAGTAGAAGTTCAAAGTTCCAGGTATACCGATTTCGATACCTACATAAATAAAGATACCGATTACACCTAATACAGTATGACGGAAACTCCATGGACTATGAGCAAATTTTTCAGCTTTTACGTTAGACTTTCTCATGTGAGGTTCTGGGATAGTCACAAAAGAAATAACGATGAATGTAAACGCAAATACACCCATTGCGATGAACAATAGAGGTGAAACGTCGGACATTGCTGTATCTTCAGTTACAGTACCAATAAGTACACCCACAAAAAGAGGAGTAAGAGTACCTGAAAGTGAGTTCAATGCACCACCAGTCTGTATAAGCTGGTTACCTTTGTTACCACCACCACCTAACAGATTAAGCATAGGGTTTACTACAGTGTTAAGCATACATACGCAAAAACCGCAGATGAATGCTCCAAGAAGGTAAATTATAAAGTTAAGTTTGATTACATATCCTCCGGCTGAGAATACACTTGCATCTGCACCGAAAATACTTGAGCAATACTGTATAAGCAAACCGATGAAACCGATTGCGATGGCAGTAAGAGCTGTTTTCTTATAACCGATTTTAACAAGCATATTACCGGCAGGAATACCCATAAACAAGTAAGCAAGGAAGTTCATCATATTACCCATCATCCCGAGGGTATTGGCTCCTGCATACTGATTTTTCCATATAGTTCCGAATGGAGCGGCAAGATTAGTAACGAATGAAATCATTGCAAAAAGGAAGAACATTGTAAGAATTGCAATGAAATTACCGTTTTGTTTTTGTTGGTTCATAATTTTTTGATTAAGAGTAAAATGATTATTAGGTTTATTATTTATTTTTTTCTGATTTTTCTATTATAATATTATTTTTCAACCCCAAACTTGTAGATTGTGACTTGATTGTATGTTTCACCCGGGTTTAGCACAACCGATGGGAAGTGACCTTTGTTTGGAGTATCAGGGAAATGCTGTGCTTCGAAGCAGATGGCACTTCTTTCTGGGAATGTAGCTCCGTGATATCCTTCGAAACCATTATGCCAGTTGGCTGTATAAAGTTGTACTCCAGGTTCGGTTGTATATACTTCCATTGTTCTTCCGCTTTCTGGTTCTATACATTTAGCTGCGAATGAAAGTTGTCCCTGTTCGTTCTTGTTAAGAACATAGCAGTGGTCATATCCTTTACCATAAATAAGTTGTTGGAATTTGTCATCAACTCTGCATCCTATGGTGTGTGGATTTCTGAAATCCATTGGTGTACCTTCTACTTTTGCTATTTCCCCTGTAGGTATCAGTGTCTCACTTATAGGAGTGTAGAAATCAGCGTTGATAGTAACGATATTATTGTCAACCTTTGGTGTAGGATTTGCAATTCCTGCAAGGTTGAAGAATGCGTGATGAGTAAGATTCACTAAAGTTTTCTTATCTGTTTTTGCGTTGTAGGTAATAACCAGTTCATTTTCTGATGTCAAAGTATAAGTAACATTAACATCAAGGTTTCCTGGAAAACCTTCTTCCCCGTCGGCTGAAAGATAATGTAGAGTTACACTCTGTTTGCTTGTTTGTTCAGCATCCCATACTCTGGCATGAAATCCGGTTGGTCCTCCGTGCAAAGAGTTTGGTCCGTTATTGATAGTAAGGCTGTATTCTTTTCCGTCGAGTGAGAACTTTCCGTTTGCTATCCGGTTTCCGTGTCTACCTATAAGAGTACTGAGAAATGGTTCGGGACTGTTTATTACTTTTTCAATTGAATCATGACCTTGGATTACATTAGCCAGCTTTCCGTTTTTGTCTGGCATCATAATAGTAAGAATTGCGCCGCCATAGTTTGTTACTGCGATTTCTGTTCCATTGTCATTTGAGAGGATAAACAAATCGGTCTCTTTTCCATCGATTGTTTTCTTGAAGTCGGCTCTTTTTAGTCCGCTCAAGTTGTTTTCATTATAAAATGTGTTGTCCATATATTATAAAATCTTTTTATTTACACATTACTTAAATTCTTATGCAAATAAAAAGATTTTATTTAAATTACCCAAACATTTTTCTTGAAAAAGAAATTTAAATCGTATCGAATGTTTATAAAAACTATTTTATCAGGACAGTTTTTTATAAAAAGTCAGTAAGTCGGCTACTATAAAGCTGCTTCCACCTATAAATATAAGGTCATTTTTTTCAGCTTTTTTCTTAGCTTCTTCCAGTGCTGTTTCTACCGACGGATATGATTTGCCAGACAAGCCATGTATGTTCGCCAGTCTTTTTACTTCTTCTGCGGGAAGCGCACGCTTTACCGAGGCTTGCGTGAAGTAATAGATTGCGTTTTTAGGCAAAAGTTCAAGTACCCCGTTTATGTCTTTGTCGTTTACCATTCCCATTATGATATGCAGTTTGGTGTATTTCATTTCAGACAGTTGCTCAGCTATATATTTTATGCCTCCTATGTTGTGCCCGGTGTCGCATATGATAGTAGGATTACTTTCTATTTTCTGCCATCTGCCCATCAGACCTGTTAGTTCACACACTTTTCCGAATCCTTTTCTTATATCGTTTTCACTTATCTTGTATCCTTTTTCCAGAAGTACTTCAATGGCTGTAAGTATGGTATTGGTGTTTTTTGTCTGACATAATCCACCAAGTTCTCCTTTCAGGTCTTTGTATCTGTCTGTCTGATATATGTATCCTCCTGTACTTGTATCCCTTTCTGCATTCAGTATATGGTTCTCTTTTTCTGCAAATCTTATATCAGCGCTTTCCGAATTGGCTTTATTCTGAAATACCGGTAAAGTCTCTTCTGTGGTTTCACCTATCACCACCGGAATGTTATGTTTTATTATGCCGGCCTTCTCTCTTGCTATGTCTGCCAGTGTGTTTCCAAGAAACTGTATATGGTCAAAACTGATGTTGGTTATAATGCTCAAGTCGGGCGTAATTATGTTTGTGCAGTCAAGACGTCCTCCGAGTCCGACTTCAATAACGGCAACATCTACCTGCTGTTCTGCAAAATAAAGGAATGCCATGGCTGTGGTAAGTTCGAAAAAAGAAGGGTGAAGAGGTTCGAAGAAATGCTTGTGCTCTCTTACAAAATCTACTACGAACTGTTGGTCGATAGGTTTTCCGTTAACCCTGATTCTTTCGCTGAAGTCAATGAGGTGAGGTGAAGTGTAAAGCCCCGTTTTATATCCTGCCGACTGAAGTATAGAGGCTATAGTGTGCGAGCAGGAGCCTTTACCGTTTGTCCCTGCAATGTGTATAGTTTTGAATTTCTTGTGGGGACTCTTAAAATATTCATCGAGTTTCAGTGTGTTTTCAAGACCTTCCTTATATGCTCCCTGACCGATATTCTGGAACAATGGGGCACTATTGTACAAATAGTTTAATGTTTCTTGATAGTTCATATATTATTATGTTATTACATTATCTATGCTACTACTAATATTGCCAATATTAATACCGTATACTTTATAAGATTTTATTATAATCACAAAATACGGTACAAATATCATTATTTTTTTGAAGATAGTTTCTTAAAAACGTATTTTATCATGGGAATTATTGTGAAATATATGGTAAAATATTAAAATATACGTCTTTATTCTTTTTGTTTACAATGATTTTGTGTTCCTTTGTTCTGTGCAATTTTTTAACATCTAACCTTAATTTATAGAAATGAGAAAAAAAGTAATTTTTCTAAGTACCTTATGTTGCTTTTCTTTTGGAGTTTTATCTTCACATGGTATAACCGTTCAGTCTGATTTGGGAGTTCTGCCTTGCCTTAATTCTCAGCCGTATATTAATTCAATGTCGAATTCCGCTTCTCAGCTGGATGTTAATTCTTTGTCTGCATTCAGAATACAGCCAACACCGCAAAGTTATATTTCTGGGAATGATTCTATTGCTAAGCCACAGAATTATGTTTTAGTGTCTGCCGAATCTTTGCCAAAGGCTTCAAGTGAACTTCTTTCAGCTATTATGCCGGGTAAGTCGGACAAGGCTGAATTTAAGGTTTATGCAGGTATAAAAGGTGATAAAGGTATAAGAAAATTCTCTAAAAATATTCCTGACAGAGAAGAAGGATATTTTCTGAAAATAGAAAAAAATCAGATTGTTGTGGCCGGACATGATGAGAGAGGTTTATACTACGGACTTCAGACATTGTCTCAGCTACTTACATTAAACAAACTTCCTCTATGCGAAGTTAAGGATTATCCGGATGTACCTTACCGTGGAGTTGTGGAAGGCTTTTATGGAACCCCATGGAGCCATGAGGCACGTTTGCGACAGATAGAATTCTACGGCCGAAATAAGATGAATGTATATCTTTACGGTCCGAAGGATGATCCATATCACAGTGTACCTAACTGGCGTATTCCTTATCCCGAAAAGGAAGCGAAACAGTTGAAGGGGCTTGTTGATAAGGCAAAGGATAATGAAGTGATATTCTACTGGGCTATTCATCCGGGACAGGATATAAAATGGAATGATGAGGACAGAGACTTGCTGATGAAGAAATTCGAAAACATGTACCAGCTTGGCGTAAGAGCATTTGCTGTTTTCTTCGATGACATTTCCGGTGAGGGTACAAAGGCTGAAAAACAGGCTGAACTATTGAATTATATAGATGAAAA
This sequence comes from Phocaeicola sp., assembly GCA_034094155.1. Taxonomy (GTDB): domain Bacteria; phylum Bacteroidota; class Bacteroidia; order Bacteroidales; family Bacteroidaceae; genus Phocaeicola. The sequence goes on from JAXEBI010000010.1 coordinate 9,167, forward strand.
TTTTGTAAAGGTTAAGGGTGATGTTGCTCCCCTTGTGATGTGTCCTACAGAATACAACAAATCATGGTCGAATGTAAAAGGCGGTTATCTTACTACATTAGGCGATAAGCTTAATGATGGCATTGAGATAATGTGGACAGGCGACAGAGTGATAGCATGTATTGACAAGCAGTCTATGGATTTTATTAATCCGTTGTTGAAAAGAAAAGCTTATATATGGTGGAACTTTCCTGTATCTGATTATGTAAGAGATCATTTGCTTTTGGGACCAGTTTATGGTAACGGACTTGATATAAAGGATGATTTGTCGGCTTTTGTTTCAAATCCAATGGAAAGACCTGAAGCTTCCAAGATAGCATTATACAGTGTTGCCGATTACTCTTGGAATCTTGAGGATTACGATAGTGGTATGTCATGGAACAGGGCTTTGGCCGACCTTATGCCTTCAAACCGTAAATATCTTAAGGTGTTTGCTTCGCATAATTCCGATCTTGGAGAGAATGGTCATGGATTCAGAAGAGACGAGTCTGTAGAACTTAAGCCGTACATAGAAGCCTTGCAGAACAAATATATCTCTTCTGGTGAAATAGACGAGGATGCCTTTCAGAAGGTTTATGATGAGTGTGAAAAAATTATTTACTCGTCTGACATGCTTTTGTCTTCTAATGAAAGTAGAGAGTTTATTGATGAGGTTCGTCCGTGGATTATACAGTTTAAACTATTGGGTGAGTATGGTAAAGATATCCTTAATATGATTAAACTGTGCGGAAATAAAGACGGTGTGGGTGTTAATGGTTCTGGAACAGATAATTCCGGAAATTTCGGTAATTCTGCCTTCTATAAGTATTATTTGCATGCCAAGTCTATTCAGAATCAGATGTATGAGGTAGATGCTACATATAATCAGAATCCTTATCAGCCAGGAGTGAAGACTGGAAGCAAATATCTGTTGCCTTGTTTTTATGCTCTTTTTGAGAAATCGACTGAAAAGTACAATTCATTGAATGGAACCGATTTGGCTACAGTTGCTGTGTATATGCCGTATTCATTAAACAGTAATGTAAGACAATTGTCGCAGTTGCCTGTGCGCAGAAAGGGTAAAACAGGTAATATATCTCCTTCAAATGAAGTTATATTGTGGCAGGATGGAGGCTTTGTTGAGGTTGTAATGGATTATCCTCGCAGCATAAAGAACGTTGTGTTCGACTTAGGTGAACTGAACGAAGGAATATCTGGCGGTTTTGAATTTGAGATAAGTTCTGATTCAGGAAAGACATGGCAGACTGTAAGGATTTTGCCTGCAGGACGTAAAACTCAATATAAAGTTGAAATGGAAAATGCCGGATCTTTAACAAATGCAGGAAAGGTTACTAACATGCGTTTGAGAAATAAATCTGGACAAGAGAAGAGAGTTTACTTCAAACAGTTCTATTTCTCTGAATAACTATATATTGTAATATATAATAATCTATAATAACTTGTTGGAAGTCAGTGTGTCCGGTGATCTTTGGTGAAAGGTCACGGATGCACTGATTTTTTTGTTATATACTTAAAAAAAATGAGGCCGCATTCTTATTAAGTATAACCGTCCGCGATAGCGTCTTGTAGTCTGCCTGTAGTATTTCTAACTTTGCCATAAAATTTAAATATGGGAAAAGTAGAATACTACAGGCAGATTTTTTCTGCTTTTAAAGAATTATGTGCGTGCGGCAAACAA
>JAXEBI010000011.1:0-14542 GCA_034094155.1 Phocaeicola sp.
TTTTTTTTGAAAAATTTTTCGAAGCAGTCAAATCAACCATAAGATACAAACGGCTTATCCTTTCTCGCTCCCTTACGTTATGTAAGGTAAGATACTCAGTGCAGCAACATCTGTTATCCTTTTCCTACCGGTTTGCTATCAGAATTTCAATCTCTAATGTCTTTCCCTCTCGAAAGCGGATGCAAAGGTACGACTTATTTTTGGTTCCACAAGCATTTGACCCACTTTTTTGCAATATTTTTATAATATTTTTCCTAAATTACTGATTAAGTGAATATTATAAAGATAAAATTATCTATTTCATATTTTCTCAATTTAAATACTACACATTATTATATATAAATATATACGATGAAGCTTCATACAAATAGAAGCAATAGAACCTATATAACATTTTAACAATTTAACGATATAAAATGATTATGCTATTATGATTATGCTATTATAATCTAACTAACATCGTAACACATTAAATTTATCATTATACGTAATATATATAGAAAAGACAGATTCAACTTTTCTAAAACAAAACATGAACAAAAAAAATAATAAAAACAAGAGAATTCCAACGAATAATAATAAATAAACATATCCTTGATGAAAAATTAACTGACATCTTAATCTTGTCACAGTTGTGATTAGGCCTTAACACAACTATGCCAAGGCCTCGGCATTAATGTGACGAGCCCTCGGCACAACTGAGGCAAGACCTAAGCACAACTGTGACGAGGCCTTGGCACAACTGTGACAAGGGCCTTGAAAACATATGTTTTTCAACAGTAATTATTAAGTTGCTTAAATACAGCATATTATACATAACAAACTTATAACAAGTTTATGACAATTTTATAACAAGCTTATAACAAGCAAACCAATTAAAACTGAATTAAATATAACAGATAAATATAACAAATAAACATCAATCTACATCAAGGCTGATATTCTGCCTCCATTGGATCTTCCCGCTTAGGCAAAGTATATGAAAGAATGAAATATCCCAAAATACCAGCAATAATAGTCCCAAACAATACACCCATTTTAGCCTCATTCAGAAGATGTATACTATCGGCAAAAGACAGATTGGCAATAAAAAGAGAAACAGTAAAGCCTATACCTCCAAGCATACATATACCTGTAAGGTTTTTCCAGGTCATTCCTTCACCAAGTGAAGCAAATCCCATTCTTACAACAAGCCAAGTAAAAAGATATATTCCACAGAACTTTCCTATTATAAGACCAAGCATTACCGCCCATGTAACCTGACCTATCTCAATTCCACCATGAGAAGCCGTAAGTACAACTCCGGCATTGGCAAAAGCAAACAATGGCATAATAATGTAATTAACACATCTACTCAAAGAATCCTCCAAAAACTGAAGGGGGGACACCACTTTATCGGATGCAGACTTTATATTATGAAGTGCCTCTATCTGCTTGCGACTAAGAATAATACACTGCTTATTACTGTCAGGTATTGTATCAATACACTCATGAATGCGCTGTATATAGCTTCCTATCATAACGCGGGGAGTTGCAGGCAATGTAAATGCCACAACAACTCCAGATATAGTAGCATGAATGCCACTTTGCATGAAGCAGTACCACATAAAGAATCCACCAATTATATAAGGCCATTTATTATGAATCTTAAGCAGATTGCAAGCCACGAGAAATATCAGGACAAGTATTGAATACATAATAAATGTACTGTTAAGCTGCGATGTATAGAAAATCGCTATTACCAACACCCCACCAATATCATCGACCACAGCAAATGCGGTAAGAAACACTTTGAGCGATAAAGGCACTCTCTTGCCAAACATACTAAGTACTCCAAGAGAAAAAGCTATATCAGTAGCCATAGGAATAGCAAGACCTGCTTCGGCACTTGTTCCCTTAGTAAGATAATAGAAAATAAGAACAGGAAGTATCATACCTCCACATGCGGCCACAATAGGAAGAAGAGCCTTGCGGAAGGAAGACAGTTCTCCAACCAATATTTCACGCTTGATTTCAAGTCCCACAGCAAAAAAGAATACAGTCATCAGTGCATCGTTGATAAATGCCATCAGTGTAAGCGGATGCCCTCCATGACTAAGAACATTAAAATTGCCTATCTTTAAAATAATTTCGTGTTGCCAAAAGGCCTGATAAGCCTCACTCCATGAAGAATTGGCCACTACAAGAGCAAGAGCTGCTGCAAACATCAGGAGCATTCCACCATTAACGTGAAAATACATTGCGCGTCGAAACGGGAAATTAAGTAACATTTTAAAATTGTTTTTTAGTTTGAGAATAGTTTTTAGCTAACAAATATATTATTAAATAATTATAATTCTATAATCATAAATGTAGTAACATCATACCCCAATTAACATTACTTCATTTTTTTAATTTTAAGATACAATAATAGACAAAAAGTTCGAAATTAACAACTATAAAATCTTTTTATATAGAAAAAACTCGATAACAAGAAGTATTTTTACCTCTTTTTTATTAATGAAATACATTAAAATTCTTATTTTTGCAACAAATATTTATTAATAACCTTATTTATTTATAAAAACCTTGAAAAAAATGAGTCAGAAGAAACAAAACTTTGCTATTCCGTTGGCTTTTATCGGAATAATGTTCTTTGCTATTGGATTTGCTTTGGGTATAAACTCATTGCTTGTTCCTGTACTACAGGGATCTTTGGGTATTTCAAATGCAGCATCGTACCTGATTATTGCTGCAACCTTCATCCCTTTCCTTGTGTTCGGTTATCCGGCCGGACTGACAATCAAAGCTATCGGCTATAAAAAGACCATGTCTTTGTCTTTCTTTATTTTTGCCGCAGCATTCTATCTGTTTATCCTTTCGGCTAACCAGAAGAGTTTCTCTCTTTTCCTTATCGCTTCTTTTGTAAGCGGTGCAGCAAATGCTTATCTGCAAGCTTCGGTAAACCCATATATCACTATTCTCGGTCCATTGGAAAGTGCCGCAAAACGTATCAGTATTATGGGTATATGCAACAAGATGGCATGGCCTATACCTGCAATATTCATTGTATGGCTTCTGGGTAAGGATGTAAGCCTTATAAGCATCGCCGACCTCGAAAAACCTTTCCTTATTATTATTGCAGCTTTTGTAGTTCTTGGCATAATGGCGTTCTTTGCCCCACTTCCAGAAGTTAAAGCCGCCGGAGAAGACGATGGAGACGGAGAATCAGAAGCTTGCCCATATGCAGCCAACAAAACTTCTGTATTCCAGTTCCCTCACTTGCTGTTAGGATGTCTTGCCCTTTTCCTTTATGTGGGTGTAGAAACAGTTTCATTGGGTACACTTGTAGACTATGCCAATTCGCTCGGTCTTGAAGGTGCTGCCAATTATGCATGGATTGCTCCTATAGGTATTGTAATAGGATATATCTGCGGTATTATTTTCATACCTAAATACATGAGTCAGGCTACAGCTCTGAAAATCTGTTCATGGCTTGCCATTATTGGTTCACTGCTCGTTGTACTAACTCCAGCAGAAATTTCAATCTACTTCATCTCTTTTATGGCTTTGGGATGCTCACTTATGTGGCCTGCTCTTTGGCCTCTTGCAATGGCCGACCTTGGCAAATTCACAAAAGCCGGTTCGTCACTTCTTATCATGGCCATGTTTGGTGGTGCTGTAATTCCTACTCTGTACGGATGGCTTAAAGATATAACAGGACCTCAGCAGGCATACTGGTTGTGTCTTCCTTGCTTCCTGTTTATCCTGTACTATGGTATGGCCGGATACAAAATCCGTACAAAATAAAACAGGTTCATATCAGATAAAACCAGGTAGACTGTAGCTCTGTCACTTATATAAAAGTTACAGAAAAAGAAACAGAAACATAATCACAGAAAACACAGCTACAGAAAGTATATTACAGAAAACAAAATAATGGCGGAATCTCTACGATACATACAAGAGATTCCGCCATTTTCTTTTTTAATATACCTACTATAAAAAAGAGCCACGTCTGCATCACACGGACATGACCCCCGGAAAGAAAGAGAGTGTTTTATTACTTAAAATTTTCTGCTATTAATAAAATAACTTTTGCATAATATCATGCCATTTCATCTATGGAGTACATTGAATTTACTTCATTGAAGAAATCATAAGAAACTTCCTGAAGATTCTCTATAGCCTCTTCTTCTGTTTCTCCGTATGCACAACACTGATGATAATCCAATAAATAGGCATAGAACTCACCATCTGGCAAACATTCTATTACATAATTTACATCGTTCATATTTAGTCCTCCTATGATTTTTAAGACACTGCAAAAATATATTCATCTTATTACAATGTGAATAACAGAAAGTTACGTTAATATTAAATATATAGCTAAGTAAGTACAAACAGTCCTAAAAAACAAAAAAAGGAAAAACCCGAAAATCAATCAGGTTTTTCCTTTGAAACATTATTTTATTTACGGTAGTTTTCCAATTCTTCAGCCTGGAACTTACGGATAAAGTTGAAATGCTTTTCTACTTCCGATTCCGCATAGTTGACATACACATTGAGCGACTGAGCAAAGAGTTCCGGAGCCTTGGTTGCATCCTGCAGAAGCAGATGGCTCATCACACACACAGCTGCCATTTCATACAGACGTCGTGAAACAAAATCAAGCAATTCCTGGTTCTGTGCTTCCTTCACTGCATTGTTGCAAGCCTCAAGCTTACGCGTCATATCCTTTATCCGGTTCATGTATCCTTCGAATTCAGGAGCACAAGGTATAAGCTCATACTCATGTAGAGTAGCCGCATAGGCACCATTTGTAACATATCTTATGGCAGCCACAGTCTGCAACTGAGTTGTACCTTCGTAAATACTTGTGATACGTGCATCACGATATATACGCTGACATGCATATTCCATCATGAACCCTGAACCTCCGTGAACCTGTATACAGTCGTATGCATTCTGGTTGGCATATTCCGAATTCATACCTTTTGCAAGAGGAGTAAAGCTGTCGGCCAGTTTTGCATATCGTTTCTGTTCCTGACGCTCTTCCGGAGTAAGCTTGCGTTCGCGGGCAATATCATCAAGAGCCTTGTAAATATCCACATAACGTGCAGTCTGATAAAGAAGTGCACGGCCGGCATCGAGTTTTGCCTTTATAGTGGCAAGCATATCATATACAGCAGGGAACTCAATAATAGCCTTACCAAACTGTTTACGGTCTTTTGCATATGCCAGAGCCTCATCGTATGCAGCCTGGCTTAAACCTACAGACTGAGCCGCAATTCCAAGACGGGCACCGTTCATAAGTGCCATCACATACTTGATAAGACCAAGCTTACGTTCACCGCAAAGTTCTGCTTTGGCATTCTTGTAAACAAGTTCGCATGTTGGAGAACCATGGATACCAAGTTTGTTTTCTATACGGCGTACATCCACACCACCATCGTTCTTGTCGTAAATAAACATTGAAAGACCACGTCCGTCGTGTGTACCTTCTTCAGAACGTGCAAGCACAAGATGCAAGTTGGCATCACCATTAGTGATGAAACGCTTAACACCATTCAGACGCCAGCAATTGTTTGCCTCATCGTATGTAGCCTTAAGCATTACACTCTGAAGGTCAGATCCGGCATCAGGTTCTGTCAAGTCCATAGACATTGTTTCGCCCGCGCAGATACGTGGAATAAAACGGCTGTGCTGGTCTTCGTTACCAAATTCATAAAGAGTTTCGATACAGTCCTGAAGAGACCAGATATTACCAAAACCGGCATCAGCCTGTGCCACGATTTCGGCACACATAGTATAAGGAGTAATAGGGAAATTCAGTCCACCATAACGGCGAGGCATAGTCATACCGTTAAGACCGGCCTTAACCATAGCATCAAGATTATCTTTAGTACCAGAAGCATACTCCACACGTCCGTTGGCGCAGTGAGGACCTTCCTCGTCTACTCCTTCTGCATTGGCAGCAATAACTTCACCGGTTATTTCACCTGTAATTTCCAATACTTTATCGTATGAATCTATAGCATCAGCAAAATCCTGTGGTGCATAATCAAATTCATCTTTATCTCTATAACTGCGTTCCTTAAGTTCGCAGATACGTTCCATCAGCGGATTATTAAGATGGAAACGCAATTCCGGGTGTTCTGTATAAAAGTTTGCCATTACTTACTGTTCTTTTTATAATACTTAATCATTTTCGGAATCACTTCTTCCACTGTTCCGTTAATAACATAGTCGGCTATCGAATTGATAGGCGCATTCTCATCATTGTTTACAGAAATGATGATTCCGGCATCCTGCATACCTGCTATATGCTGAATCTGTCCTGAGATACCACATGCGATATACAATTTAGGATGTACTGTAACACCAGTCTGTCCTATCTGACGGTCGTGTTCGCAGAATCCTGCATCCACAGCAGCACGACTGGCACCAACTTCTGCATGTAATTCCTTGGCAAGTTCGAACAGCATGTCGAATCCTTCTTTAGAACCCATTCCGTATCCTCCGGCAATAACTATAGGAGCACCTTTAAGATTATGTTTGGCCTTTTCCACATGGCGGTCTATAACCTTAACCACATAATCAGTTTCAGGAACAAACTTAGCTACATCGTGACGTACAACTTCTCCCTTGTAGTTTTCGTCTACTATTTCTTTCTTCATCACACCTTCACGAACAGTTGCCATCTGAGGACGGTGTTCAGGGTTAATGATAGTAGCAACGATATTTCCACCGAAAGCAGGACGAATCTGATACAACAGATTTTCGTAAGTCACACCATTCTTTTTGTCTTCATGGCTACCTATCTCAAGTTGTGTACAGTCGGCAGTAAGACCACTTGTAAGAGCCGAAGAAACACGAGGACCAAGATCGCGTCCTATTACAGTAGCTCCCATAAGGCAGATCTGAGGTTTCTCCTGTTTGAAGAGGTTTACAAGAATAGAAGTATGAGGAAGTGAAGTATATGGGAACAAGCCCGGAGCATCGAATACATGAACGAAATCAACTCCGTATGGCAACACTTGTTTTTCTACATCAGCAAGGTCGGTTCCGGCACAGATAGCTTCGAGCTGGCAACCAAGTTCATTGGCTAACTTACGACCTTTTGTTAGAAGTTCGAGACTTACATCGGCAACATGCTTGCCTTCCATCTCACAATATACAAATACATTATTCATAGTCTTATCCGATAGTATGGTTAGCCAAAAGTTCAACAATCAGGTTTTCTATATCAGCATCGCTTCCGGTAATGGTTCTGCTTTCCTTAGCCTGGAAAATGATGTTTTCAATCTTCTTCACTTTAGTAGGCGAACCGGAGAGACCACACTGCTTGGTATCACCATTCACATCGGCAACGCTCCATTCGGTGATATTCAGATAAGGACGGCTTTCATAAAGAGAAGCGTATGGAAGTTCTGCACCATCTTTAGTAATGGCAGCTTTTTCCTGAGCTCCGAGGGCACGTTTGTATTTCTGAACCAACTTAGCATTGCGCGGACGGCAAGGAGCCGCACTTCCGTTTACTGTAAGAACGATAGGAAGCGGACCTTCTACTGTTTCCACACCACCATCGATATGACGTTTCACACGGATACGTCCGTCTTTTACTTCCTGGATTTCTTCTACGTATGTAATCTGAGGCAATCCAAGTTTTTCGGCCACCTGAGGACCAACCTGAGCAGTATCACCATCGATAGCCTGACGACCACCTACAATAATATCATACTCGCCAATCTTGCGGATAGCTGTTGCAAGAGCGTATGAAGTAGCAAGTGTATCTGCACCGGCAAATGCGCGGTCTGTAAGAAGATAACCATTATCGGCACCTCTGTATAATCCTTCACGAATAATTTCTGCGGCACGACCAGGACCCATAGTCAACATTGTGACAGTTGAACCCGGATGTGTGTCTTTCAGTCTGAGAGCCTGTTCCAAGGCGTTCAAGTCTTCCGGATTAAAGATTGCCGGAAGAGCCGCACGGTTAATTGTTCCGTCGGCGTTCATGGCGTCTTTCCCCACACAGCGTGTATCAGGTACTTGTTTTGCCAATACTACAATTTTCAAACTCATTAGATTAAATATTTTGGTATTAGTAATTTTCTGATGGCAAAATTAATCAAAGCATTCGTACTACAAAACGAAAACGAGGATAAAAAGTGCACAAATACGTTAAATATGAGCAATAAAGGACAGAAAGAGAACTAATTTTCGATATTTATTCTTATTATTTGCAATATCAGTATTTCAAAAGTGTTACAAATAAGATAAAAAAACAAAAAAACAAAGGATTTTTTATGCTTTATAGCATTATATCAAAAATAATTCGTATCTTTGTAGTGTGATAAGAAAGTAAATAATAACCGCTTCCGAAACGCGGAAGCAAAACACGATGAATTATGAAAAAAGACGCTAAAGAAATTTTGAAATTACAGTATCAAATCAAACGTTATCATGCAATGGGTAACGGAGTTATGTGCCAGGCACTAAACAACAAATTGTACAAACTGCTTGCAAAGCAGTAATTTTTTAGAAACAGTTATAACACTCTATATTAAAGAAGAGGCCGGAAATTCCGGCCTCTTCTTTTTTTATAATGCATTATAAATACCAGTATACCAAGATTAATAAGATTATATAAAAATACTACTTCTACAGGATTACATATCGGTTAAATATTGTTAGTTTTTAAAGCCATAATATTGCATACATCGTAGAAAATTACTTATATTGCATTACTTTTTAATATACCGTTTATACATTTAATCAGATAATTACGAATAATAATTAGTATACAAACAGAAAAAGTTATATAACCAACTAAAAATAATGAACAGTAATACAATCAACAGCGAGATAGAACTTCTGCTACAGAATTTAGGTGTAGAAAAGGCTGGCTTAAGCATCACAACACAAATTACCCTATCTGTAATTACATTACTTGTAGCATATATATGTACAAAGATATTCAGACACTTCGTTATTCCGCTAATTAAGAGAATAACCACAAGCACCAAGGCTAAATGGGATGACTATCTGTTTAATGACGATATGATGAACAGCTTCTGCCGGATGATTCCACCTATCATAATATATATATTACTGCCTTTTATTTTCAACAACACGCCACAACTGTTGAACTTTCTGCATAAAGTATGTCTGATATACCTCGACATAGTCTCAATACTGTTAATAGGAACCTTCCTTAATTCTCTTTACGAGATTTCGAGCGAACATGAAAAGCTCAGAAACAGACCTCTTAAGGGAATATATCAGATGATTAAACTTGTAGTTATAGTAATAGGTGTCATTATTATTATAAGCATACTTATAGACCAGGACCCAACCAATATACTGGCCGGACTGGGTGCATCTGCAGCAGTACTTATGTTGATATTTAAAGACAGTCTGTTGGGACTGGTAGCAGGTGTACAACTTTCAGCAAATGATATGCTCCGTCCCGGAGACTGGATTACCATGTCGAAATACGGAGCCGACGGATATGTGGTAGAAGTTTCTCTTACTACAGTAAAAGTACAGAATTTCGACAAGACCATAACTACCATTCCTCCATACATACTTGTAAGTGATTCTTTTCAGAACTGGAGAGGTATGCGTGAAAGCGGCGGACGAAGAATAAAGCGTTCATTGAACATAAACATGAATACCATAAGGTTTATAAGAGAAAATGAAATAAATAATCTTGTAGATAAAGGATATATTCAAAAGAATAAATACAAGGCAGAAAACAAAGTGGTAAATCTGTCGGTTTTCAGAGAATATCTCCTCTCTTATCTGAACAATCACCCAAAAGTGAAAAAAGATCTTATGATTATGGTACGCCAGCTGCAACCGTCATCCGAAGGTATGCCTTTAGAAATATATTGCTTCTCTGATACTACAGACTGGGTACAGTATGAATCACTGCAATCTGAAATATTCGAGCATATTCTTGCTACCGCATCAGACTTCGGAATTGATATATTCCAGCGACCTGCAGGATACGACCTGTACAATATAAATGTAAACAATAAACAGAACTCTTCAACTACTCAAGTTTAACAAATATATCATATCAACAATATTTTAATACAGATCAACAATAAACTTTTATAAAAAAATGCCTGTCTGTTTTTATTCGTCCATCAATAAGACTGAATAAACAGACAGGCATTTTTAATTCGTTTTTTATTCTGGTTTTATACCATAAGAGCTATGAACTGAATAAATAAAATCAGGAACACCATTGCTATAGGATAAACAGTAGCATAAGCCACACCAGGAATATTACTGTCGGTCATAGAATCGGCAGCAGCAAGTCCCGGAGTACTTGTCATACCACCGGTAATAGTACCCAGCAAGTCCAACATACTGATTTTGAAAACCAGACGTCCCACCAAAGCCGCTATTACCATAGGAACAATTGTTATTGCCGCGCCAACGCCAAATAAAAGGAAACCGCTTTCCTGGAATGTTGATACAAGATTCTTTCCAGCAGATGTTCCGACTTCAGCAAGGAAAAGCAACAATCCCAACTGTCGCAAAAGCTGGTTGGCCGGTCCTGACATTGACCATAATATAGGTCCGGTTTTACCTATTGCACTAAGGAACAGCGCCATCATAAGCACACCGCCAGTAAGCCCCGGAGAGAATGACAGACCATTTCCGAAAGATATATTAAGCTTACCGAACAGAACGCCCAACACTATACCCATAGCTATAGGGAAGAAATCTGTATCAGAAAGTTTCTTGGCATCATTACCCAGCAATCGGCCAACAGCCTGAATACCATCTTTCTCACCAACAATCATCAGCTTGTCACCGAATTTCAATGATAATTCAGGAGAAGGCGACAAATCAATACCGCTTCGGCGAATACGTGTAACTGTACATCCGAAATTGCGCTGCAGATTCAAATCACCAAGTTGCTTGTTTATCATATCTTTCTTGGTAAGAAGCAATGATTCTATTGTCTGATTATTTATGAGAGGAAGCTCACCCTCTTCCCTTTCACCAAGCATGGTAGCAAGATTATTAAGAGACTCCTCACTACCTACACCCTGTATAACATCACCCTTCTTAAGCTTCATGTTGGCCGAAGGCATTACTATCTCACCACCAGTTTTAATACGCGAAATAACAGCGCCTGTAATAGCACGAATATTAAGTTCGGCCAATGAACGGCCACAAACACTATCATTTGTAACCGTAAAGATGCAAGTATTCAGTTCGGGATATTGTCCTCTGCGTTCCTTTTCAAGACGCTTTGCCTCTTCATCCAAATCTACACGAAGCAACTTTGGCAGAAGTTTTACAAACAATATCACACCTATAACCCCAAACGGATAAGCTATACCGTACGATATAGAAGCTAAAGGCGACTGTGTACTGTCGATGGCTACGGCAAGACCAGGAGTACTGGTCAGCGCACCGGCAATAAGTCCAACGACACTCGGAGTATCAATACCGAAAGCATACTTAAGTCCTAAGGCAGTGAGACAAGCCGAAGCTATAATTAAAATAGTTATCAGAATAAGGGTTTTACCCTTTGTTCTGAAAGAATCAAAGAATCCTGGTCCTGCCTGAATTCCAATAGTAAAAATAAACAGAACCAAACCAAAGTTACCCAATTCCTTAGGAATCGATACACCCCAATGCCCAAAAGCAAGAGCAATAAAAATCACGGCTGATACATCAAGAGATAACCCCTTAACCTTGATACGTCCAAGCATAAAGCCCAAAGCGACGATCAGAAAAATAGAGAAATAAGAAGATTGTAATAAGTCGTTGAACATAATTAATAAATTATTGATAAATACTCTTGCAAATTTAATGATTTATAACGTATTATCAAAATGAGTTCAGACTTTCGACATAGTTATACAACCTTTTATAAAAAGGATGTCTGGTAAGCGTAGAAACATCGCCCAGAATAATAAGTTTCATCCTTGCACGGGTTATGGCAACATTCATTCGCCGGAGGTCATTAAGGAATCCTATCTGTCCTTCTTCGTTTGCGCGGACAAGACTTATAAGTATCACGTCTCTTTCCTGACCTTGAAAGCCATCTACAGTATTTACTGTTATGTACTGACAGTATGGTTTGAAATAAGAATCCTTTTTAAGCAATTGACGCAAATACTGGACTTGTGCCTTGTATGGGGAAATGATTCCTATATCAATCTTTTCGTCAAGGAAACGCTCGCGGCCTATTTTCTCGATGTACTCTTTTAGCTTTGCCACCGACAATTCGGCTTCAGGTTTATTTATTCTACCGTAATTCTCACCAATAAACTCCTCATTGCAGTCCATCCCTTCGGTATTTATCCATGTTATGGGAGTATCATAGTCGAGTATGCTCCTGTATTTTACTTCTGGAGCCGACTGCAACATACCTCCATAAAACCAGTCGGACGAAAACTGCATTATATCATTATTCATTCTGTATTGCACTTTAAGCAAAGACACAGTTTCGGGTTTATTTGCTACCACACACTGCATAAGAGTATTTCCAAGTCCCCCTTTCAGTGCCAGCGGACTTTTTATGGTAGGAGGCAACTGGCAGTGGTCGCCTGCCAAAATTACCCTGTCGGCCTTGCGTATAGGTATCCAGCATGCGGCTTCGAGCGCCTGAGCGGCCTCATCAATGAAAAGAGTACCAAAATTATGACCTATAAGTATACGGTTGGCACTTCCCACCAGCGTACAGGCAATAACTCTCGCTTCAGAGAACAAAGATTCATTTATACGTATCTCGAGTTCTGTAGCACGGTCTTTAAGAGAATTTATCTTCTGACGTATATTCTCCCTGTCGGCCCCTTTTCTGTTTTGAGAATAAAGGTCTCTGATAGCTTTTCTTATGCTCCATAGCTGTGTATAGTCAGGATGCGACTCAAACCTCCTCTCGTATGTAAAAGAAAGCATTTTATCGTTTACCCGCGAAGGATTTCCTATTCTGAGCACACTTACGCCACGGTCTACAAGTTTCTCACTAATCCAGTCGACTGCCATATTACTTTGAGCACACACCATAACCTGATTTTCCCTGTGAAGTGTTTCATAGATAGCCTCCACAAGTGTAGTAGTCTTTCCTGTTCCGGGAGGTCCGTGAACTATAGCTACATCCTTGGCATGAAGAACCTTGTTTACGGCATCTTCCTGAGTTTTGTTGAGCCACGGAAAACGTACCGGATGAAATGTAAACTCTGAGCTTGGCTGCTGACCGTGAAAAATATCTCGCAATTCGGCAAGACGGTTATTCTTTGCACTGATAACATTCCTCAAGGCTTCGAACATAAGCTTGTATGAAGTTTCATCAAAATACAACTGTATGCCTAAAAAATCTTTTCCCTGAAGAGATATCATTGCATCCGTATTGGGGAGAATTACTACCATACGGTCTTCTTCCACATAATTTACAGTTGCCACAAACTTCATATAAGTCAGTTTGCCCGACATATCCTGAGTAAAGAAGCATACAGGACGTCCGTACTCAAACAGATGTTCTATTTCCCTGTCTTCCTGTCTGTAGACTTCCACAACAAACTGATTCAGGGCATTATAGTAACTTCTTCCTAATGTTATGGGATACCAGCACATTCCGCGCTTTACCTTTCTACCTATTCCCATTACCTCAGTCTGCTGCTCGAATTGCTTCTTTTCGAATTCATATTCCATCTTCAGCATGTCATACTGATACTGAAGATACAGAACCGGCGATTTTATTTTATTTATATTATCCGACGACATCAATTAAATTATAAAATTAGATTTCATTTATTACCAGTTTATACCAGTTTACGAGAACGATATTAGCAGTACTAATCAATATCCTGTTTACCGGAAAGCATTTCAGCCCTCGACTTACTCTGTGTAACGAGATACACTCCGGCAAATATGAATACAGCGGCAACAGCCTTTACTATACCAAAAGTTGCCATGCCCATAAATACCGCAACACTCGAACCTACTACAGGCTGCATATAGTTATACATACTTACAATGGTAGGTCTAAGTGTTTTCTGTCCTAAAAGCATAAGTATATAAGCAAAATAAGTACCAAACAGTACTACATACCCTACCTGCCACCATACTTCGGCCGGATATGATGAAAAATCCATATTGGCAAAATCTCTATAAGAAAAAGGAATAAAGCATATTGCAGCATAGCTGAACATCCATTTCATAAGAGTTATAACAGAATATCTTGATATAAGTTTCTTGAATATAGTAAGATAACATGCAAAACTTATCTGAGCTCCAACACACAGAAGGTCGCCTATTATGCTTCCTCCTTCAGAATTGCCCTCGCTGTTGCTGAGAATAAGAGCCAATGCTCCTGACGAGCCCATAAGAATACCGCCAACCTTAAGTGGAGTAACAGGTTCTTTAAGGAAAACAGCCGCCAATATCATGAGCTATAATAAGAAAACTGAATATGGTTAAAGATATTTAGCATATTTATACGTTTACTATCGGAAAAATATGATTTATGCAGAGATATGTTTTTGTAGCTTCTGCGGCTTTTCAGAAACAAATCCATCCACAT
>JAXEBI010000012.1:0-2173 GCA_034094155.1 Phocaeicola sp.
GATGGATTTGTTTCTGAAAAGCCGCAGAAGCTACAAAAACATATCTCTGCATAAATCATATTTTTCCGATAGTAAACGTATAAATATGCTAAATATCTTTAACCATATTCAGTTTTCTTATTATAGCTCATGATATTTTAAATGTATATTAGCCTACGCTCAGAGATTCATCACTTCCTGTTCGAAAGAATCTTTATCGCCCTTTGCCTTATTACGGATTTTGCTGCGATAATTGTAAACAGTAGCTAATGAGTAACCCAGGAAATGTGCAATTTTGTTTGCATCGGTTACTCCTAATCGAATCAGTGCAAAGATACGAAGTTCTGTGCTTAATTGCTCATCTTTTTTAGGAAAAATTTTCGCATCATCGGCTAATAAATTGTTAAAATCTTCTACAAAGTGTGGGAAGAGGTCTAAAAACGACCTGTCGAACTCATTGTAAAAAGTTTTCCTTTCATCACGAATAAATTGTTCAGACCTGATTGTTTTGAAAAGTTCGTCTATTTTGGATGCCATGGCAAGCTTCTCGAGTGAGCGTCTGTACTGCTCAAGTTTCTCGAGATAAGACACACATCTATCCAAATATTTTGCTATATACACTTCCTTGATTTTACCTGTTTGAGCAAGACTATGGTTGGCCTCCACAAGCTGTCTGTTGGCCTTATAAAGATTCCTACGCATAGCCGACAGTTTCTTCATCCAGTAATACAGATAGAATGTGGCAAGAATAAGAAGAAAAGCCAATATACTTACACATATCAGCAAGCGGCGAGACACAGCTCTCTCCTGAGCTTCTTTAGTCTTATATGCCTTATTTATAATGGGATATATCTGTGCTGCTTCAAGATAACGCAAACGGGCATTAGCCGCTACAGCATCATCCATGGCACAAGTGAGATACCTGTAGGCCCTGTCGAGTTCTCCCTTTGCAAAAAGCAATGAAGCCAACCTTTGGAGAGACGCATACTCACGCTCGGCCATTTGGATATCGAGTATTGCAGTTTCTGCAAGATAACGCATCTGCATGGCTGTATCGTTCTTTGCCGCATATGCATCCGACAGAGTGTAATTAACATATACCCTATGTTTCATATCAATAGAATCGGACAACAGATCTTTAAGCATATTTATGGATTCGTCTATCTTTCCAGAGAGTATGAAACTTTCCGATTTATGCAGCTTACAGTCTGTAGATGAAACATTTAGCATACAGATAGAGTCACGGTAAGACTCAGTAAGTATATCGTATACTTTTCTGGCACTACGCTCGGCTGTATAATCCGACAACCAACCGTAATTTCGTCTGTATGTAATATAGTAATAGCACAACAAGCCCTTGCTAAGATTGTCTTTCCGTACTTTGGCCAGTTCAGCCAGAGCTTCATTATACATTCCCATTACTCCATATACTTCGGCACGGTTAATATAGATTTCGGCCTGAAGTTCTGGCTTATTGAGCATTGGCAACCATCGTTGTTTCTGATTAATATAATATAGTGAAGAATCGGCCTGATAATGGAGATATTCATAGAAAAGAGAACCACAAATATTGTATTTTTCTTCAACATTATCGGTCGCATTCAATTTATCCTTAAACTTTGCTATTTGAGCTTCTCTATGCAAATGGTAAGTTTTCTTGTTTGCTATTATATTGTCAAGTTGAGTAAACAGCTTTTCATTATTTACTTCTACAGAATAGAGTTCTGAAGATTGACCTAAAAAAGATAAAATCAATAATATAAAATAGTTTCTCATAATCTACATCTTAAGTTCATTACAAAATTATGATTTTGGGCGAAAAAAACAAAAGAAAATGGACAAATTTGATAAAAAAGCAGACGAACAGGCTTAATTTAATCTTATAAAAATGATTATTAATAATATAAATACATGCCTGATTATCAATACATTAATATTTATATCAATTTATATTTTTATTTAACCGGGAATAAGTAATGCCGAAACCCCATAATTTTGTGAAAAACTTGAATAAAGCATAACCTGCTATATAGGAACTTAATCAACTAATAACATATCATGAGCTATAATAAGAAAACTGAATATGGTTAAAGATATTTAGCATATTTATACGTTTACTATCGGAAAAATATGATTTATGCAGAGATATGTTTTTGTAGCTTCTGCGGCTTTTCAGAAACAAATCCATCCACAT
>JAXEBI010000013.1:0-4684 GCA_034094155.1 Phocaeicola sp.
AATATGTGGATGGATTTGTTTCTGAAAAGCCGCAGAAGCTACAAAAACATATCTCTGCATAAATCATATTTTTCCGATAGTAAACGTATAAATATGCTAAATATCTTTAACCATATTCAGTTTTCTTATTATAGCTCATGATAGTATAGATTAAAAATTGGAATTTATAGTTTGATAATAGTTATCATAATAAACAATAAATTAAGTCAAAGCTTTTATATACTTATTTGTTGTTTCTTTTTTCTCTATATTTAGCTTTATTACAAAAGGTTCATTAGATACAGAATTAGGCATATCTATATTAAACTCATTTAAAGATATTTCCCTAACATTTAAAGTCTCTCCATTTAAAACTTTAGCTGATAAAATATTTATACCTTTAGGTACTTTTACATTTAACTTATTAGAGTATGGAACATTAAACACTACCATATATACATTTTCTCCCTTAGATGTATAATACCCCCAATCCTTTTTATCCCATCCGGCATAATCACATCCATATATAGCTTCACCATACTTCTTCATCCATTTACCAATAGACTTTGCCAGTTCTTTTTCTTCTTTTCTAAAATCACCATCTGGTTGAGGACCAAAATTTACAACCATATTACCTCCCATTGATACTGCATGTACGATTCTTTCCAATACCTCATATGGAGTTTTCACATAGCTTAAAGACCAATCCTTATGATATCCCCACTGATTCTCCGGAACTGTCATACATGCTTCCCAATCCCATTTAGTAACTTTTAAATCCTTTACTGGATCAGGCAATCTACGTTCATATCCTGACTCATAATCTCCCATTAGATGACCATTACTATCGAAATGTCTTTTCCCGTAATCATCGGCACGCAAACGGCTATTAATAGTAACTCCAGGAATCATCTCTTTCAGCATTCTTTCCACATGTGCTGTCCACCATCCATTTTTCTTCACACTCTCATCCCATGTTCCGTCAAACCAGAAATCTTTTACAGATGGATATAAAGTTGCAAGTTCTTTCAACTGGTTTTCGGTAAAATCAAGGAAACGTCTGAATGCTATTTCATCTTCTTCTGATTTTATATCATATCTCCAATCAGGATGGCTCCAATCTAAAACAGAAAAATAAAAATGCACATCAATTCCTTCTGCATTATAAGCTTCTACAAGTTCTCCTAAAATATCTTTCTTATATGGGGTATTCAAGACATTGTATTCAGTATATTTAGTAGGCCACAAACAAAAACCTTCATGATGTTTTGTTGTAATTTTGACATACTTTACCCCCATTTCTTTTGCCATTTTAGCCCATTGTTTGGCATTAAATTTTTCAGGATTCCATTTATCCATTAATTTTAACCATTCAGATGATGGAACCTTAGCCCATGATTTAAGCCACTCGGCAGCTCCTGGATACATCTTACCATTCCACTCGCCACCGGGAATAGCATAAAGTCCCCAATGAATAAATGCTCCCAATCTGTTTTCACGGAATTTGCACATTGCATCATCTTGACGCTTACCCAACCGGTCGGCTCCATACTTCAAAGATATTTCCTGTTCTGCAGGCAATAGATTTTGAGACTGAATAGGAGTAGCTGAAATTAATGATGTTATTATTAACATCTTTAGAATTCTATTATAATTCATAATTTAGATTTTTTTAGTTCGATGCTAATATCCAAATTATAGAATTACATATAGTGTATATACTATATTTAAAATCGGTATAAATGTCCTATAAAACAAAAATATCACATATTTGGACATTTAGATACATAAAAAATCCCATTCTTTATATTCCAGAATGGGATTTTTTAAATTCTATTCATTATTCCTTCGTACAGATTGAGGGGTTACACCAAAGAATGCCTTGAATAACTTACTAAAATATCTAGGTGAAGAGAAACCTAATTTAATTGATATCTCAGAGACATTAAATTCAGGATTTTCTTTTAACAGAAGCATAGCTTCCTCAAGTTTTATTTTTATTATAAATTCATTTGGAGGTATTCCAGCTATTTGTTTAAACTTTGTATAAAGTTTACTTCTACCCATACACATTTTATTAGCAAGAACTGTAACATCAAAATCAGGATTATCAAAATTATCTTTAATAACTTCTATACATTTCTCAAGAAGCTTCCTGTCTGAATCACTCACAGCATCTGCACCTGTCGTTTCGGGCACTATATTACTTCCACACCAGGCAATAAGTCGCTTCTTATTCTTTAAGATATTCCTGCAACGTGACTGTAATAATCTAATATCAAATGGTTTAATTATATAATCATCTGCTCCTGACATTAGAGCTTCCAACATCAAATCCGTTGATATCATTCCTGTCATCAGCACTATAGATATATCAGATAGTTCAACATTATTCTTAATCTTATAACATAAATCCTTACCTGATAAATTTGGTATCATCACATCACTTAATACAATATCAGGATGTATTTTCTTTACCACATCAAGAGCTACAGCTCCATCATGTACAATATTAATATTGTAAGTAGGACTTAACACATCACTAAGAATAGAACAAAGTTCATCGTTATCTTCAACAATAAGCATAATTGGCTTATCGGAATTACCTGTGCAGAAATCATCCACTGACACCTCTTTATCATTGCAATCAACCTCATCAGCAATACCATACATTAATGAAGAAGACAAATCAGGTACAATTACAGGTGATAATTTATTACTATCACTTAACTCTTCCTCAGAAAAATGACTATGTCCTAAACGCAAAGTTATTACAAATTCAGTACCTTTATCAATTTCACTATTAACAGACAAGTCTCCATGATGCAACTCTAT
The DNA here is from genome assembly GCA_034094155.1 of Phocaeicola sp. Taxonomy (GTDB): domain Bacteria; phylum Bacteroidota; class Bacteroidia; order Bacteroidales; family Bacteroidaceae; genus Phocaeicola. The sequence continues at coordinate 2,815 of JAXEBI010000013.1, forward strand.
AATATTTTTGGCTATAGATAAACCTATTCCAGTTCCCAGTGATGAATGTTTCTTGTTTCGGTCAATCTGATAAAACTGATTAAAAATATTTCCAATTTCATCCTTTGGTATCCCTACGCCTGTATCAGAAATTATTATTTGGACATCAGAATTGCTTTTACGTATATATACATTAATTTCTCCTCCACTTGGAGTAAACTTAAAGGCATTTAATACCAGATTAGAAATTACCTTATGCATTTGCAAAGGATCAAAATATACCATAATTTCCTCAATAAGAGATGTTACATGAAAGCTAACTTCTCTTTGTTTGGCAAAATCAATAAAATTAGATGTAACCTGTTTCACAAATGATACCATATCACGCTCCTCAACTTTCAGTTTAAGGAAGCCTTCTTCCTGTTTATGAAAATCCAAAAGTTCTGTTACCAGATTTTTAAGATTCCACGCGTTTTTATAGACTCTTTGAAGTTTATTATGTAAACTGCTATTATTTAAATCAGAATTTATAATACTTTCAAGTTGCCCCAAAATTAAAGTTAATGGTGTTTTAAATTCATGTGATATATTCGTAAAAAAGTTTATCTTAGATCTGTTAAGTTCCTCTATCCTATCTTTTTCTGCACGTTCGAATACCAAACTTGCTCTAAGAGAAGCCTGACGAATAATAAACTTAACAATCATAAATACAATAAAAATAGCTATGATAGAATAAAAGATATAAGCTACAATACTCAAATAAAAAGGTGGCTTTACAATAATCTTTATACTTTTAACAGGCACATTAGTATTATGATTTACAATATAAGGTCTAATATTTAGGGTATATTCTCCCGGAGGTAAACTTGTATATGTAATACGATTACCTTCAACTATATTCCATCCACTATCGAAGCCTTTTAAATTATATTCAAAGGGATGAACAATATTATTTAAATAATCATAATTAGTAAACTCTAAACTTATATTATTCTGATTGTATTTTAATGATATCAGATCTGTTCTGGAAAGAATATCAGATAATATTCCTGTCTCATCGCATGCCCTTATTTCTTTATTATATACAAACAAACGGTCAAACTCAATATTTCGTAAAACAATTTCCCCAAGCAAACGTTTTTCGTCTACCACCGCCAATCCATTAGTTCCACCAATATACAATAATCCATCATCACTCCTAAGAATGCTTGATCCCATACTATAACTTTGATTAAATAATCTATAAGTATTAAGTACTTTCTCACTCATAGAATCAAATAATGAAATACCGCCTCCATGAATAATATAAAGCATATTATTGCCTGCAGAACACACATAATAACAATACGAGTTTGGGAAACTATCATTACTTGGTGTATAGGACTTAAAAACATTTTTATGATTTATAAAATGATGCATTCCAGACCCCATAGTAGTAACATATATTTCACCTTTTTCATCTTCAAAAATTGAAGAGACACAACTTTGGTGCAAAGAATCAAGTTCATAATATGTATGCTGAGAATTAGAAAGATTTACACAAGTAACCCCACCTTTAATATGTCCAAGCCATAAACGATTTCTTGAGTCTATTCTTAATGTCTCATAACAAAATTCTCTTTTAAGAATTTTCTTTACTTCAGGCGTCAGATTCAGTTCTTTAAAACTGTCTGTTTTGGGATCCATAAAAACAACTCCACCTGGAGTTAATACTATAAATCCGTTATCATAAGGTTGTATTTCATTTACTATATCATGAGCTATAATAAGAAAACTGAATATGGTTAAAGATATTTAGCATATTTATACGTTTACTATCGGAAAAATATGATTTATGCAGAGATATGTTTTTGTAGCTTCTGCGGCTTTTCAGAAACAAATCCATCCACAT
>JAXEBI010000014.1:0-25957 GCA_034094155.1 Phocaeicola sp.
CAGGGTCGTTGTAGACTACAACGTTGATAGGATGCAGGTGTAAAGATGGAGACATCAAAGCCGAGCATTACTAATTGCCCGTTCACTTTCCTTGTCACCGCACGAGGATGGGTGATATATACCTTTAGTTCAGAAGAAAAAGAATAGAAGCTTTTGACTTGAGAATTACCGCTTGTGATTCATGTTTGAAATATACTGGTTTAAACATAAAAGTTAAATCAGACATATATAAAGAAATTAAGGTGACTATAGCACGAAGGTTCCACCTCTTCCCATTCCGAACAGAGAAGTTAAGCTTCGTCACGCCGATGGTACTGCATATTGTGGGAGAGTAGGTAGTCGCCGTTTTAAGAGAAGAGGCCTCGAAGTAGAAATACTTCGGGGCTTTGTTTTTTATATTTGCTTTAATGAACAGAACGATGAAACCAACTGTCTTTGCACAACATTTGTAGTCCGGATGATATATAAAAAAAAGTGTTCAATCTGTTTGTAATCTTATAGAACTACAGATTGAACACTTTATATTGGCTCTTTATATTAAATCTTTATTTAACTATTAGTTAGTTTACCAATATCTAATATTAATAAAATATATCAATGAATCATTGTATTGGTTCCTTCAACTATTTCACCCATAGAGAAGACACATCTAACTTTAGTGTCGTTGTCGAGTATGACTATATCAGCATCTTTTCCTTTCAACAGGCTACCTTTTTGTGAATCAATTCCAATAATTCTTGCAGGAGTTTCTGAAGCCATTCTAATAGCGTCTTCCAAAGGAATTTCAGCCTTCTTTACCATTGTCCATACAAGTTTATCCATTGTTGCAAGACTACCAGCCAAAGAAGAATGATCTGCCAATTTACAAACATCATTTTCGATTACATATCGTGGATCATTTATTTCACCATCGAATGCAGCATATTTGAGCGCATCAGTAACCAGACATGTATTTTCAACTCCTTTGAGCTTATAAACAAGTTTAAGGATAGTAGCAGGCAAATGTACGCCATCAGCAATAACCTCAACAGACATACCATCTGTAAGATATACACTTTCTACAGTTCCTTCGTTTTTATATTCTCTGCGTTTATGGAAACCTGGCATTGCATTGTAGAAATGAGCAGCATGAGTAAATCCCGCTTCAAAGGCCTTCTGAATGTCGTCATATTCAGCCTCAGTGTGTGTAATAGCTGTAAGAATTCCCTTTGAAGTGGTATAACGCGCAAAATCATGTGCACCAGGAAGTTCAGGGCTGATATCCCATCTCTTGATGCAAGAAGTTTCTTCCAGCAAACTTTGATATTCTTCCGGATCTGGATCCTTCAAAGCATTTTCCCATTGTCCACCTGCCATTTTAGGGTTAAGATACGGGCCTTCGATGTGAAGTCCTTTTATAACTTTATTGGTAGATTGTAATTCTTCGCAAGTCTTTACAGCTGTTCTAATATTTTCAAAACTTGTAGATGAAAGAGTAGGGAAAATAGAAGTAGCACCATGTTTCAGATGTGCACTTACAGCAGCTTCGAAAGCTTCTTTTGTACCTTCAGTAAAATCGTGTCCGTTTCCGCCATGAATGTGCATACCGACAAATCCAGGAACAATGTTCATTCCTTTAACATCTATAACTTTTGCACCTATTACAGCTAAATCGCTAGTTGTAACTTCAAGTATTTTACCATTGCTGATAAGTACAGAACCTTCTTTTATCCATCCTTGTGGTGTAAGGATGCGTCCGTTTATTAATTGGGTTAGCATAATGGTATGAGTCTTTTAAAGTTATGTCATTTATAATCTTAGAATAATTTATTTGTACCTTCAACAAGTTCACCCATAGCCCATACAGCACGTACGTTTAGGTCCTTGTCGAGGGCAATGATATCGGCATCTTTTCCTCTTTCAAGAGTACCCTTTCTGTCGATTACACCCATAATTCTTGCCGGTGTTTCAGAAGCCATTCTTATTGTATCCTCAAGAGGTATTTCAGCTTTCTGAACCATAGTTCTTATAAGACGGTCCATAGTTGCTATACTGCCGGCAAGAGCAGAACGGTCGGCAAGCTTGCAAACACCATCTTCAATTATTACACGTGGATCAAACGCTTCCTTGCTGTCGCTTGCAGCACAAGCCAAAGCGTCTGTAATAAGAGCTGTACGTTCTACCCCTTTAATCTTGTGAACAAGGCGTAGGATTGTAGGAGGAACATGTATACCGTCGGCCACAACTTCCACTGTCATATCATCCATAAGGTAAATACTTTCTACAGTACCTTCGTACTTATATTCTCTACGTTTGTGGAATCCCGGCATGGCGTTATAGAAGTGAGTTGCATGTGTATACCCTGCATAGTATCCGGTATAGATATCTTCATATTCAGCCTGAGTATGACCAACAGAAGCCAGAACACCTTTTGAAGTGATATATTTTGCAAACTGCATTGCACCCGGAAGTTCAGGAGCAGCATCCCATCTCTTAATACAATTAGTTTCCTCCAGAAGTGGAATATACTCTTCAGGATCTGGATTCTTGATATTTTCCGGCATTTGGCCGCCAGCCATTTTCATATTGAAATAGTGACCCTCAAGATGAAGACCCAAAACAGGACTGTTTGGTTCTTTCATAAGCTTTTCAGTTGTTTCGGCAGCAGCACGGATCATTGGGATAGTAGAAGAAGAAAGGGTAGGGAAGATACTGGTTGTACCATGTTGCATGTGAGCCTTGATTGCAGCACGGAAAGCATCTTCTGAACCTTCCATGAAGTCTCTGCCTCCACCACCATGGACATGGATTTCTACACCGCCAGGAACAATGTACATTCCTTTAGCATCGATAAGTTTTGCACCAACAATTGCCAAATCGCAATTTGTTACCTCTAAGATTTTGTTGTCTCGTATTATTACAGAGCCGTCTTTAAGCCAGCCTTGAGGTGTTAATATACGGGCATTAATTATTTGGGTTAACATGATAAATAGTGGTTGATTATTTAGTAATTTTTTTATATGTCGCAAAGTTAATCAATATATATTAAAAACATTGTATAGGTAAGCTGTTTTTTTACTATATATAGTACAACTATTAAGTTATATGATTTAGTGTTACAGTATAGATTCTCTTTATAACATTATCATTAAGATATATTGAAAAAACAATTAAAGATTATTTTTTTAGTAAATAAAAGGATAAAAATTGGATTTAATGAATTATTATTTGTATCTTTGTCGCCCGATTTATATAGTATTGCGAATTGGAAAAGTTAGATTCATATAATATAGATTTGAAGAATATGCGTGAGTCGTACGCTGAATACAAGTACGAACTCAACGGTGATTTTTTCGCTGATATAGAAGCTCCTGATATAGAAAAGGGTAAATTGAATGTTTCTTTGTCGGTGCAGAAAGCTGCGGGTGCATTTGTTCTTGATTTCGTGATAGAAGGAGAGGTGACTGTTACTTGTGACCGCTGTCTTGATGAAATGCAGGTACCGGTTTATACAGAAGACTCGATGAAAGTAAAATTAGGACCTGAATATTCTGATGATGATGAAATTGTGATTATTCCCGAAAATGAGGGCATAATAAACGTAGCCTGGAATATTTATGAATTTATAATGCTCAGTCTTCCAATGAAACATGTTCATAAGGAAGGAGAGTGCAACAAGGAAATGCTTGAAACCTTGAGCCCTCTGTTAAGAACTGACGCGCAAGATGATGATTTTGAAGATGATGAGTTCCCAAGTGATGTGGATGTTGAAGAATCTGAAGACTCTGAAACAGAAAAGGAAACAGATCCACGCTGGGACGCCTTGAAGAAAATATTAAATAATAATTAAATAAAGTTTTAGTAAAATGGCACATCCTAAAAGAAGACAATCAAAAACAAGAACTGCTAAGAGAAGAACTCATGATAAGGCAGTTGCTCCTACTTTAGCTATTTGCCCAAACTGTGGTGAATGGCATGTTTATCACACAGTTTGTGGAGCTTGCGGTTACTACAGAGGTAAATTGGCAATCGAAAAAGAAGCTGCTCTTTAATTTTTTATAGAAAAGCTTTATTGTGAACATCTGTGTATGTTCTTGATGAAATAAAGCCGGAGAGCTTTCGGCTCTTCGGCTTTATTTTTAGGATTAATTCAAACTAAAATTTGAAATAATGGAAAAGATTAATGCCGTAATAACAGGTGTAGGCGGTTATGTGCCTGACTATGTTCTGACAAACGATGAACTTTCAAGAATGGTCGACACTAATGATGAGTGGATTATGACTCGAATTGGTGTTAAGGAAAGACGTATACTTAATGAAGAAGGTCTTGGTACTTCGTACCTTGCCCGTAAGGCTGCCAAACAGCTTATGCAGAAAACCAATTCTGATCCTGACTCTATCGATTGTGTAATTGTTGCAACAACAACACCAGACTATCACTTCCCTTCTACAGCATCAATTCTTTGCGATAAATTGGGCTTGAAGAATGCATATGCTTTCGATTTGCAGGCTGCATGTAGCGGTTTCCTTTATGCAATGGAGACTGCAGCCAGCATGATACAGTCAGGAAGACATAAGAAGATAATTATTGTTGGTGCAGACAAGATGTCGTCTATGGTAGATTATTCAGACCGTGCCACATGTCCTATTTTCGGTGACGGTGCAGCTGCATGTATGGTAGAAGCAACAACTGAAGATTATGGTATAATGGATTCGATTCTCCGTACCGACGGTAAAGGATTGCCTTTCCTTCACATGAAGGCCGGAGGTTCAGTTTGTCCTCCTTCATATTTTACTGTTGACAACAAGATGCATTATTTGTATCAGGAAGGAAGAACTGTATTTAAATATGCAGTTTCCAATATGTCGGATGTAACAGAGCAGATTGCAAACCGTAATGGCCTTAATAAGGATAATATTGACTGGATTGTTCCTCATCAGGCTAATTTGAGAATTATCGATGCTGTTGCTTCAAGACTCAATGTTCCTATGGAGAAGGTGATGATTAATATACAACGTTTCGGTAATACAAGTGCCGGTACATTGCCACTTTGTTTGTGGGATTATGAAAAACGCTTGAAGAAAGGCGATAACATTATCTTCACTGCTTTCGGAGCCGGATTTACATGGGGAGCCGCTTATGTTAAGTGGGGATACGATGGCAACAAGTAAGATTTAAGTATATTGATGAAACAACATACGAAAAAACGCATCCCAACCCGGTGCGTTTTTTCGTATATATCATAAAAAAGTAATAAGATTATGCACAAAGCCGGATTTGTAAATATCGTAGGTAATCCTAATGTGGGAAAGTCTACACTGATGAATTTGCTTGTAGGCGAGAGAATCTCCATAGCAACATTCAAGGCACAGACTACTCGTCATCGTATTATGGGAATCCTGAATACTGATGATATGCAGATTGTCTTCTCTGATACTCCGGGGGTATTAAAACCGAATTATAAGCTTCAGGAGTCTATGCTTAACTTCTCTCAGTCGGCCCTGGTGGATGCCGATGTTCTGCTTTATGTTACCGATACGATTGAGAAGCCCGACAAGAATGCGGATTTTATGGAAAGAGTGCGTAATCTTAAGGTTCCCGTGCTTCTTCTGATTAACAAAATAGACTTGACAAATCAGGATGCACTTGTTAAACTGGTGGACGAATGGCATGAGATGCTCCCAGATGCAGAGATCATTCCTATATCTGCTATGGCTAAATTCAATGTGGATATTGTTATGAAACGTATAAAAGAACTTCTTCCTGACTCTCCTCCATATTTTGGAAAGGACCAGTGGACCGACAAACCTGCACGTTTTTTCGTAACTGAAATTATCAGGGAAAAAATATTGCTCTATTACGATAAGGAGATACCTTATTCAGTGGAAGTGGTAGTGGAACAGTTTAAAGAGGATGATAAGAGTATTCACATTAATGCAGTTATTTATGTGGAACGTGAATCTCAGAAAGGTATTATAATTGGCCGTCAGGGAAAAGCCTTGAAAAAGGTGGCAACAGAGGCCAGAAAGACTCTCGAGCATTTCTTTAGAAAATCAATTTATCTTGAAACTTTTGTGAAGGTTGACAAAGACTGGAGAAGTTCGGATAAAGAATTAAAGAATTTTGGTTATCAATTAGATTAATCACCGGCTGGGACAGCCGTAAATATTTTAATGAATATGGGAAATTTAGTTGCAATTGTAGGACGTCCCAATGTGGGAAAGTCGACACTGTTTAATCGTCTGACAAGAACACGTCAGGCTATTGTGAATGAACAGGCCGGTACAACCCGCGACCGCCAGTATGGAAAATCGGAATGGCTTGGAAAGGAGTTTTCTGTAGTTGATACAGGTGGATGGGTAGTAAACTCGGATGATATTTTTGAAGGTGAAATACGTAAGCAGGTTGTTCTTGCTATGGATGAAGCTGATGTGATTCTGTTTGTAGTGGATGTGATGAACGGAGTTACAGACCTTGATATGGAGGTAGCAAGTATTCTTCGTCGTTCCAAGAAGCCTGTGATTATGGTTGCCAACAAGACTGACAACAATGACTTGCAGTACAATTCGGCGGAATTCTATTCTCTTGGATTGGGTGATCCGTATTGTATATCTGCTTTAAGCGGTAGTGGTACAGGCGATTTGCTTGATCTTATTGTTAGCAAGTTTAAGAAAGATACAGATGAAATTATAGAAGAAGAGATACCACGTTTTGCTGTAGTAGGTCGTCCTAATGCAGGAAAGTCTTCTATCGTAAATGCTTTTATAGGTGAAGAAAGAAATATTGTAACTGAAATTGCTGGTACAACCCGTGATTCCATTTACACAAGATATGATAAATTCGGATTCGACTTTTACCTTGTTGATACAGCAGGAATCAGAAAGAAAAACAAGGTGAACGAAGACCTTGAATATTATTCAGTGGTACGTTCCATCCGCTCAATAGAGAATTCGGATGTATGTATTCTTATGCTTGATGCTACAAGAGGTGTTGAAAGTCAGGATTTGAATATATTTTCTTTGATTCAGCGTAACCAGAAGGGACTCGTTGTTGTAGTAAACAAATGGGACCTTGTAGAAGAAAAGACAGCTAAGGTAATGAATACTTTTGAAAATGCTATAAGAAGCCGCTTTGCTCCTTTTACAGATTTTCCTATTATCTTTGCTTCGGCTCTTACCAAACAGAGAATTTTCAAGGTGCTTGAGGCTGCCAAGGAAGTATATTTGTCGCGTACTACCCGTATACCTACAGCACGTCTTAACGAAGAACTTTTACCTCTTATTGAGGCTTATCCGCCACCATCAAATAAGGGTAAATATATTAAGATAAAGTATATTACTCAGTTGCCGAACACTCAAGTTCCTTCTTTTGTGTTCTTTGCGAACCTGCCTCAGTATGTTAAGGAACCATATAAACGATTCCTTGAAAATAAGATGAGAGAGCGCTGGAAACTTTGCGGTACGCCAATAAATATCTTTATCCGCCAGAAATAATATTGATATATTACGGGATAAGATGATTCCTGATAAAAAAACTGCTTTTATGAAAATAAATCGAATATGATTTAATTCTCATAAAAGCAGATTTTTTATTGCTGCCAGCTATCTGATATCTGTTATTTAGGATTGTTCTTGTTTTCTTCCTGTTTGACTTTTCTGAGCAAGTCGGATGCGAATATGAAATTGTTTAACCTTTCGTTTGTTGCAGTAAAAACCTGGTCCTTATTACCTTCCCATTCCTTATGTCCCTGATATATGTAGAGAATACTGTCTCCGATTCCCATTACCGAGTTCATATCATGAGTATTTACTATCGTAGTCATGTTAAACTCTTTAGTTATATCATGTATAAGTTCGTCAATAACGAGAGATGTTTTAGGGTCAAGTCCTGAATTAGGCTCGTCGCAGAAAAGATATTGAGGATTCAGTGCAATAGCCCTTGCTATGGCAACACGTTTTTGCATACCACCACTTATTTCTCCCGGATATTTGTTCTGGGCTTCAATAAGATTTACTCTGTCGAGACAGAACCGAGCTCTTTTAACCCTGTCTCTGTAAGTGTCATTTGAAAACATGTCAAGTGGAAACATTACATTCTCCAACACCGACAAAGAATCGAAAAGAGCAGCACTTTGGAATATCATACCCATTTCCTTGCGGAGGGCTTTTTTCTCTTTCTTGCCCATTTTTATAAGGTCTCTGTTGTCGTATAAAACTTCCCCTCTTTCTGGTGTATAAAGTCCGACAATACATTTCATAAGAACAGTTTTACCGGAACCGCTCTGGCCAATTATCAGGTTGGTTTTCCCATTTTCGAAAGTAAAGTTAATATCTTCCAGAACAGTTTTACCTTCAAAAGATTTGTATAATGATTTTAACTGTATCATCCCATTAATAATTGAGTTAGTATTAAATCAGAAAATAAAATTAGTACGCTGCTTGAAACAACAGAGTCGGTACTTGCTTTACCTACCGCAATGGAACCGCCTTCAACTGTATAGCCGAAATAAGCAGATACACTTGCTATGATAAAAGCAAAGAACAGAGACTTTATGAAGCTGCACCATATATACCATTCAATGAAACAGTATTGCAGACCATATTCCAAGTCGGTTGCATTCATTATTCCTGCAAACCACGCAGTACAGAAGGCTCCGAATATCCCGGCAAAAATACTGAAAATAACCAGGAAAGGAATCATGGTCATAAGACCAAGAATCTTTGGAAGAATGAGATATGATGCCGGATTTATACCCATAATCTCAAGAGCATCAATCTGCTGTGTTACCCTCATGGTTCCTATTTCGGAAGCAATGTTTGAACCTACTTTTCCTGATAGGATAAGACACATGATGGAAGAAGAAAATTCCAGAAGCAAAATCTCACGTGTAGTATAACCTACAACAAACCTCGGCATCCATGGACTTTCAATATTGAGCTTAATCTGGATACAGATAACAGCCCCGATAAAGAAAGAAATCAACAGAACTATACCTATTGAATTTATTCCTAACTGGTATAGCTCATTTACGTACTGTTTAAAATAAACTCTAAAACGCTCCGGCCGGGAAAAAACTCTTCCCATGAGCATAATGTATTTACCTAAAGTTGAAATTGGTCTGACCATATTATTATTTTTTTTCTCGCAAAAGTACTGATTTTACCTATTATATGCTAAAAGATTTCATGAAATTACCATAAAATACCACATAACCCAAGATTTTTACTACTTTTGCGACAAATATTTCGCTTTATGGAAGAAATCAAAGATACGCATAATACAGAAGATACTCAGGAATTGCAGTATCCGGCATTTACAGATGACTGCATGGTACTCCGAACCGAAAATCTTGTGAAAAAGTATGGTAAGAGAACCGTTGTAAATCATGTTTCTATAAATGTTCGCCAGGGAGAAATCGTAGGTTTGCTGGGACCTAATGGCGCCGGAAAAACCACTTCATTTTATATGACTACAGGACTTATTGTCCCCAATGAAGGACATATTTATCTGAATGATCAGGATATAACTTCATATCCTGTATATAAGCGTGCTCAGAATGGTATAGGATATCTTGCGCAGGAAGCTTCTGTTTTCAGAAAGATGAGTGTTGAAGACAATATAGCATCAGTACTTGAGCTGACAAATACAACACCTGAATATCAGAAAGAAAAACTTGAGAGTCTGATAGCTGAGTTCCGTTTGCAGAAGGTCAGAAAAAACTTGGGAGACCAGCTTTCGGGTGGAGAACGCCGGCGTACCGAAATAGCGAGATGTCTTGCCATTGACCCAAAGTTTATCATGCTCGATGAACCTTTTGCCGGTGTCGACCCTATTGCCGTAGAAGATATTCAGCATATTGTATGGAAACTTAAGGATAAGAATATCGGAATTCTTATAACCGACCACAATGTGCAGGAAACATTGAGTATCACCGACAGAGCCTATCTGTTGTTTGAGGGAAAGATCCTTTTCCAGGGTACTCCGGAAGAACTTGCTGAAAATAAAATTGTGCGTGAAAAATATTTGAGTAACAGTTTCGTACTCCGACGCAAGGATTTCCAGTTGCAGAATCCTCGATAGTATGCTGATTCTATTTATCACAATAAAAAGCACAATCTTCTGTTTTTAAGCTTATAATAATCAAAAAAAAAGCAAAAAATCTTTTTTTAGCTTGAGTTTTTGGTAATTGTAAGATTAAACACTATTTTTGCACACTCTTAAAATCGTAAAATATACTTCGATAATAGTAATAATTAATATAAATATAAGCGGAAATGAATATTTCATTACAAAACGTAGACAAGGTAAGCGCAGTGCTTACAGCTCAGATTGAAAAAGCTGACTATCAGGAAAAAGTTGAAAAGGCGTTGAAGAATCTTCGTCAGAAAGTAAATATGCCTGGATTCCGTAAGGGTATGGTTCCAATGGGCTTAATTAAGAAACAGTATGGTACTTCTGTATTGCTTGAAGAAGTTGACAGACTTTTGCAGGAAAAGGTAGGCGAGTATATCCGTGACAACAAGGTAAATATGCTTGGTACTCCACTTCCAAAGGAAAACAGTGTAAACTTCGAAACTGACGAAAACTTCGAATTCTCATTCGATATAGCTCTTGCTCCTGAATTCTCAGTTGAATTGTCAAACAATGATACAGTAGATTACTATGATATTCAGGTAACAGACGAAATGGTTGACCAGCAGGTTAAGATGTATACTCAGCGTACTGCTAAGTATGACAAGGTAGAAGACTACCAGGACAAAGATATGATTAAGGGTCTTTTGGCTGAGCTTGACGAAAATGGCAACACTAAAGAAGGCGGTGTTCAGGTAGAAGGTGCTGTTATGATGCCGGCATACATGAAGAACGACGAACAGAAAGCTATTTTTGAAGGTGCTAAGGTAAATACAGTATTGGTATTCAATCCTTCTGTAGCTTTCGATAACAACGAAGCGGAATTGTCTTCTCTTCTTAAGGTAAGCAAGGAGGAAGTTGCTAACTACAAGGGTAACTTCAGCTTCCAGATTGAAGAAATCACTCGCATGATTCCAGGTGAATTGAATCAGGAGTTGTTCGATCAGGTTCTTGGCGAAGGAAAAGCTTCTAACGAAGAAGAATTCCGTGCTCAGATTAAGGAAAATATAGCTGCACAGTTCGAAGCTGACAGCGATTACAAGTTTATAATCGACCTTCGTACTTACACAATGGGTAAGGTTGGCAAGTTGGAATTTGCAGACGAACTGATGAAGCGTATCATGCTTGAAAACAACAAGGAAAAAGGCGAAGAATTCGTAAATGAAAATTATGAAAAGAGCCTTGAAGAATTGACATGGCACTTGATTAAGGAAAAACTTGTTGCTGCAAATGAAATTAAAGTAGAACAGGGTGATATCCAGGATATGGCTAAGGAAGCAACTCGTGCTCAGTTCGCTCAGTATGGTATGATCAATGTTCCTGAAGAATTGCTTGAAAACTACTCTAAGGAAATGTTGAAGAAACGCGAAAGTGTTGAAGCTTTGATCAACAGAGTTATTGAGGCTAAGCTTGCTGATGCTGTTAAGGCTCAGGTAAACTTGAACCACAAGGCAGTTTCTGTAGAAGAATTTAACAAAATGTTCCAGTAATAAAATTTCAAGCTGAAGTTAATTGCTGAGGCAAAATCTGAAAAAGAGGCTTTTAACCGAGGCTTTTCTGTAGGATGCAAGCTTTTATATCTTAAATCTTGTTTGCAGAAAAGATGGGTAAAAGTCTCTTTTTTGTCTTAATTAATATAAATTGATAGCTAATGGATGATTTTAGAAAATATGCTACCAAGCATTTGGGTATGAGTAGTATGGTGCTTGATGATGTTATTAAGTCGCAGGCAGGATATCTTAACCCTTATATTCTTGAAGAACGTCAGTTGAACGTTACTCAGCTCGATGTGTTCTCACGTCTTATGATGGACCGTATCATTTTCTTGGGTACCGAGATTAATGATTATACAGCAAATACGCTTCAGGCACAGTTGCTTTATCTTGACTCAATAGATTCAAGCAGAGATATATCTATTTATATAAACTCTCCGGGTGGATCTGTCTACGCAGGCCTTGGTATTTATGATACTATGCAGTTTATAACCAGTGATGTAGCTACATTCTGTACAGGACTTGCAGCTTCAATGGCTGCTGTTCTGCTTGTAGCAGGTCAGGAAGGAAAACGTTCGGCCCTTACTCATTCTCGTGTTATGATACATCAGCCTCTTGGCGGTGCACAAGGTCAGGCGTCAGATATTGAGATTACAGCAAGAGAAATTCTTAAATTGAAAAAAGAACTTTATACAATTGTAGCCGAACATTCTCATACTGAATTTGATAAGGTGTGGGCTGATTCTGACAGAGATTACTGGATGACAGCACAAGAAGCTAAGGAGTATGGAATTATTGATGAGGTGATGTCACGTAAACCAACTCTTTAAGTCGTATTTAAAATTTTCAGTAGCAGCAGAACTGATTTTGTTTTTTGTTGCTCGGATTCTTAATATTTAAATTTTATTTCCTTGGAAAATTCAAAAAGAGGTAAGAGCAGATGTAACTTTTGCGGACGCTCAGAAGATGAAGTTGGCTTTCTTATTACAGGTGTCAACGGATATATCTGCGATAATTGTGCCGAACAGGCTCATGAGATAGTTAAAGAAGCTATAAAACGGAAAAGAAGTAAAGGTGCAGGTGATATCGAACTTTCGGAATTACCAAAGCCTGTTGATATAAAGAATTTCCTTGACCAGTATGTTATCGGACAGGATGATGCAAAAATATATTTGTCGGTTGCGGTATACAATCACTACAAGCGTCTGATGCAGCCTTCAGATGATAATGATGTAGAAATTGAAAAATCTAACATCATTATGGTAGGAAGTACAGGTACAGGAAAAACTCTCTTGGCTCGAACAATAGCAAAGCTGCTTAAGGTTCCTTTTACAATAGTAGACGCAACAGTACTGACAGAGGCCGGATATGTAGGAGAAGATATAGAAAGTTTGCTTACCCGCTTGCTTCAGGTTGCCGATTATAATGTAGAGGAAGCTGAACGTGGAATTGTGTTCATTGATGAGATTGACAAGATAGCACGTAAGGGAGATAATCCTTCCATTACGCGAGATGTAAGCGGTGAAGGCGTGCAGCAAGGATTACTTAAGCTTCTGGAAGGCTCGGTAGTCAATGTACCTCCACAGGGTGGAAGAAAGCATCCTGACCAGAAAATGATTCAGGTAAATACAAAGAATATATTGTTTATCTGTGGTGGCGCATTCGATGGAATAGAACGTAAGATAGCGCAGAGACTTAATACAAATGTGGTAGGATATAAGTCGGTAAAAGATGCCGTTAAGATAGACAAGAGCAATATGATGCAATATATAGCTCCTCAGGATTTGAAATCTTTCGGACTTATACCGGAAATAATCGGCCGTCTTCCTATCCTGACTTATCTGAATCCACTTGACAGAACTGCTCTTAGAAATATTCTCACAGAACCTAAGAATTCTATCATCAAACAGTATATCAAACTATTGGCAATGGATGGCGTGAAACTCGAGTTCCAGCCAGAGGTGTTTGAATATATTGTAGACAAGGCCGTGGAATATAAATTAGGAGCCAGAGGTCTTCGTTCTATTGTGGAAACAATAATGATAGACGTGATGTATGATGTTCCATCACGAAATGTCAGTGAATTTGTAGTAACATTGGACTATGCTAAAGAGCAGATGAGCAAAACAAATATATCTCGTCTGCAAATGGCTTGATGTCTTTTAATAGAAAAAATGCACTTTACGGGCAAATATTTTTCTAAAATAGTTGTGTAATTTGAAAAGTTGTTTATAACTTTGTTACATAAGACAATGTCCAGTATTTTATAAAAACACTAAAATCGTAAGGAACAATGACGGAAAAAATAAATTTAACGGAGCAATTAAAGAAGTATTTCGGTTTTGATACTTTTAAGGGTAATCAGGAAGCTATAATCCGTAACCTTCTTGATGGTAAAGACACATTTGTGCTTATGCCTACAGGAGGTGGAAAGTCGTTATGCTATCAGTTACCTTCTCTGCTTATGGAAGGAACTGCAATCGTTATTTCTCCGCTTATTGCCCTTATGAAGAATCAGGTAGACGCAATGCGAAACTTCAGTGAAGAGGATGGAGTGGCACACTTCATAAACTCTTCATTGTCGAAATCGGCTATAGATCAGGTCAAGTCTGATATTATGGCCGGTAAGACCAAGCTGCTTTACGTGGCACCTGAATCTTTGACCAAGGAAGACAATGTGGACTTTCTGAAGCATGTGAAGATATCTTTCTATGCAATAGACGAAGCGCATTGTATATCTGAGTGGGGGCATGATTTCCGTCCAGAATATCGTAGAATACGTCCTATCATTAATGAAATAGGAAAAGCTCCTGTGATTGCTCTAACAGCAACAGCTACACCAAAGGTGAAAATGGACATCCAGAAGAACCTTGGCATGACAAATGCTGCAGAGTTTAAATCATCTTTTAATCGTCCTAACCTTTATTATGAGGTACGCTCTAAAACCAATAATGTTGATAAGGACATTATCAAGTTCATAAAGCAGAATCCTGACAAGTCGGGTATCATATACTGCTTGAGCCGTAAGAAAGTAGAAGAACTTACGGAAATATTGGTTGCCAATGGTATCAAGGCTCGTCCTTACCATGCAGGTATGGACTCAGCCACAAGAAATATCAATCAGGATGATTTCCTTAAAGAAAATATAGACGTTATAGTTGCAACAATAGCATTCGGAATGGGTATTGACAAACCGGATGTGAGATATGTCATACACTATGATGTGCCAAAGAGTCTTGAGGGATATTATCAGGAAACAGGTCGTGCAGGACGTGATGGAGGTGAAGGACAATGTATAACATTCTATTCAAATAAAGACCTGCAGAAATTGGAGAAGTTCATGCAAGGCAAGCCTGTATCCGAACAGGAAATAGGAAAACAGCTGTTGCTCGAAACTGCTGCCTATGCAGAGTCAAGTGTTTGTAGAAGAAAGATTTTAATGCATTACTTCGGTGAAGAATATCCCGAAGATAATTGTGGTAATTGTGATAACTGTTTAAATCCCAAAAAACAAGTGGAGGCTCAGGATTCGTTGTGTGCAGTGATTGAAACAATCATTGCAGTTAAAGAAAATTTCAAACAAGATTATATTATAGATGTGTTGCTTGGCAAAGAAACATCAGAAGTTCTTGCCCACAAGCATGATGAACTGGAAGTTTTCGGATCAGGAATGGGAGAAGACGAACGTTTATGGAATTCTGTCATTCGTCAGGCGCTTATTGCCGGATATCTTACCAAGGATGTAGAAAACTATGGTTTGTTGAAGGTAACACCGAGTGGACATAAGTTCCTTAAAAATCCTAAATCTTTCAAGATTGTTGAAGATGCAGATTTCGATGAAGAAGAAATAGAAGAAACTCCTATGCGTGGAGGAGCTTCGTGCGCTGTCGACCCTGCATTGTATTCTATGCTTAAGGATTTGCGTAAGAAAATGTCTAAAAAACTGGATGTTCCTCCTTACGTGATCTTCCAGGATCCTTCGCTTGAAGCAATGGCAACCATATATCCGATTACTCTTGAAGAATTACAGAATATTCCTGGAGTAGGTGCTGGAAAGGCAAAGAGATACGGAAAGGAATTCTGTGAACTTATTAAGGCTCATTGTGAAGAAAATGAGATAGACCGTCCGGAAGATCTTAGAGTTCGTACCGTAGCAAATAAATCTAAGCTTAAGGTATCAATAATTCAAAGTATCGACAGAAAAGTAGCTCTTGATGACATAGCAGTGGCGAAGGGAATTGATTTCTCAGAATTGCTTGATGAAGTTGAGGCTATTGTTTATTCAGGAACTAAACTTAATATAGACTACTTCCTGGATGAAATAATGGATGAAGATCATTTGCTCGATATCTATGACTACTTCAAGGAATCGGAGACAGATAAGATAGAAGATGCCATGGATGAACTTGGTGATGATTATTCTGAAGAAGAAATCAGATTGGTAAGAATCAAGTTTATATCTGAAATGGCGAACTAATCAATATCTTTATTTCTTGGTTATCAGGCGTGTTTTCGCTTTTGTATTATAATTATCAGAATTATTTAATACAATAGGCGAAAACACGTTTTTCTTTTTATTACTGTAAATACAGGGTTAGAAAAATGTTGTAAAATGTTTACTCGAGATATTGATTTTTGGAATAAAATGTGTATATTTGCACGCAATAATAATCAAAAGCATAAAGCCCTATGTCATTTATTGCAGATAAAGTTGTTATGGACGGATTGACTTACGATGATGTATTGTTGATCCCTGCCTATTCTGAAGTATTACCTAAAACAGTCGATCTTACGACTAAGTTCTCACGCAACATTGAGTTGAAAATTCCTTTTGTGACAGCCGCAATGGATACTGTTACAGAATCACAGATGGCTATTGCGATAGCACGTGAAGGTGGTATTGGAGTTATTCACAAAAATATGTCTATAGCCGAACAGGCACGTCAGGTTGCTACAGTTAAACGTGCGGAGAATGGTATGATTTCCGATCCTGTAACTATCAACAGAGGTTCAAGAGTGAAGGATGCTTTGGCTATAATGGCTGAATATAAAATCGGCGGTATACCTGTTGTTGATGACGAAAACTATTTGGTTGGTATAGTAACCAATCGTGACCTTCGTTTTGAAAAGGATATGGAGAAGCTCATTGAAAATGTAATGACTTCAGAAAATATCATCACTACATCTCAGGCTACTGATATGGAGACTGCTGCGCAAATTCTTCAGGAAAACAAAATCGAAAAGCTGCCGGTAGTTGACGAAAATGGCAAGTTGGTAGGTTTGATAACATATAAGGATATTACTAAAGCCAAAGATAAACCTATGGCATGCAAGGACTCTAAAGGTCGTCTTCGTGTTGCTGCCGGTGTTGGTGTTACTGTCGATACTCTCGAACGTATGGAAGCTTTGGTAAACGCAGGAGCGGATGCGATTGTTATCGATACAGCTCACGGTCACTCAAAATATGTAATCGACAAACTTAAAGAAGCAAAACAGCGTTTCCCTAATGTTGATATTGTTGTAGGTAATGTTGCTACAGGTGCCGCAGCCAAGGCTTTGGTAGAAGCAGGAGCAGATGCCGTTAAAGTTGGTATAGGTCCAGGTTCTATCTGTACTACCCGTGTAGTTGCTGGTGTTGGTGTACCACAGTTGTCGGCTGTATATGATGTAGCCAAGGCACTTCAGGGTACAGGTGTTCCTTTGATTGCCGACGGTGGTTTGCGCTATTCCGGTGATGTTGTCAAGGCACTTGCTGCTGGTGGATACAGCGTAATGATTGGTTCACTTGTTGCAGGAACAGAAGAATCTCCAGGTGATACAATTATCTTCAACGGACGTAAGTTTAAGTCATATCGTGGTATGGGTTCACTTGAAGCAATGGAAAATGGTTCAAAAGACCGTTACTTCCAGGGAGGAACAACAGATGTGAAGAAACTTGTCCCAGAAGGAATTGCGGCTCGTGTTCCATATAAAGGTACTTTGTATGAAGTGATTTATCAGCTGACAGGCGGTCTTCGTGCCGGTATGGGTTATTGTGGCGCTCATAATATTGTTGAGCTTCATGATGCTAAGTTTACTCGTATTACAAATGCCGGAGTATTGGAAAGCCATCCTCATGATGTAGCAATCACAAGCGAGGCTCCTAACTATAGCCGTCCTCAGTAATATCAGGATTATTATTCAGTATATAGGATAAATGTTCAGCCTGAGATTTTTTATCTTGGGCGATAAAATACAACAAAGCATGAATCATATTTGTACGGTGTATAAATGCCGCTGTCCAAAATTTAATATGATTCATGCTTTTTATTTTGATATGCCTTTAGTGTTATGTTTTTGTTCTTAAAATATTAATATTTGTTGATATGCGTAAGCTGCTTTTTCTGCTTGTTGTTAATATGATTTTTATAGAAGCTTCCTATCCGGGCGTTCTGTCTCCGAAGGTAAGCTCCACTCTCTGCGGCTATGTTGAAACCGGTAGTTTGACGGAAAACGATAACACTTCTGCTGCCGGGGATATGGAACTGATGAGTATCAATGGAGAAAAAGTGCCTGTATCTGAGTTGGTGTACTATTATAGGAATTTGAGTGAGAAAACAAGTATTCCTGAATATGAATATTTCCGCACTTTCTATATGTATAAACTCAAGGTAGCTGATGCGCGATTACGTAATCTTGACCAAACAACCGAATTTAAGGAACAGCTTATATTATACAAACAGAATCTTATCAACAAGATTGTAATAGATAGTTTAAGCAATTATATATACAGAACCGGTTATCTGTCTTCCGGAAATTATTTAAGTTCAAGGCCCAAGGTAAAAATACAGATAGTAACATATCGCCTTTCACAAAAAGCCAGTGCACAGGAGGAGAGGTCGGCAAATCTTATAATGGACAAAATACACGATAAAATATGCCAGGGATTTGATTTTAGTGAAGTATCAGGTATATATTCAAATAATGCAAATCTTGTTTTTTCAGACTATTCAGAGAAAGGTATATGTAAAAGCTTTCTGCTTGATGAGATAAATTCGGCTATTTCAAGAACAAGGACAGGTGATATATCTGCTGTCTTTTCTTCTCCCGAGGGGTTACATATATTAAAACCTTTGGGAGTGATTACAGGAGTATCAGAGAATGATGTACATGAACTGGCACGTAAATTAATACTTTCTGGAATGTATGATAAAAGTACACTTGAAAGAATATATAGAAATACTATGCAGTATATTGCTTCTGATTCTGATATCAGACACCGACTGACAAGACTTGAAGATGACTTGCTGGCTAAATTATGGGAAGAAAATAATGCGTTATATTCTTCTGAAATTTCAGAATCGGATTTGAAAGATTATTTCAAGAAGCATAAGGAAGATTATTCATGGGACTTACCTCATTTCAAAGGAGGAGTTATTCATTGCAAGAGTAAGAAATCGGCCAGGAAAATCAAGAAACTGCTAAAAAGTTTTCCTGTTGAAAAATGGCAGGAAGTGTTGGCTGTAATGAAAAACGAACATCCTGAATTTGATGCAGAAGTTGAAACAGGCTTGTTTAAAATTGGCAGTAATCCATATATTGACAAACTTGCATTCAAATGTGGCAGTATGCCGGAACAGGTATCTTCATATCCATATACTTTTGTTTTGGGAAAGCGCCTTAAAAAAGGTCCGGACGATTATAAGGATGTGGCCGAAAAAGTTGTAGATGATTATAAAAAAGACCTTGAAATAGCATATTTTACAGCTTTGGAGAAGAAATTTCATGTAGAAATACATCAAGACGTTTTAAAAACCGTTAATTGTAGCGGAAGTAATTAATTTATAGTGTATCTTCGTTCACTAAATTGTAACTATATGTGGCAGAAATATAAAATATATCTTATAACAGGACTTGCCGCTTGTTGGTCTGTGCTGAATTCTGCATGCAACGAAACATACGACCATAAAGGAAAAACACCTATAGTTGAGGTTGATGGTAATTTCCTTTATAAGCAGGATTTGCTGTCTGCTATGCCTCCAGGGGCAACAGGGAAGGATAGTATTAAGTTTGCCGAAGAATATATACGCAACTGGGTGAATGATGTCCTTCTTTTTAAAAAGGCAGAAGGCAATATTCCTGATAATGTTAAGATAGACGAGCTGGTAAATTCATACAGACGCGCTTTGATAATGCATACATACCTTGAAGAGTTGGTCAATCAGGAAGTAGGAGATAATGTAACTTCATCCGAGATTGAAGAGTTTTATAATCAGAACTCCGGTGCTTTTCTTGCCGAGGAACCATACATTAGAGGTCTGTATATAAAAGTGCCGGTAAATGCTTCCGATATATCAAGTGTGAGGAGATGGTACAAGGATAATTCACAATCCTCTATTGACAAACTTGAAAAATACGGTTTAAAGTATGCTGTGGATTACGACTATTTTTATGACCGTTGGGAACCTCTTACGGAAGTATCGCAGAAGTTTCCGTCAAAAGAGATAGACAAGGATCCTGAGTATCTTAAAAGAAACAGAAACTATGAAGTCAGTGATACTGCTTTTCATTATTTTCTGCATGTAGAGAAATTTATTTCGGCAGGTGAACCGCTCCCTCTGGAGTTTGCCGGAAAAGAAATAAAGGAGATGTTGATAAATATGAAGCGTGTTGATTTTATAACAAAAATGAAGGAGGACTTATATAATCAAGCTTCTGAAAATAACGATATAAAATATTATAATGATTCAAATGAATAAATTAAGTGTATCAAGAGTGTTTTTATGCCTGCTCATGATGTGTGTGGGCTTAGCTGCAAATGCGCAAGACAATGTAATAGACGAGGTAGTATGGGTGGTTGGAGATGAGGCTATTCTCAAATCTGATGTAGAGAATGAACGTATCCAAGCCCAATATGAAGGAAGAAAATTTGATGGAGATCCATATTGTGTAATACCGGAAGAACTGGCAGTTCAGAAACTGTTTCTTCATCAGGCAGAAATTGACAGTATTGAAGTGTCTGAACAGGAGGTACTGCAAAGAGTAGAACAGCAGACTGCATGGCTTATTGACCAGATTGGTACTAAAGAAAAAATGGAAGAGTATTACAACAAGACTTCAACTCAGATAAGAGAAATGTTGCGTGAGAATATTCGTAATGGTCTTATTGCACAACAGATGCAGAAGGAACTTGTAGGTGATATTAAGCTTACTCCTGCAGAGGTAAGAAACTATTTCAACAAACTTCCTCAGGATAGTTTGCCAAGTATTCCTACACAGGTAGAAGTACAGATTATTACCCGTGAGCCTAAAGTAAAGGAAGAAGAAATAGAAAGAGTAAAGAAGACCCTGCGTGACTTTACTGAACAAATCTATAAAGGAGAATCTTCTTTTTCTGTGCTTGCGATGTATTATTCCGAAGACCCCGGATCAGCACGCCGCGGAGGAGAGTATGGATTTATGGGACGTGGTGAACTTACACCTGAATTTGCCAACGTAGTGTTTAATCTTACAGACCCTAAGAAAATTTCTAAAGTATTCGAAACTGAATACGGATTCCATATTGCACAGCTAATAGAAAAACGTGGTGACCGTGTGAGTTACCGCCATATATTGTTGAAGCCAAAAGTTGAAGAGTCTGAGATAGTAGCGGCTTTAAATAAACTCGATACATTGGCAAACGATATACGTAAGGGTAAGGTAACCTTCGAAGAGGCTGCAACATGGGTGTCTCAAGATAAAGATACAAAAAATAACCATGGACTTTTGGCTAACTCTGAAACTGGTACTTCGCGTTTTGAAATGCGACATTTGGCCGGACTCGTATCACAGGAAGTTGCGAAAGTTGTAGAGGGAATGCAGATTGGCGAAGTTTCCAAACCGTTTACAATGATTAATTCAAGGGGAAAGGAAGTTTGTGCCATTGTTAAATTGAAGAACCGTATAGATGCACATAAGGCTACAATTACAGAAGACTATCAGAGACTGAAGGATATCGTTACTGCCAAAAGAAGTGAAGAGATAATTCAGAAATGGATAGTGGAAAAGCAGAAGAATACTTATGTACGCATTAATCCGGCGTGGAGAAAATGTGACTTCAAATATCCGGGATGGATTAAAACTGATAATACCGTCAAATAAAAGATGGAAACTGTTACTTATATGTTGGTGTAGGTTATAGTGACTATAAGTGCAGATGTGCAATGAATAATTATATTATTGTCTTAAAACGATATGTTTGACATAAAAAGAAAAATAAAATCTATAAACAACGGGCATAGGATACTTGTTACAAGTGTCCTGTGCCTGTTCGGCTTCTGCCTGTTGGCAAACAGTCAGCAAAACAATAATGGTAGCAGTCAGCCAAAACAGAAAAGTAAGGTATATTTGCTGAGAGCAGACAAACTGAAAAGGGATGCAAATCATCCTGATGCACAGATCGTGGTGGGAAATGTAGTATTCCGTCATGACAGTGTTTATATGTATTGCGACAGCGCGTATTATTATGATAAAATAAATTCATTTGAGGCTTTCAGTAATGTCAGAATGGAACAGGGCGATACATTGTTCTTATATGGTGACAGACTGTATTATGATGGTATTACCCAAATAGCGCAGCTTAGAATGAATGTCCGTATGGAGAACCGTACGACAACACTTCTTACAGACAGCCTTAATTACGACCGTGTGTTTAATTTAGGTTACTTCTTTGACGGCGGAACAATGATGGATGAACAGAATGTGCTTACATCCGAATGGGGAGAGTATAATCCAAGTACCAAGCAGTCTGTTTTCAACTATAATGTAAAGCTTGAGAATCCGCAGTTTACCATGCTTTCTGATACATTGAGATATAATACTGCAACAAAAATAGCCAATATCGTGGGACCTTCGGATATATATAGTGACAACAACTATATTTATTCTGAATCGGGATATTATAATACACAGACAGGCAAGGCTGATCTGTATGAGCGCTCACTTCTGTCGAACGATGGTAAGGAACTTACCGGCGATACATTGTTCTACGACCGTAATACCGGAATTGGTGAGGCTTTTTCAAATATTGTTATGACCGATTCTGTCAACAAGAATATGATGACCGGTGATTACGGCTATTACGACGAGAAGCTGAAGAACGCATTTGTAACCCGAAGAGCCCTTGCAATAGACTACTCACAGCGCGACAGTCTTTTCCTTCATGCAGATACACTGATGATGAAGACGTTTAATCTTGATACCGATTCCATGTATAGAGAAATGCAGGCCTTCCATAAGGTTAAATTTTACAGGACAGATGTTCAGGGAGTAGCCGATTCTCTGGTTTTCTCTTCAAAAGACTCTTGCCTTACAATGTATAAAGATCCTATTTTATGGAATGAGAACCAACAGTTGCTTGGAGAACAGATTAAGGTCTATATGAACGACAGCACTATCGACTGGGCGCATATTATAAACCAGGCTTTATCTGTAGAACAAGTTCCGGTAGATACAACGCTGTTCAATCAGGTATCGGGAAAAGAAATG
Source organism: Phocaeicola sp. (assembly GCA_034094155.1). GTDB lineage: Bacteria > Bacteroidota > Bacteroidia > Bacteroidales > Bacteroidaceae > Phocaeicola. The sequence continues at coordinate 23,110 of JAXEBI010000014.1, forward strand.
AAAGCATACTTCAAGGGTATGGAAATGAAGAAGGTAGAAGTGATAGGTTCTGTTCGTCTGGTTTATTATCCTATGGATTCCGACAGCCTTATCATGGGAATGAATGTTTCGGAAACAAGTCAGCTTGATTTATTCCTCGAAAACCAGAAACTTCAGAGTATGACTATGAAGCCAAAGACCAATGCTACATTCTATCCTCTGACTCAGGCTCCGGAAAAGGAGAAACATCTTGATAATTTCGTTTGGTTTAATTATATTCGTCCGTTGGATAAAAACGACATATTCTACTGGAGGGGCAAAAAGGCCGAAGACCAGCTGAAGAAAAATGTCCGAGGACCGATTGAGTTGCCTAACCAGCATTTGTTTAACAATAAAAAGGAGGAATAAATTATGGGAATGTTTACAATGAGAAAGCCTCGTGCATATCATCACGAGTATATTTACGTAGACGAACGTAAAGAAAAACTTCAGAAGATAGAGGAGTCGGCTAAACGTGAACTGGGAATGCTTCCTCCAAAGGAATTTTCGCCGGAGGATATCAGAGGTAAGTTTGTAGAAGGTACTACATATCTTAAACGCCGTAAGGAAAGTGGACGTAAACCATTGACATACGGTACACTGTTTGTCGCTATAGTTATTTTGCTTTATATACTTCATTATCTTGTTACAGGAGAGTTTACCTTCTAAATTATGAGTGATATAATACGTTTGTTGCCCGATGCCGTAGCCAATCAGATTGCGGCGGGCGAGGTTATTCAGCGTCCGGCTTCGGTTATAAAGGAACTTGTGGAGAATGCTGTTGATGCAGGTGCCACACATATAGATGTTTCTGTTACTGATGCCGGAAAGACCTGTATTCAGGTCATTGACAACGGAAAGGGTATGTCTGAAACGGATGCCCGCCTGGCATTCGAACGTCATGCCACTTCTAAAATTCGTGAGGCTGCCGACTTGTTTGCTCTTCGTACCATGGGGTTCCGCGGAGAGGCGCTTGCTTCTATAGCCGCTGTGGCACAGGTGGAACTTCGTACGTGTCAGGAGGGTGATGAACTCGGAACTTCTATTGTTATAGCGGGATCAAAAGTTGAAAGTCAGGAGCCTATAGCATGTGCCAAAGGCAGTAACTTTATAGTCAGAAACTTGTTTTATAATGTCCCTGCGCGCCGTAAGTTCCTGAAGTCCAACCAGACTGAATTGAGTAATATTATTACCGAATTCGAACGTATAGCTTTGGTTAATCCGGATGTATCGTTTACTTTTCATCATAATGAAACAGAAATGCTTAATCTTCCAGCTATCCAGCTTCGCCAGCGAATAATGGGAGTCTTCGGTAAAAAACTCAATCAGGATTTGCTTTCGCTTGATATAGATACCACAATGGTTAAGATACACGGGTTTATAGGCAAGCCGGAAACTGCAAGAAAGAAGGGGGCACGCCAGTTCTTCTTTGTAAACGGCAGATATATGCGCCATCCTTATTTCCACAAGGCTGTGGCCGATGCTTATGAACATCTTATTCCAACAGGTGAACAGGTCTCTTATTTTATATATTTTGAGGTTGATCCATCGCATATAGATGTTAATATTCACCCTACAAAAACAGAAATAAAGTTTGAAAACGAACAGGCTATATGGCAGATACTGTCAGCTTCTGTAAAGGAAACTTTAGGTCGTTTCAATGCAGTCCCTTCTATTGATTTTGATACAGAAGGTATGCCCGAAATTCCTGCATTTGATAAGGACGGATACTCGGGAGGGCAATTGCCGTAGACTTCATACGATCCTTCGTATAATCCGTTTAATCAGTCGGCTTCTGTGGTTCCACCGTCATCGTATTCATCGTATGCACCTAAACAGAAAAGCGACTGGGAACCTTTTTATCAGGGACTTGAAACAAACAGATCATCGGCCGACAGTTGGGGCTCGGCTCCTCATTCTGTTGCCGGAATGAGCTATCCGAAAGAAGAAATTTTTATGGACCAACAGGAACGGCCTGTTAATGAGATTTCTGTAGCATATGATGAGAATAATACATCATTCGATGAGCATCCTACAATATACGATGAACATTCGTCTGAAACTGTTGTTGAAAAGTCGGCACAACACTATCAGTATAAGGGTAGCTATATTTTGACTTCGGTAAAGTCGGGCTTGATGATTATTGATCAGCATCGTGCGCATGTACGTATTTTATACGACAGATACATGGAACAGATACAGTCACAACGGCATGTAACACAAAAGATGCTTTTCCCCGATATGGTTCATTTTTCACCTTCAGAGGTACCAGTGGTGGAAGAAATAATGGACGATTTGACTTCGTTAGGATTCGACTTGAGTAGTCTTGGAGGTGGAACATACGCAATCAACGGTACACCAGCCGATATTGAAGGACTAAACCCGGAGACACTTGTAACCAATATGGTACATACTGCCATAGAAAAGGGATGTAAGGTTAAAGAAGAAGTACAGAGTATGCTTGCGCTTTCGTTGGCAAAGGCGGCTGCTATAGTTCATGGACAGGTACTTACCAATCAGGAAATGAACACATTGGTAGACGGCTTGTTTGCTGTGGCTACTCCTAACTATACACCCGACGGAAAGACTGTATTGAGTGTAATCAAGGAAGATGATATAGATAAACTCTTTAAGTAATAAAAGCTTGTGTATCAGATAAATATTGAAAATTTGTACCGATGCTGTTAAAGTGTAGTGTACTAAATAAGTTGACACAAATTATTTAGTAACATGCGTGAATATAAAAAGTATTCAAAAGAAGAATGTTTATCTTATTTGGAGGAATATTTGTCCTCTTCGTTCACGAAAAGGCAATTTGAACGAGAAAAAG
>JAXEBI010000015.1:0-2852 GCA_034094155.1 Phocaeicola sp.
GGCTGAAAAAACTCCGATACCAAAAACGACAGTAAAGAATTATGTGGAGGCTCCAAAGGAAGATGAGCAAACAGTTTATCAGGTAGTGGAGGAGATGCCGGAGTTTCCCGGTGGTATGCCTGCTTTAATGGAGTTTATCCAGAAAAACCTGCGGCATGACAAGGCTGAAAAGAATGAGCGTGTCATCATTCAAATAGTAGTAGATAAGAAGGGAAATGCCACTAACCCTGTGGTGTTGCGGAGTACAAATCCGGCGTTGGATGAAGAAGCCTTACGCATCGTTAGTCTGATGCCGAAATGGAAACCGGGCAGACAAGCCGGGAAGAACCGGAACGTACAGTTTGTTTTTCCTGTTGCATTTAAACCTTCTGTGCAGAATACAAATTAATTATCCCAGTAGCCTATGAAAACAAATGCACTTTTTCAATTGTTTGTGGTGGTGGCATGCATGATGTGTGTCGGTTGCACGGGCAAGCGAAAAGTACAATCGGATGATGCTTTGGTAAAGAAGACTCCTCCGGCAGTACAGAACCCAGAAGTAACGGTCGACACGCTTGCAGCAGAGGAACCGGATACGGTAACTTCGACAGACACTCCGACTCGACCGGTGGCGATGGTGCTGGAACCGGTGGCACGGGATATTCCTGCCGGCCGTCCTCTTTCTGCGGATTCGCTTTTCATGCGTACGGAATATGATTATTATCCTGTGGCGACTTCCAAGGTCAAGGTCTTCATTACCAGTCGTGCGAATCGTGAATATGATAGTGGAGAAGGGTATAGTCTGGTATATTACAACGAAATTGAAAAGCAATGGGAACCTCAGCCTACCAATCCGATAATAAACGATGTGTTGTGGGTGTTTACGCCCGATTATCCTACGCACCAGCAGACCATTCAATTCTATACGGACGAGAATCGTCCCGGCAGGTATCGCATTTACAAATCATTCAACCGCAATGCACGTACGGCATACGCGGAGTTTGAGCTTGTCTCCAAGGCCCAGCATCAGAAACTGCTCGACAAAATTAACCGGTATGGAGAGAAGCATCCCAAGGACCGTGTCATAGAAAACCTGAATACTTGGGGATTCCAGGACAATGACACGTTGTATATGTCGTGGATGGTGAACTCGGAGGCTTTGCGGCAAGAGTTCCGGCAGAAGGTGCTGAATTATGCGGCAATTGTGGTAAACGACAGGAAGGAGGATGTGGCTACTTATTTCACTCAACCAATGTGTACGGATACTTTCGGCATCAAGATGTACACGGAGAAGGCGGTGTATCCGCTGAATACAGCATCCGTAGCGGTGAGAATCGTGAACCGAAGCGGCCGGAGTATCTCAATGGGGTCGCCGTACCGGGTGCTTCGGAAGGAGGGAGAAAAATGGCTGTCTTTGCCGGGAGCAACGGTTTGGACGCTTGAAGAACGTATTCTTCCATCCAATAAGATTTATCCCTTTTCTGCAAGTTTGCATCCGTCACTCTATGTGCTTACGCCCGGCATCTATCGTGTGGTTAAGGAAATGGATATCGGGGATAATTATCGCGACTGGTATTTTGCTGCGGAATTTCGGATTGGCAACGAGATGGAGGAGCGTGATGCTGCGGACAAAGAGCCTTCTTCAAAGCCTTTGCAGGAAGTGGCAGAGGAAAAGGATATGGATATTGCGTATGACGTAGTAGAGGAGATGCCAGAGTTTCCCGGAGGTATGTCGGCTTTGATGGATTTTATTCGGAAGAATCTGAACTATGACAAGTCGCTTGTGCCTGAAACAGTTGTAATTCCTCGGGTCATCGTGCAGTTTGTGATAGATGAAGAAGGAAATATTCTTCATCCTGTTGTGCTGCAGGGACTTAATCCGGAGTTGGACGAAGAAGCCCTTCGTGTAGTGAGACTGATGCTGAAATGGAAACCGGGTCGGCAGAGTGGAAAACCGCAGAAAGTGAGGTATACTATGCCTGTTAATTTTACTTTGTACACAAACTGAAAGTTATAAAATTATTGCTGTCCGATTAAAATTTATCTATGGCAAAAATAGGGTTGACTTCAATTTGAGACAGCCTCGTTGTATAAACCAAAATATTGAAATATTATTTATTTGGATATCAAGAATCTTTTAGCTAAAAATGTTACAAATAAAGATGCTTTTATGATATATAATTATTAGATACACATTAAATATTCCATAATAATATTAGATAGTATAAATTCATCAATCAGAATTGTATAATATTTTATATCTTTGATATATCTACATCATAAAAACAATCATCCTTTAAAAGGTAACTTAATGAATCATCAAGAACGGAATATCATTTTTTAATGATATATCTAGAATCAAATATTGAATTATTATGAAATGGATTAAGATATTTTCTGTATGGCTTTGTATTATTCCGGTGGCTATTTTAAACGGTGGTTTCCGTGAGTATTTTCTGGAGAACTATCTTTCAGGAAAAGCATCTTTATCTGTTAGCGGAATAATACTCTCTGTTCTTATTTTTTTTATTACCTCGGTACTATTGTTGCGTATAAAAGAAATTTCATATAGAGACAGTATCATAACAGGTCTGTTTTGGACTGTATTGACAATAGGCTTTGAATTCTATTTCGGACTGTCTTCAGGTTCAACATGGAGTGAACTAATAGAGGCATATAACCCTTTGAGTGGAAATCTTTGGATTCTGGTCATTCTTAGTACATTATTATCACCTATATTAACTTACAGATTAAAATGGCTATATGGCAAGTAATATTGAATTTATATAATTTATCAGTTCCCAGCTTGAAGGCTTGGGCTATGTACGTTACCGGAAGATGTTTGGTGATTATATGATTTATCTCGATGAAAA
>JAXEBI010000016.1:0-49871 GCA_034094155.1 Phocaeicola sp.
AACAAAATAAGAATAAAACATAAAAAAAGCCTCGCTAATGCGAGGCTTAATACTTTCGGTGGGCGTTGACGGATTCGAACCGCCGACCCTCTGCTTGTAAGGCAGATGCTCTGAACCAGCTGAGCTAAACGCCCGAGGCGATATTATTCTGATCAATTTCAAGTGGGCGTTGACGGATTCGAACCGCCGACCCTCTGCTTGTAAGGCAGATGCTCTGAACCAGCTGAGCTAAACGCCCCAAAGGGGGAAATTTGATCAATATATCTTTTTAGGTGGGCGTTGACGGATTCGAACCGCCGACCCTCTGCTTGTAAGGCAGATGCTCTGAACCAGCTGAGCTAAACGCCCTAAAAAGTCATTGAGAAACAATCTAATCGGAGTGGGCGTTGACGGATTCGAACCGCCGACCCTCTGCTTGTAAGGCAGATGCTCTGAACCAGCTGAGCTAAACGCCCGAGGTTTGTTTCTCAATTGCGATGCAAAGGTACGACTTTTTTTTTAACCCGCAATAGATAAACCGTTTTTTTTCTAAAAAAATACGTTTTTTCTTATTTACCTCCCTATTAAACGCTAAAATTACTCCTTTAAAACACTAAAATTACTCTTTTTAGAAGCTAAAATTATTCCAATATTCTCTTATATCTTGCCAAAGCTTCCAGATAATAATAGTCGGCATACACCAATGGTACATCGATTTCAGCCTTATGTGGCAGACTACCCGTACAATGCATAATAATGAAATTACCATTTTCTCCAAGCTTAGCTCTATACTTGTCTGAAGAAAGACTCTTAAGCATAGCAATTGCAGTTTTTCTGTATTCCTTATTTCCTGAAAGATCGGCCAGTTCGAAAAGAGCGGAACATACTATAGCAGTAGCCGATGCATCCTTAAGCCTATCTGCCTTATCATAAACCTTTGCATACGATTTTCCATCAGCGGCATATCCCTGTTGTCCGGCATTAAAATCCCAATTAGGTACCAAATCTTCAGGTAAGTGTCTTATATAATAATCGGCAAAGTGTCTTGCGGCATCAAGATACTTCACATCTTTGGTTTCCCTATACATCATGGTAAACCCATATACAGCCCAAGCCTGCCCTCTTGCCCATGTAGAATTATCACTATATCCCTGACAAGTCTGTCTGTGCAAAGCCTCACCTGTAGCCGAATCATAATTAACCACATGATAACTGCCAAAGTCAGGTCGGAACTGATTCTTAAGAGTTGTATTTGCATGAGTTACGGCTATATCACAAAATTTTCTGTTCCCCGTAGCCTTATAAGCATAAAAAAGAAGTTCAAGGTTCATCATATTATCTATAATAACAGGATAATACCATTTATTTCCATTCCAAGCCTCTCTGTAGTTCCACGATTTAATAGCTTTAACAGTATCATTATATCTTGTGCAAAGCGACTCTGCACTCTGTATCAATATAGACGGATATTTCGATTCAGGAGCAAGACGTTCGGCATTGCCATAACTGCAATACATCATAAATCCTATATCATGATGATCTTTGAAATATTTCAGTTCTTCAAGAGAGTCGGTCCATTTCACGGCATAGTTCTTCCATTTCTCATCTCCGGTAAGTTCATACAGATACCACAAGTTGCCAGGAAAGAATCCCGGAGTCCAGTCTCTCATAGATGTAGTTTTCAGCTTTCCGTCGGCAGTCAGTGTCCGAGGATAATTATTTTCATCAGGTTCTCCAAGTTCCCTAACCATATTATCGGTCTGCAAAGATGCAAACTCCACATTATCTCTTACAAATCTCATCTCAGGAGAAAGTTTTTTATGTCCAGAACATGCACTAAAAAAAATCACATGCATAACTCCAAGTAAAATTATTCCAAGTTTCATAAAAAATAAATTTAACATCAGCTATCTCGTTTACGGCAACAAAGCTATTATATAGCAATATAAAATACTGGAAAAAATAATTCAAAAAAGTATATTAATCAGTCTTTCATTAAGGCGCCCAAAGAAAAAAGGCGTAATGAAATACATTACAAGTATCAACATCACGCCCTTATAATTATCCTAACATTTCAAGATATTCAAACATTTTAAGGTATTCATACCTATAAGAGAAAAGAAATCTCAAATAAATAAACAACTTAAATATAGCCTGAACAACATCTATAATAACAAGCCGGCCTATTTATACTACATTTTATTTCTGTGCAGGTTCTCCGGCAACTGTACCCCATCCCGGATTCTGATAAATAGGCGACTGTTCAATACTTGCCCCATCAGGAGCTGTATTAAGGAAGTTCTGTACAGCTATCGGTTCAAGATAATGAGCAGTACGGAAATAGAATCCATTATAATAAGGATTAGTAGTAGTTTTCTGATTAGGTCTCAGATACTCACTCATGCTTGGAGAAGATACATTATTCTTTGACTGGTCAGTCTGGTCATACAGAAGCAGACTGTTACCATTTTCATCAACAAACAAATCCTTCATAGGACCAAATATCTTTGCACCTTCCAACTGATACCCATTCAACTGGTCGAAAGATCTCCATCTGCTCAAGTCCATTACGCGGAACCCTTCAGCGATAAATTCACATCTTCTCTCTCTTCTTATATTATAAAGAATAGGGTCATCCAACATCTTTCCAGCAGAATAAGCCCCCCAGTCATATTTTGCTTCTGTAGCAATATCAGTAGCCGCAACTGTTACAGAATAATCTGTTTTAATACCGGCACGATTTCTTAAAGCATTCCAGTATTTTGCAGCCTTAGCATTCACCACACCTTCTTTAAGATATGAAGCCTCTATATAATTAAGATAAGCTTCACCGGCTCTAAAGATTATATAGGCAGTTTCATCCTTACCGAGCAACTGGTCATTATAATCCAGAGAGTATCCTTTACCCTGAATATACCCTGTAGAAGTAGCATTCTTAGCATCAGAAATATACAAGCGCGGAATCAAAGGAAAAGTTTCAGGAGTTGCTATATTATCAACTGCCTTAACTTCTCCCGGAGCTTTCATAAACAGTCTCCATCTCCAGTCACGATTAACTTTAGTATCCTGAATATAATCATCGCCGGCATATTCTGAACCCGAAGCATAAAACGGCAATCCGTTTTCCATCAAGAAAGCATGTTCAAACTGCTGAGTATATCCTGTATTTCCCCCACTATATAAATAATGATTATATGTATGAGCAATCCCAAGGTCGGCATCATAATCTCTGAACATAACAACCTCATCATATCCGCTCGGATCATGACTTGCAAACATGTTATAATAAGGATTCTCCGGCTTAGAAGCCTCATCACGGATAGTAAAATTGTTAGGAGTTAGAGAAACATTATCGGCAACTTCCTCTGCAGCTTTCATTGCCTCTTCAAGAAAATAATTTATTTCATTCTCGGCACTACCCGAAGGGAACTGATACCCCTTATTATAATCCTTCTGTGCTCCCGGCCATCCCGGACCATTAGGCACCATATCAGTACCTGCATGATATTTCTCCCAAGTACCCTCATAAAGAGCCACTCTCGATTTCATTATCAAAGCTGCATTCTTTGTAATACGGGTTTTGGCGCGATTATTATCCATATAATAAGCAGCAGAGTCGAGATTATTGATAATAAATCTCGCAACCTCATTTCGAGGCATACGCTTAGATGCGGCAGCCAATATTTCCTGATTATCAGGAAGAGTAGAAGTCACAATCGGGAAATCACCTATAGAACGCAACCTCTTAAAATACTCATAAGCACGTAAGAAATAAGCCTCACCTATATAATGCTTAATATTTTCAGGACTACCCTGTATAGAGTTATTATTATATCTTGGAACCGCGGTCTGAAGGAAGTAATTCAAAGCATAAATATTACTAAACTCCCAACTGCCGCCGGTCTGTCCTACAGTCCACGCATCGGTAAGATATCTGGCATTTGTTCCCTGATTATTATCTGTAGCTCCATCATCATTATAAGGAGCATATCCACCGGAACCAGAGGAACTTGGCAAAATACCATAATATCCATTCACATACGCTTCGAGATGTCCTTCAGTAAGCAGATAACTTTCGGGAGACACATTCGACAACGGCTCCTGGTCGAGAAAATCATTACATCCCACTACAGCAAATAAAGACATACCACATACCAGCGATTTTGCAGCAGTCATAACATATTTATTCTGTTTCATTTTTTTATCACATTTAGAAGTTAACACTAATACCAGCAGAGAAAGTTTTAGACAAAGGATATACAGTACCACCCTGATAACCGATACCCGCAGTTTCGGGATCCATTGTTGTTGTAAGACTTGTTATAGTAAGCAAATTCTCTCCCGATACATAGAATCTAAGATTCTGCAGACCGATTTTGGCAACAATATGCTTAGGTAATGTATAGCCAAGCTGAACATTCTTCAAGCGCATATATGCAGCATTCTGCAAATATCTTGTCTGAGTTTTATGATTCTTATTATTGAACAAAGCACGCGGATAATAAGCATCAACATTAGGTCCAAGTTCTGAAGAAGTATCTTCAGGTCGGAAATAATCAAGATGTTCTTTCAGAGAAGTAGACCACCACTGGCTTGAACCTGTCACACCCCAGAATATCATACTTCCTTCACCCGGATCGAAATCTCTCTTCAATACACCCTGCCAGAACATAGAAAAGTCAAATCCCTTCCATGAAGCATCAAGATTTATACCAGTACGGAATCTTGGTGTATTATTACCTATTTCCTTCAAGTCGCCCATATCCTCAAGAGTTCCGGCACCACTATCTATTTTTCCGTCACCATTTATATCGGCATACATAATATCACCAGCTTCCCATTTATTTCCGATTGCAGTCTGTCCTCCGTTAGGCAAAGAAGCAAGGTGAGCATCCATTTCTTCCTGAGATTTAGCTATACCTACAGTAGTATAACCATAAATCTTACCGGTAATTTCACCTGCCCTGTACTTCCACAATGAGTTAGTAGGGTTAGGATAACTGTCTATTCGTGTTTGCGAGTCGGAAATGTTAACCTTCACTCCATAAGAAAAATCTCCTATCTGGTCTCTCCATCCCAACTGAAGTTCCCAACCGAAAGTAGTAAGGTCACAGTTGTTTGTTGCCGGAACTCCTGTTCCTAATATAGCAGGCAACTCGACTCCAGGTCCCACCATATCTTTAGTTTTACGCTGGAAATAATCGAATGTACCAGTCAGTCTGTTATCGAAAGCTCCAAAATCGAATCCCACATTCAAGCTTTTGATTTTTTCCCAAGTAAGAGAAGTAGAAATCAATCCGGGAGCCCATGCAGCATTAGGCTTTACACCATTCTGAATCCAGCTTCCGCCACCAGCACTTATGCTGATAGTCTGGTAAGTAGGATACCAGCTATTTGTATTCTGATTGGCAAGTTCACCATACGAAACCCTCGGTTTGAAAGTCTGGATATATTCAGACATTCCACCCCAGAAATTTTCTCTTGCCACATTCCATCCCAAAGAGAACGAAGGAGTAGACACCCATCTGTTTTCGCGGCGGAAACGTGAAGAACCATCATATCTGAAATTGACTTCCACAAGATATTTTCCATCATAATCATAATTAACACGACCGAAGAAACCTGCATTAGCCCATCTCTGATACTGTCCGTTAAGATAATAGTTTTCCATATCTGTAGTAAGATTCAGTACAGGAAGTTCTGTAGACACCAATGTATTACGTCCGCCCGACATATCTCTGTACTTCATCTGTTCGAGCTGCATACCGGCTACAACAGCCACATTATGCTTGTCGACTGTAAAGTTATAGTTGGAATAAACTGTAGGATTCAAATAAGTAGATTTATACGAATACTCCGCTACCCTGTCATTCTTTGCACTCGTAAGAGCAAGATAAGTATTCTCAGGATTATCTTTATAATGAGAATATACCATCAGCTGTTCTTCATGCGACCAGTTATTATCTGTCTTGATATTAAACTCACCAATGATATTCCAGTTCTTCAGAGGAGTAAGAGTAATTCTCAACTGCTGTGACAGTCCGTCATTCTGATCTGTATGTCTACCTCCGTCTCGCATTGCACCTATATAATTGATATCCGACATCAGATAACCGTTAGGATCGGCAATAGCTCTAACCGGACGTGCACGTCGCATGATATGATTATAGAAATCACTTGTCATATAAGTAGGACGTGAATAATCCACCCTTGAATAACGGCTTGAATAATCTATCTTAAGATAATCTGTAACCTGTGCACTAATCTTACCTGTAAGGTTATATCTGTCGTGCGATTCGGTACCATATCTCATAAAGCCTTTCTGGCCAGTATAATTGCCCGAAATATAATATGTAAATTTCTCTGTTCCTCCACTTGCACTTATATTATGTTCGTGCGATGGTGCCCAGTCACGATAATACTGTTCAAGCCAGTTTACATTGGCACAAGTATAGTCATAGTTCCACTTACCGCCACTACCTTCACCATATATATAATTGTCGGTATTTCCCAACAAATAATCCTTCACCTGTTGTCTGTAATCATCCGGGAAAAGATGATTGCCCGAATCATTATAATTGGCATCATCAAACAAAGTAACAAATTCAAGAGAATTTGCCATTGAAGGCAACATTACAGGAGTGTTGAAACGAACATTAGCATTATAATTTATCTGTGCCCTTCCACTTTTACCTTTTTTTGTGGTAACAAGTATTACACCAAACGGCGCACGAGAACCATATATAGAAGAAGCTGCCGCATCCTTCAATACAGAAATACTCTCAATATCCTGAGGGTTTACTGTATTGATATCCCCTTCCATACCATCTATCAATACCAGCGGATTACCAGATGAACCTGCACCGATAGTACCTGTACCACGTACATTAATAGATTTAGTGGCATTAAGTTCACCACCTGTACCGGCAGTAGAAATATTAAGTCCCGGTATTACTCCCTGTAAAGCCTGAGTGGCATTTGCCACAGGTCTTGCCTCAAGGTCTTTAGCGGTAGCGGTACCAACCGAACCTGTAAGATTTACCTTCTTTTGAGTACCAAAACCTACCACAACAACTTCTTCGAGCATTTCAGTATCTTCCTTAAGTTTGATACTCATCATAGGAGCGGCTTTAAGTTCCTGCTCGGAATATCCAATATAAGATACCTTAATTATAGCACCACTGACAACCGAAAGGACAAACTTTCCGTCAAGGTCTGTAACAGTACCGTTTGTAGTTCCTTTTTCAAGCACCGTAGCACCTATCACAGGTTCACCATTACTGTCGAGTACTACACCTATAATCTCTGTTTTCTGCTGAGCAATTTCAGACATCAACTCGCCCGATGAAGCAAAAGCTTCCGAACAAGGACTAACTAAAACTAAACCGGAACCAAGAATCAAGGTCATCAACCTCTTATTCCCCATCTTGTTTTTCATCTTCATAATCGATGTTTATTAGTTTAAGATTTTAATTAAAAATATTATTTCATTGATAATTGTCAATGTGAGAAAAACTGTTGGACAAGATTTATGCATCTTTAACCATTCGACATCGCAAAGCTATGATAAACAAGAGAATAGAATATGCCAATTTTGAGTATAAATATGGTAATTTTTAGTCAAAACTACTTTGGACAAAAAAAATCTGTATTGTTCACCCAACAAACAACACAGATTCATTAAAAATTATTTCTTACCTATAAAATCGGCCCTCATAGGAGAAAAACAGTCTATCAGTATTCCTGGCTCAATACATACACAACCATGCAGAGCATCCGGCTCAATGTATATTCCATCACCTGCAGAGACAATCTGTTTCTTTCCATTTACAGTAAATTCAAATTTACCACTTGCCACATAAGTGGTCTGTGTATGATAATGAGTATGCGCCGTACCGACCGCCCCCTTTTCGAACTTGACCTTTACAAGCATTACTTGTCCGTCGTATCCAAGAATCTGACGTGTAACTCCATCACCTGCCGGTTCCCACTCTATATTTTTCTCATAAAGAAAAACCTCACTACGGGTTTTCTTACTCATTTCATCTTCAGAATCAATCATCTTCGTAGAATCAACAGAATTAATCACTGTTCCTTCTGAAACATAATCACCGGCAAAAACCGATAAAGGAAGAGCAAAAACAGTCCCCAATAAAAAATTCTTAACTTTCATATACTAAATTATTATGGTTTAAACACTTCTATAAATTACATTAATTGATAACCTTCGGGATTATTTATAATGATAAGCATCATTCCAAAAGTATGAATCACTGTGATTCAGCATGATTCAAGTCTGCATGTATTCGCAAGCCGCTGATTATTGGGCATTCTCAAAAATAAAGTCTTTATCTCAAATAAAAAGCAACAGATTTCAAACAGACTTAAAAACATTATCTGCAGAGAATTAACGCAGCAAAACTATACGACGCAATATAAGCTGCTTATACTGCTTCTTCATATCATCGGGCAAGAAAGAATTGTCAATCAGTTCAAACCATTTCGGCAAAGCACGGCTGAATCTGCGGGCAATGTTTTCGATAACCTTCTCATCAACTCCCGATGTTATAATTGCCTTATAAAAATCTGCTTTCCGCAAACGTCTTTTTTTCCCGTTAAGAGTAAGAGCAAGTTCCTCTGTATCCTCAGGCATAACAAGAGCAGTAGAAAGCATATCATAGGCTGGAGTAAGCGTATATCCACCCATCTGGTTGTAAAGAGAAAAATTCTTAAGATGCATGTCTGCATTACCTGTTATCCAACAGAAAACTACAACCTCCCAGAAATTGATTACATCAAGTTGCGGTGCAGAGGAATAACGACGAATAAGTTTGGCTATTTGCTCATAAGAACCTTTGTACTTATATTCGGTAAGCCTTTCTGATAATTGGCACATATCCTCCATGGCTATTTTTTGTCCGTCCGGCATACGGTCTATACGACGTGTTATATAGCACAGTTCCCCATCACTAAAGCGTATCAGACTATGAGGAACAACGTTAATTTTTGCAGCCTCAGCCAAATGCATGGTTACATCTTCAAGCTCCGGTAAGGCACGATATGAATGAGTTTGAGGTTTCAGAATAAAACGTCCCCAAAGACCTACAATGGTAAAGCGATCAGGTTCATTGCGGCCTCCATGATTTATATCGAGCGACAATTTAGCCTGTACGCCTGTCAGTGTGGTCTGGCTACGTACAACCTCACGGGCCAAATCTCCAAGTTGGCTACGCACGTAAGGTAATTCGGGCACGCTACGGGTTCCGAAAAACTTTCTTGCACATGCAGGATGAAAATCATTCATGCCTTCCCCCAATTCTTTATAACAATACAGACACCTGCCCATTATTTATCCTCCTCTATTTCATCATCTGGTATAACACTAACAGCTCCTATACAATCCTTGCAACAAGCAAGCAAAAGAGACATACGGTCACGCTGGTTTATTTTCCAGCTCCGCTCAGCAATATCAAGCAACCATCCTTCAGGAATCAGTCCGTCAAAGAAAGGAAATAATACCATATCGTGATATGGTTCGTCCTGAAGAGGTAATGTCAGACTGACTGCAGTGGCATAAGGCTGCTTCAGATAATCATTGTCATATTTAAAGGTAAAACCATTCTCATCTTCCACAAGCCTACCAGCTAACTTGTCGTATAAAAAAACTTTAGCACGCTTCATTTATTATCCTCCCTTGATTTATCGTTCAGTTCAACCGGTCCTACTTGTCGCCCAAAAAGACTGAGAACCTGATTAACTTTATCCATACGCAAGGTCTGCTTACCCTGTTCGAGTTCACGTACAAATCGAAGACCTACACCCGACTTATCGGCCAGATCAACCTGCGTCAATCCGAACTGGCGACGCATTTCCTTTACAAAATCTGCTATAACAGTATATTCCATATTTATACCCTTTCGGGTACAAATATAATAATAGTTTTATAAGATTATACCTTTTAGGGTATAATTTATTATTCAATTTTAAATATTATACCCATTCGGGTATAGCAACATTTAAAACAATCAATGTAAACCATGTAATTATCATTAGTTCTCTTTAGAATATTTACTTTCTTTGTTTATCATGGTAATGTTATTTCTATAAAGTATTAAATTTCAGAATATTATATTAATAATGATAAGGGCGTTTATTTCTACATTTTTAGAAACGTAGAGACAAACGCCCTTATTAAATCATTCCACTTTTTCTTTAAGAATTATATCAAACTGACAATCACTCATATAAACATTGAATGATTTTATTGCTCCTGGAGCACCTTCTTCAGCTCTTGGAATATATGATATACCACCAATTTCATATTCCTTTCCTAAATCAATTACTATATAATGAGGAAAATTCACATCATCCAATGTCTTCCAATAAGTAGACTCTTGCAAATCAAAAATTTTATCGGCTGTATAATTACCTTCTATAGTAGACTCACTATCAGCATAAATAATCTTCCAGTTTTGTCTAGAAATATTATTTCCTTTAGCATCCAGTAAACGCAGTTCTGAAATAGATGCTATTTCTTTACCATCATGCGCATTCAAGGATTCCAAACAGAAAAAACGTCCTTTTACATTTCTTTTAAAATTAATTGTTTGCCATCCATTACCCAATTTAAAAGTACCGGAAGCGACTGGTTTTTCTTGCTTTAAATTCAAATACTCACCATCCTTACGGTGAATCATAACCTCATTGGAACGAAGCATATCCAATATAGGCTTTTCTAATCCTACAATTTTTGCTTTCTCTGGTCCTTTTAAGTCCAATACAACAATTTCATTATCTCCTTTTTTTAACCAACAGCCTGGCATATAAAGCGTTTGTTGTGGACCAATCTCCCAGAAACGACCTATAGATTTACCATTTACCCAAACCATACCTTTTCCCCAAGTGTGCATATCAAGAAAAGTATCACCAACACTGTCTAATTTAAATGTTGCACGATAATATGCAGGAGCATCCATACTTTCTCCATTAACAAAATTCATATCAGCAACAAAATCAGCATCATCAGGGAGATTATAGACTTTCCATCCGTTAAGAATAAATTTTGAAGTATCTGTAAGTAGTTCTACTTTATGTGTAATACCTTTGTAGTCGTGAATAGACTTATCAAAATTAACACGTCCCATTGCTTCTACCAATATATCCAATCTGGCCCCTTTATTAATATGAGGTAAAGACAATAGATTTTCATTATTGCGTCTGTCCAGACGCCCTATTAATTCACCATCAACATATACTTGAGCCCAATCATGTACCTCATCAATAAACAGTTTAGAGCCTTCCTTTATTTCTGGTAAATAAGTTCTATATAAAATACTTCCCCATCCTTGGCCAAACATTTCCATTGGTTTTATTGAATCACTTTCAATAGCTTTTGGCAAATTCAGAAACAAGTCTGCTCTTTCATGAAACACAATTTCAGGTACATTAATAACAGGATAAATATCAGGAACATCAGGTATTACCTGTCCGTGGTCAGCATATTGCAAAAGTAAATTTCTAAGTTCATAATACTTTGGCGTAGGCCAACCAGCTTCACTAATCGGCGCATCATAATCATAAGAACTGCACATTGTTGAATAAGGAGGATTATTAGCACCTCCCCAATGTCCAAAAGAAGTACCCCCATGTGTCATATATAGGGAAAAAGAAATATTACGTTCCAACATATCCTTCAATCCGGCAACCATTGTTTTCGCATCACGAGTTTCATGTTTTCTACCCCAATGATCAAACCAGCCACTCCAAAACTCACTACACATAAGAGGTGTATTAGGTCGAGCTTTAATTAAAGGTTTAAATTGTTCTTCTATATTAGCTCCTGTCCCAAAATTGATAGTCCATAACAAATCATCAAGGCCATTAAGTTGAAAAGTCGAACTCCAATCACACTGAAATAATGGAACAGAATCAAATCCAGCTTTTCTGACAATATCTCTAATGGTTGAAATATACTTTTTATCAATTCCATATCCACCATATTCATTTTCAACCTGAACCATAATAATATTTCCACCTTTTGTGATTTGCATATCAGCCAATTGCTCTCCCAATTTTCTCATAAACAAATCTGTTCTTTCAATAAAATAAGAATCACATGTACGTAACTGTATATCATTTTTTTTAAGTAGCCACCATGGCAGTCCTCCCATCTCCCATTCAGCACATACATATGGTCCAGGACGCAATATTACATACATGCCATGTTTTTGAGCCAATTTACAAAATTCAGCTATATTATTCTGCCCGGTAAAATCAAATTGACCTGGTTTCTGTTCATGAGAATTCCAAAAGGCATATAAACAAATTGTATTCATGCCAAGAGCCTTACACATTTCAATACGATGTTCCCAATATTCAGCAGGTATACGTGTATAGTGCATTTCAGCAGCCTTAATAACAAAATGCTTACCATTAAGAAGAAATTCTTTATTGCCTATTTCAAAAGTCTGTTGTCTGGCATTCACAGACAAACATCCTAAAATCATAAACATTAAAATAATAGTAAAAGTCAATGCTTTTACATTTAATTCTATTCTCATTATACTTCCTATACTTATCAAGTTATTTTAATTTAAATTTCTTAACACAAGTCAAGTTACCGCATACAGCCTGCAACTCCAGAGTTTTATCATCAGAAGTAGCAACAACAAACGATGCTACACCAGCCTCTGCCTTAACTTTAGAAGGACAGCGAAGTTCACCTCCATTTAATACATTCAAACAAACATCACGTGTACTCTCACCAAAACAAAGAGTTCCATCTATATCTTTCAAATTCACGTAAACTATCAATAAATCATTACGTGATGCAACAACTCCACTCTTAAAATATGATATATCAATATAATGCAATTTCCCTGGAGTCTTCACTGAATAATATGCAACAGCTTTACCATTCTTATATCCCACAGCTTCCAATACACCAGATTCCCAATTTATATCAAAAAAAGTAAAAGGAGGGAAATTGATATTAGTTGCATTACCGCCATCAGGGCGTAATACATAATTATCCGTAGTTCTACCATTATCTGCTTTTTTCCGTGATAAAACACGACCATTCAATTTAAGTTCAACCTCATCAACATTACCATAAACTACAACTGTATCTGAAGAGTTCTCAAGCCAATGGGTATTTATAAAAACTTCATAAGGCATTTTTCCATTCGGAGTATAACTACCTTCAGGAGTTTGCAGACGAAAATACTTCAAACTGAATTTAGGAAGTCGGAATATATCTGCCACTCCACTATAACAGATATTATCACAACATCCACGATTATAGTCATACATACTCCATACAGCTCCACCTATAGTATTAGGATAATAAGAGCGATAACGATTGTGACTCCACTGGGCATTCCATGCATTTTGAACTAAAGCATTATCTCCATCACCTCTTGACACACGTGTTGTACTATAATGTCCTCCAAACTCATAATCATAATATTCACGTATAAAAGCTGGTTTATCTGTTTTATTTGGTCTGTTAAAATTCTCTTCCCAGTCATTATAGCACACATCAAACCCACTATACCCATATGAGTCTCCCGATGTATAACACTGATTTCCAGGATATTCTTCATGACACACACGTACAGCGCCATCTTTCCATTCTTTAGGAGGCCAAGATTCATTTAATGTAGTCTCCCACATAATAACTGAAGGATGATTACGATCACGACGTACCATGTCTCTGATATCACGGTAAGTATTATCAATAAATTTCTGATCTTTATTATAGAATTGCCAACCAGGTATTGGTTCAATAGCCAGCAATCCTAATTCATCACAAGCATCCAGAACAGACGGATCTTGAGGATAATGTCCTAAACGAACCACATTAAAACCATTATTACGTATCTGGTACATATCACGATATTGAGCATGATTGGAAATTGCATTTCCAACATAAGGATATTCTTGATGACGATTTGTACCTTCTAATTTTAATGGTTTGCCATTTATTACGAAGCCTTTTTCCTTAGTTATTTCAATACTACGTATACCTATTCTATTATATTCACAATCACACTTTCTTTTTCCATCAAATAACTCTGTACATAATAGATATAAATTGGGAGAATTTGGATGCCATAACCTTGGAGAATTTACTACTACACGTTGAATTTGATGAGAAGTTTCACCAGGGTATAGAATTATATTGTCTTTATTGGATATTATTTTTTTTCCACATCCTTTTTCTTTACTCCATTCATAAATAGTATGTTTAACCGTAATTTGTTTTTCATTACCAGATGTATTCGACAAATGTGTTTTAACCTCAACAATTGCCTCTTTTTCCGAAACTTTTGGATAAGTTACAAATATTCCTCCGCCAGCAACAACATTAGCCATAATGGGATGTGTAATATGTATATCATCTTTAACTATAATTTTCACATCACGATACAATCCCCCATAATAACAAAAATCAAGTGTTTCCAAAGGTTTTCCTGGAGGAATTATAGGATTATTCCTATTATCAAGTCTCACTAAAAGCTCATTCTTATCACCTATATTGATAAAATTTGTAATATCTGCCACAAATGGTGTATACCCTCCTGAATGTTGTGCAACGTGTTTCCCATTAATCCATAAATCGGCCAAATGCATAGCTCCTTCAAACTCTATCCAAATATGCTTACCTTTGTATTTTTCTTCTATTGTCAACTGTTTACGATAATAACACACCCCCTGCCACTGACTCAAAACTACCAGAGGTTCAATAAAAGGAGTATGAGGTAAATTCACGGTATCCCATTTTATACCAGAAGTTAATTTAAATTCCTTTGCAATAGTATCAGGATTGACAGCAAGTACATTGTTAACTCCTTCTACATGTTGTATATTAAATTGTGAGTTCCAGTCACTTCCCTGATTTTTTATTTCTACTACTTTCTTTTCATTATCCAAACGTATAAATTCCCATTTAGAATTAATATTAATTGTTTGAGATAAAACTGGTATAACAATCAGTGATATAATGCAAGAAAAATAATATTTAAATTTCATATTAATAAATTAGAAGTTTGATATTGTTGTTACAAGATACATTCTTATCGAATCCTTTTAATAAAAACATACCCCTTGAAAAAATTCAAGGGGAGTTTTTATAACATTTATTTTACAGCAGGCATATCAGGAGTCAATGGCCAATAAGGATTCTGATATAATGGAGAATTTTCCGGATCTATATGATCTTCTGCTGTTAATATAAGCTGACGTATAGGCAACGGCTCAAGATAATGTGCTATATTCCATGTAAGCCCGTTTCTATAAGGGTTACCAGAAGTCTGATTTTTCTCATGAGGTCGAATATACTCACTCAATTCCCTACTTGACATAGTAGCATCAGCACTTCCGTCAGAAATGATACTATTTTCATCATACCATCCTTGCATTTCAGTTCCCCAAAAATGCATTCCCTCTATATGAGCAGGCTGTGTCATCAACTGGTCATAAGAGCGCCATCGTGCCAAATCCATATGACGCATATCTTCACCTATAAACTCACATCTGCGTTCACGGCGTATATTATAAAGAATTTTATCAGTTATCTGTTTTCCTGCAGTATAACTTCCCCAGTCAGAAGACTCTTTTGAAATGTCTGTTGCATTTATCATAGTCATTGGATTTATAGCTTCACCTTTAAACCCAGCGGCTTCACGTACAATTTTCCAATACTCTAAAATATGTCCGGCACCTACATCGCCTGTCAACTCATACTCTGCTTCCATATAATTAAGCAAAGCTTCAGTAGCTCTAAATATTATACAACCATTATAACTGAGTCCGTTTTCACATAATTTTCTGTCAAAAGTTCCTCCTTTTCTCATCGCATAACCTGTTGGATATATCTTTGATGAAGATAATATATTAGGAACTGGTTCTATTTCAACAACATGAGTCTCGCTACCTTCCATATTTTTAAAAGCATTCTTCTGACCAGGCTCTTTTAAGAATATATGTAAACGAGGATCAGCATTGGCACGTACTTCTTTTATAGAATTATCACTATACTTAAAACCATTATGATCTGCATAAATTGGTTTACCGTCTTTCATAACAAACCCTTCAATAAAACTGCGGGTAAGACCTATATCGCCATTACTCTGCTGAATGCTGACTTCTACATAATGTGTAAGTTTAAAATCAAGTCCATACTGTCTCCATAGCAAAACATCATCATAATCACTCATATCTACTGCACCAAACATATAAAA
Organism: Phocaeicola sp.; assembly: GCA_034094155.1. Taxonomy (GTDB): domain Bacteria; phylum Bacteroidota; class Bacteroidia; order Bacteroidales; family Bacteroidaceae; genus Phocaeicola. The sequence goes on from JAXEBI010000016.1 coordinate 16,224, forward strand.
ATAAGGATTAACATCTGAATCTTGCTGTGGAACAATTCCTGTATTAAAAGTCAACTTATTTTTATATTTCTCTGCTACTTCTTCTGCTGCATCAGCAGCTACTTTATAAAAATATTTCGATTCAGAATCTATATCTCCTGAAGGATATTCATAGTTTGCATTATAAGACTTTTGCTTTCCTGGCCATCCTTCACCATTAGGGACAAATGCTGTACCTTTAAAATTTTTAAGCCATGAAGCCTCAAATAAAGCGACACGAGACTTAAATAGTGTAGCAACATCTGGAGAAAGACGGTTTCGGTGAGAAAAAAGTCCATCTTTCATCATTATTTGGGCCGAATCCAAGTCAGCAATTATAAAACGTGCTACTTCATTACGCGGCATACGTTTACTTGCCGCAATCAACAGTTTTTCATCTACGGGAAGAGGTTCTGTGACAATTGGCAAATCACCGAGAGATTTCAGCATATTAAAATAAGTATAAGCTCTCAAAAAATGCAATTCACCTATATAATGATTTATTTTATCCTTATCTCCAGATACTATACCCTTATCAATATTAGATGTAATTTGATTTAATGTATAATTAATATTATACACATTAGACCAGTCCCACGAACCACCTGTCATACTTACCTTCCACAAATCCTTAGAAAATCTACTACCTGGTGAAGTATAAGTTTGATTGTCCGTATCCCCGTCATAACCAAAAATTCCATAGCTGCCCCCATGACCGGGAAGAATAGTATAAAGATTATTAACAGATGCCTGAATCTGTCCTTCTGTCTGATAAAATTCTTCAGGTGTTATATCTGACTCCGGAAGTCTATCTAAAAAATCCTCACAAGAGGGGAACAAGACAGAAGAAGCGAATATAACAAATATATATTTAAATTGATGTAATTTCATGACTATGTTTTTTATAAGTTATATTTTATATGTTTATTATAATGTAAGACTAACCCCAAAAGAATAAGTCTTATTCAAAGGATATCCTACGCCTCCATAATCTCCACCGGTTAGAGTTTCAGGATCAAACTGGTCTGCTACCCCTGTTATAGTCCATAAGTTTTCACCCGAGAAGAATACACGAATATTCTGTATGCCACATCTATGAGTCAATGAAAAAGGTATAGTATAACCTATTGTCAGATTTTTCAAACGCATATAAGCTGCATTTTGTAAATATCGTGTCTGACATTGTCTGTTCTTATCACTATACAAAGGACGTGGTAAATAAGCATTCTGATTAGAACTACGATATCCATGTTGTACAGACCACGTATTCTCATCACGAAAATAGTCTTGAACATCTGTTATACCAGAAGAAGACCATTCTGAATAACTAGAACCAAACATGTATGCTCCTCCTTGCCAGAAATCACGTTTCATAACTCCCTGGAAAAAAGCACGTACATCAAAACCTTTCCAACTGGCATTTAAATCAAGTCCAAACAAATAACGAGGCGTATTATTACCTATTACAGACAAATCACCAGAATCACCAAGAGTCTCTTTGCCGGAAGATATTTTTCCGTCACCGTTTAAATCGGCATACATAATATCTCCAGCACGCCAGTCATTTCCAATAGCATCCTGGCCGCCATTAGGCAGTGTAGCCAAATGCTCTTGCATTTCATTATCTGTACGTGCTAACCCTTTTGTCGTATATCCCCAAATATCACCAGTATAGCGTCCCTCTATATAACTCCATATATTATTCGTAGGGTTATTGGGATAACGTGTTATCTTAGTACGGGAATCTGATAAATTGAACATAGCCGAATAACTTAAGCCATTACTCAAACGATCTCTCCAACCCAAAGATAATTCCCATCCCTGTGTTCGGAGGTCTGTATTATTTGTTACAGGCACACTTGTTCCTAAAATATTAGGTAATTCCGGTGCATATCCAACCATATCCTTCGTATCACGAATAAAATATTCAAAAGAACCAGTTAATCTATTATTAAACAGCCCCCAGTCCAAGCCTACATTATAATTCTGAATGGTTTCCCAGCCTAAATTTTGTGATACTAATCCAGGAACATAAGCAACATTAGGTTTTACACCACCCATTGGCCATCCACCAGCAGCTGAATATAACTTTAATATCTGGTAGGTTTGATAAGCATTATTAGTATTCTGATTACCTAAAGAGCCAAACGAACCTCTAAGTTTCAAAGAATTAACTACATTCGATACAGACTTAAAAAACTCTTCCTGAGCAATATTCCAACCTAAAGAAACTGAAGGGAAAGCACGCCATCTGTTATCACTCCTAAATCGTGAGGTTCCATCTGCACGCATATTCAGTTCTAATAAATAACGTCCCATATAATCATAATTTATTCGTCCAAAGAATCCGGCAGTTGCCCAATCTGTCATATTACCGGAAATACGCGGATCTGTTTTCTCTCCATCATAATTCATTCCAGATGTCAAATCTAACCATGGTTTAGAAGAGAACATTACTCCATCACGTTCCGCACTGAAATATTTATAGTCATTTTCTTCTGCCTGGAAACCAAATAAAACATGTATATTATGTTTATCTATAAACGAATGAGTATATTCAGAATAAACATTTAAATTCCAATAATTTGTTTTAGAATTTTCTTGATGAACATGCGAATCTTTATTATATATTACAGGATTACCATCTTTATCATGATTATACAACTCTTGAATATCCCATTGTCTGTTATAATTATTGATACGGTAATTGAACTCAATATGAGTAATCCAGTTCTTTATAGGCTCAATTTTAAAGCCCAACTGATGAAAAGTATTATCTTCCTGAAGTCGGTCTGAACCTCCTTCTGCAAGTCCGAGAGCTGGAGATGGTGCCGAATAAAGATACCCATTTGGATCATATAAAGGTAATATGGGCCATCCTTGTGTTGTCATCACTTCATAAATATTGCCGGATAATTGAGATGGACGTCTATAGTCACTACGTGTAAAACGCATATTATAATTAAAACGAAGCCAATCGGTTATCTCAGAATTAACTTTAATCATACCAAGGTAACGATTCTTTTTATCTTCTCCCAATTCAATCATACCATCTTGTGAAAGATAGTTGAATGAAGCATAATAGTTAAATTTCTTGCTTCCTCCATTTACACTGAAACTATGTTCATGAGAAAATGAATAATCCTTAAACATAGCATCCACCCAATCTACATCATCAACACCATAACGATAACCATCTTCCCATAACCCACTTGCACGAGGTACTATGTTATTGAGTATAGTTCCATCTTCAGTTATACGCTGTCCAGGGCCATAAGGTTTCGCATTATGGTAAGCTACAATATCATTCATTCTATCTTCATTAAAGAAAACAGCAGCACCAGCATTGGCAAAATGATCATTCATCCAACTTGCAAAATCTACAGAGTTCATCATATCTACCATTTTAGTAGGCTTGCCAAAACGAAAGTTATTATTATAATTTATAGTAACTTTACCTTCATCTGTACCACTCTTTGTTGTAATCAGGATCACACCAAAAGGTGCACGTGAACCATAAATAGAAGAGGCAGCAGCATCCTTTAATACTGATATATTTTCTACATCCTGTGGATTAACCATGTTAATATCTCCTTCAACACCATCAATTAACACCAATGGAGATCCACTGGAACCTTCTCCAATTGTACCCGTACCACGAACATTGATTGCCGGTGATGATTCTAAGCTTCCACTTGACTGTGAAATCTGCAATCCAGGAACTATACCTTGCAATGCCTGAGACAAATTAGACACAGGACGTTCTTGAAGTTCTTTTGCAGAAACTACAGATACTGCCCCTGTAAGATTGGTTTTTTTCTGAGTTCCAAAACCTACCACAACCACCTCATCCAGTACCTGATTATCCTCTTTTAACACTATTCTAATATTATCTTCTGGTTTTGCTATTACAGATTGAGATTTATATCCTATAAATGAAACAGACAATGTACAACCATTTACAACCTGAATAGAAAAATTACCATCGAAATCAGTTATAGTGCCACTTTCACCACCAACTTCCTTTATTGTAGCACCGATAATAGGTTCACCCAATGAATCAACTATCTTTCCAGAAAAAATAATTTTTTCACCTTTATTTTCAGACGAAACTGTTCCGTCATGATTTAATAATCTCAAAACGATGTGATTTCCTTCGAGTTGGTAAGTATAATTTGTTCCTTCAAGTAAAGTCTGCAAAACTTCAGAGACTGGCTTATCTTTCACATTGACAGATTTTAAGGTATTGACATTGATATCCTTTTGATATACAAACAAATAATTTGTCTGCGACTCAATGTCATTTAAAATTGTCTCCATTTTAACATTTTGCCTACTAATATTAACTTTAGCACTTTGCGAATATGCTTTATCTGGTAATAAAGCTATACCGCCAAAACACAAACAGACTGTAGATTTCTTTAAAATATTAAAGAAATCTTTAAATTCCGATGTTTCAGTACGATGAAACACCTTCTTTGAAATGTTTTTCATAAATTTGTAATTACTTTGATTAATAAAATTTATTTATTAGTTAATTATGCAGGCAGTAAAGGGCAAATAACTGCCTGCATTTCTTATATTTATTAAACCTATTGAATATATATTTTATTCAAATCTGTATCTCTACTATAAGAAAATGATACATCAGTTTGCAATACTCGCAGCAAATAATCAAGTCCTTCTGTAATTCTGAATTTTCCTGTCAATGTAACATCCTTGATTTTATCATTCTGAATTTCAATAGAAACATCAAAATATTTTTCTAAATCAGACATGATTTCAGAAAATGACTTATTGCGGAAACAATATAATCCTTCTTTCCATCTAAATGTATCATAATAATCAATATCTTCCACATTGAGACTTCCTTGATTAATTGATGCTTTATGACCTGGAGTAAGTATAACCTCTTCATCATTTTCTGAAGAAGCAATTTTTACTCGCCCACGAATTAACGATGTTTGAAAAATTTCACGATTCTTATATGCTTCAACATTGAATTGAGTACCCAGAACTTCAATATCGCGAATATAAGTATGCACCACAAAAGGACATTTTTCATTATGCGCTACATCAAAATAAGCTTCACCGTCCAAAATCACCTCTCTCTTACTTGACAAAAATGATATTGGATAACTCATTTTTGTACCAGCATTCAACCATACATCTGTTCCATCTGGAAGAGTTATGTTTACTCTCTGTCCGGCAGGAACATTTATCGTATTCATTGCTGTATACAAGCTGTCGTCCTTATTTAAAAAGGTAAAAGTAATTCCTACTGTCAACAGAATTATAGCAGCTACCTTAATAAACTCCTTCAAAATAGATATGTATTTAAATGGTAATACTCTATGAATAGTTGAAAAAGATGGAACAAATACCTTTCCTTCAGTTTTATCGCTAACAAGCAGAGTATCAAACAATTTTCTCTCTTCCAATAATTTCTTATAATTATCAGGAGAAGAATCTGCCCATTTTTTTATTTGCATTATCTCTTCTTTGGAAGCTTTTCCACAAAAAAAACGATGTAATATACTTCTATCCATAATCTTTAATAAGCTTTACACCTATATAGCGAAATAATTATGGATATCCCTAGTAAAAAAACTGATTTTTTTTAGAAAAAAAACATCAACACAGGAAGATAGTCCTTCAAATAAGTACGTAAAACCCTGAAAGCCTTTGACATATGATACTCTACCCCCTTTTCTGAAATGCCTAATAAAGATGCTATTTCATTATATGATTTGTTCTCGTAACGACTCATAATAAAAACCTGACGTGTCTGTTCCGACAAACTTTCAAGTGCTTTATTTATCAAAAAATCTATCTCTTCTGTATAAATAGTATGTGGATCAAATTGCTCCAAAGCATCTAATTGAAAAGACAACTCCCAAGTAGTCAAATCTTCTGATTCACCAGACAACTCGATAAAGTGTTTTTTTTCTCTTATATTATCTATACATTTATGTTTGACCACTGTCAATACATAAGCCGGTACATTTACCTCCTCATCCAAACGTTCTCTATTTTCCCAATAGTACATAAATGATTCCATTACGATGTCTTCAGCTATCATTGTATCATGCACATAATTGTCTGCAAAAATTATAAATCTCTGACGATACTTATTAACAAAAGAGCTGAAATCAGATAAACCCATCATAATATAATCTTATAAGCGCACTTAAACGTATTGATATTTACATATTATCTATTCACAAGGCATATATAAAGACTTACAGATATCATAGATTCTTATCATAGAAAGTAAAATATTTTTCACAACCGTAAGTTTTATACGACATAAATTGGGATGCAATATTCGGAAATTTTATTGTAATCTGCAAACAAAAACTTACAAAGTTAGCACTGATTCATTATTAATGCTATTATTATCTTTAATAAAAAAATAAGCAGTTTTATAAAACATCTAAAGGTTTTTGCCTAAACACAACTGTGCCGAGGCCTCGGCACAGCTATGGCAAGGCCTTATCACAACTGTGGCAAGGCCTTATCACGGTAATGACGAGGCCTTGCCACAGTAATGACGAGCTACAAATATAACGTCGTTTTATTTAATATTCAATAACGCCCCAACTGCAATACAGTTAGGAATATCATCGGAAACTTATTCCTGGGCAAAGCGTTTAGCCTGCTCTGCAATAAGTTCAGCATCTTCGAAGTAGTTGATTTTCATTGCTCTGCGAACTTCATCCAATGTCTGTGCAGCAGTTTCACGTGCTACTTCACAACCCTTCTTAAGCATATCATAAACAGCAGGAATATCTTTTTCGAACTCTTTGCGGCGGTTACGTATAGGAGTAAGTTCTTCCTGCATAATGGCTGCAAGGAACTTCTTTACCTTCATATCACCAAGTCCGCCACGTGTATAATGTGCCTTAAGTTCATCAAGATTAGGATATTCAGGAAGATAAAGTCCAAAATGTTCCGGACGGCAGAAAGCATCGAGATAAGTAAATACACAGTTACCCTCAAGTTTTCCAGGATCGCTCACCTTGATATGAGTAGGGTCAGTATACATGCTCTTAACCTTCTTTTCTACTTCATCGGCCGAATCGGAAAGATAAATACAGTTTCCGAGTGATTTACTCATTTTTGCCTTACCGTCTGTACCAGGAAGTCTCAGACATGCAGCATTGTCAGGCAAAAGGATTTCAGGCTCAACAAGTGTCTCACCGTAAATATGATTGAAGCGGCGCACTATTTCGCGTGTCTGTTCAATCATTGGCTCCTGGTCTTCACCCACAGGTACAGTAGTAGCCTTGAAAGCAGCTATATCGGCAGCCTGGCTGATAGGATATGTAAAGAAACCAACAGGAATACTTGTTTCGAAATTACGCATCTGGATTTCAGTCTTCACTGTAGGGTTACGCTGAAGACGGGAAACAGTCACAAGGTCCATAAAATAGAAGCTGAGCTCACACAGTTCAGGAATCTGAGACTGGATGAAGATAGTAGACTTTGCAGGGTCCAATCCTACAGCAAGATAGTCGAGTGCAACCTCAATTACATTCTGACGAACCTTTTCCGGATTGTCAATATTATCAGTAAGAGCCTGTCCGTCAGCTTCAAATACAAATATTTTATCAAACTTACCTGAATTTTGCAATTCTACACGACGGCGAAGAGAACCTACATAATGTCCAATATGAAGTTTACCAGTAGGACGGTCGCCTGTCAATATGATTTTTGGCTTTGTCATAGTTATACGTTTTTACATTTTATTGTTTATAATTGCAGCAAAGATAAGCAAATACTTTGTTTTCTTCAAAAAAAATTGTTTTCTTTGCATAGAGTGTTAGAACCAACAATGTCATTATGTATGCCGTTGTGTTTAAATTCGAAGAACAATAAAACAACCTTAAATATTAAAACAAACAATCGTATGAAGCAGAAATTAAAAAAAGTACTTGTCTTGGGTTCGGGCGCACTGAAAATTGGCCAGGCAGGTGAGTTCGACTACTCAGGTTCGCAAGCTCTTAAAGCTCTACGCGAAGAAGGCATCAAATCAGTACTTATCAACCCTAACATTGCTACAATTCAGACTTCGGAAGGTATTGCCGACAGAGTATATTTCCTTCCTGTAAATACTTATTTCGTTACAGAAATCATCAAGAAAGAAAGACCTGACGGTATCTTGCTTGCATTCGGCGGACAGACTGCTCTGAACTGCGGTACTCAACTGTATCTTAACGGAGTATTGAAAGAATATGGAGTTTCTGTATTGGGAACATCGGTAGAAGCCATAATGTATACCGAAGATCGTGACCTGTTTGTGAAGAAGCTTGATGAGATAGAGATGAAAACTCCTGTGAGCCGTGCCGTAGAAAACATGCAGGATGCACTCGAAGCTGCACGCACCATAGGATATCCGGTTATGATACGCTCGGCATACGCACTTGGTGGTCTTGGCAGCGGTATCTGTCCAAATGAAGAAAAATTCATCGAACTTGCCGAAAGTGCTTTTACTTTCTCTCCACAGATTCTGGTAGAAGAGTCTCTTAAGGGATGGAAGGAAATTGAGTTTGAGGTAATACGTGATGCCAACGACCATTGCTTCACTGTAGCAAGCATGGAAAACTTCGACCCATTAGGCATTCATACCGGCGAATCTATAGTAGTGGCTCCTACCTGCTCTCTAAGAGAAGAACAGGTTACAATGCTTCAGGAACTTTCAAAGAAATGTATACGCCATCTTGGTATTGTGGGCGAATGTAATATACAGTACGCTTTTAATGCTGAGACAAACGATTATAGAGTAATTGAAGTAAACGCCCGCCTCAGCCGTTCTTCTGCTCTTGCTTCCAAGGCTACCGGTTATCCTCTGGCCTTTGTTGCCGCAAAGATAGGATTGGGATATACTCTCGACGAAATAGGTGAAATGGGTACTCCTAATTCTGCTTATAAAGCTCCGGAACTCGATTATCTTATCTGTAAGATTCCTCGCTGGGACCTTACTAAATTTGCCGGAGTTTCAAGACGTATCGGCTCAAGCATGAAATCTGTAGGTGAAATTATGTCTATAGGCCGCTCTTTCGAAGAAATTATACAGAAAGGACTTAGAATGATTGGTCAGGGAATGCACGGTTTTGTGGGCAACGACCATACTAAATTCGAAAACCTTGACGACGAACTTGCAAACCCTACCGACCTTCGTATCTTTGCCATAGCTCAGGCTCTTGAAGAAGGATACAGTATTGAACGTATTTTCGAACTAACAAAAATAGACCCTTGGTTTATCGGCAAACTGAAGAATATAGTAGATCACAAGGCTAAACTTCAGACATACAACTCTCTTGAAGAGCTTCCGGCCGATGTTCTGCGTGAAGCTAAGGTTCTTGGTTTCTCAGATTTCCAGATTGCACGCTTTGTTTTGAAACCTAAAAACGGCAATATGGAAAAAGAAAATCTTCAGGTGCGCGAATATCGTAAGAAGCTTGGTATCCTGCCTGCAGTGAAACGTATAAATACAGTTGCTTCAGAACATCCTGAGCTTACAAATTATCTGTATATGACATATGCTGTGGAAGGATATGATGTAAACTATTATAAGAATGAGAAATCGGTTGTAGTACTCGGTTCCGGTGCTTACCGTATCGGCTCGTCTGTTGAATTCGACTGGTGTTCTGTAAATGCCATTCAAACAGCACGCAAGTTGGGCTATAAGTCAATCATGATTAACTATAACCCTGAGACTGTATCGACCGACTACGATATGTGCGACCGTCTGTATTTCGACGAACTGTCGTTCGAACGTGTACTCGACGTTATCGACCTTGAGCAACCTAAGGGTGTTATTGTTTCAGTGGGCGGACAGATACCTAACAATCTGGCAATGAAGCTTCATCGTCAGTCTGTACCTATTCTCGGCACATCTCCAGTATCTATAGACCGCGCCGAAAACCGAAACAAATTCTCGGCTATGCTCGACCAGCTTGGTATAGACCAGCCGGCATGGCAGGAGCTTACCAGCCTTGACGATGTGAAGAGTTTCGTACAGAAGGTTGGCTACCCTGTTCTTGTGCGTCCTTCGTATGTACTTAGTGGTGCAGCCATGAATGTATGCTACGATGAAGACGAGTTGACAAGATTCCTTCAGATGGCAAGCGAAGTATCAAAGGAATATCCGGTTGTGGTATCTCAGTTCATGCAGGAAACAAAAGAAATAGAGTTTGACGCCGTAGCTCATAACGGTGAAGTGGTAGAATATGCTATTTCAGAACATATAGAATATGCAGGTGTACATTCAGGTGACGCTACACTGGTATTCCCGGCACAGCAGATTTACTTCTCAACTGCACGTCAGATTAAGAAGATAAGCCGCAGGATTGCCAAAGAGCTTAACATCTCTGGTCCTTTCAATATTCAGTTCCTTGCCCGCAAGAATGAAGTTAAGGTTATAGAATGTAACCTCCGTGCTTCACGCAGCTTCCCGTTTGTTTCAAAGGTACTGAAACGCAATTTCATCGAAACCGCTACACGCATTATGCTTGATGCTCCTTATACACAACCCGACAAGTCGGCATTCGATATCGACCGTATTGGTGTCAAGGCTTCTCAGTTCTCATTTGCCCGTCTGCAGAATGCCGATCCTGTTCTTGGTGTCGACATGTCTTCTACCGGTGAGGTAGGATGTTTGGGTGATGATTTCAACGAGGCACTCCTTAATGCATTGCTTGCTACCGGTTATAAGATTCCTAAGAAAGGTATTCTACTTTCATCGGGAGCTACAAAATCTAAAGTCGACCTTCTTGACGCAAGCCACGCGCTGAGCAAGAAAGGATATAAACTTTACGCTACAGCAGGAACAGCTACCTTCCTGAATTCTCATGGTATACCTACTACTCCTGTATTCTGGCCAGATGAACGCCCTGATGCAGAAAACAATGTTATGAAGATGATAGCAGAACATCAGTTCGACCTGATTGTAAATATACCTAAGAATCATACTAAACGTGAACTGACTAACGGTTATCGTATCCGCCGTGGAGCTATCGACCATAATATTCCTCTTATGACAAATGCCCGTCTTGCCAAAGCATTTATCGAGGCATTCTGCTCAATGGACGAAAAGGATATTCAGTTGAAGAGCTGGCAGGAATATGTGTGATGGTTGTGACGGTTGTGATGGTTTTTCAAATATTATTTTCAAATAATCAGAGAATAAATCTATAATTAAAGAGAAAACATCTATAATTAAGAAGTATCACATAACCAGATAAAAAAAATAGAGGAATCCGGTAAATCATGGATTCCTCTATTTTTTTGTATTAAGTCACCTGCTGCAATCCTAAAATCTATATTACAATTATATATTACAGGCTCATCAAGGTTTTAAGTTTTTCATTATATTCATTTATCAAATCGTTGAAAACTTCCTGTACGGATGGAATATTGTCTAACACAGAAGAAATCTGGCCAATTTCAAGCTCTCCTTCTTGCAGGTTCCCTTCAAAAATACCTTTTTTTGCTCTTCCAAATCCAAGTATCTCCTTAAGTTCATCCGAAGTAGCACCTCTATTTTCCGCTTCTTCTATTTGCCTGAAAAAATCATTCTTTATCAGACGTGTTGGTACAACTTTCTTTAAAGACAGCATTGTATCACCCTCATTAAGACTTACACACAGATTCTTGAAACCCTCACTTGCTGAACTTTCTTTAGTCAAAGCAAATCTTGTACCAATCTGCACTCCCTCTGCCCCAAGAGCAAACGAAGCCAGCACTCCACTTCCTGTACCTATACCACCGGCAGCTATAAGTGGGATATTCAAGACTTTACGTACTTGTGGAATAAGTACCATTGTAGTAGTTTCTTCTTTCCCGTTATGTCCTCCGGCTTCAAATCCTTCGGCTACAACAGCATCAACACCTGCCTCCTGGCATTTCATGGCAAACTTTGAACTTGAAACAACATGTGCTACTTTTATTCCGGCATCATGCAGTTTTGGAGTCCATGTCTTAGGGCTTCCGGCTGAAGTAAAAACTATAGGAACATTCTCTTCTATAATTACTTCCATCATAGCTTCTGCATGCTTAAACAATAGAGGGACATTCACGCCAAATGGTTTGTCGGTTGCTGATTTACATTTTCTAATATGCTCCCTAAGCAACTCAGGATTCATAGAACCGGCACCAATAAGTCCCAGTCCACCGGCATTACTCACCGCCGCAGCAAGTTCCCATCCGCTACACCACACCATTCCACCTGAAATAACAGGATATTTGATTCCAAAAAGTTCGGTAACTCTATTCTTCATAACTCACATTTATATTATACCTCAAAATAATGTACAGATGATTGAGAATATATGTTTCCCAACCTTATTCAGGCTTTGACGAAAACTTCAATTCCCAACCGAACATCATATTAGCAAAAGAACAAAAAAAAATGACTGATAGTGTATACCAGCCATTTCTTTTTTGTTTTTTTATTAAAATCAAATCATATCACACAGTGCAAGCGACTGAGCTCCGGCCTGATGATTTATATCAAGACGAACAACTTCCGACAAGAACTTGCGTGCCTGTTCTTTATCACCTAATCCAAGATATCCGAGACCCATTACAAGATTACAGTGAATCAGGTTACGTACATTCAAATCGTCATCCCAAATCAACAAGTCTGGAAGTGATACAGCAAAATAGTCTATCTTAACCTTATCAAACAAGTGCTGTTCTCCATGTTTAATCAGCTTATTGAAACGGCTGCGTGCCTTGTCTTCTTCACCAAGTTTGCGCCAAGCAAGTCCCTGATAGAAAATCTTGTCAGGCTGCTGGTCGTTGTAGAAGAACGCAATAGCCGGTTCTGCCGAACCCTTTGTAGCTCTTACAAAATATTCTTTTGCAAGTTCTGACTCACCAAGACCTTCGTATGCACATCCCAACCAATAATGTATATCGTTTTCTTCAGCCATAGAAAGCTTGCCTTCTCCCAAATTGTCAGGATATTTTTCGGTCTCCTTAAGCAAGCGTACAGCATCGGCATAACGTGCTTCCTTGAGAGCAATCTTAGCAAGTTCTACGCGGCAAAGAACATACTGGCTTGTAACCTTTCCTTCACCACCTTCCCATGGATGGAACTTGCGTGAGTTGATAAGATCGTATGCTGTCTGGTATTCACCAAGCTGGTTGTAAAGAGTAATACGTTCGATACACAAGTCATCACGCTGTTCAACAACCTCTGCATGTGCATTAAGGAAGTCAAGACGGTCGCGGTGTGAGTAACGGAGTTTCTTATACAACTGGTCGAGCTCCATAAGAATACGTGCATCAGACTCATCGAGTTTATATGCCTTTTCAAGTGTAACCAAAGCTTTCTGAGGATCATTCTGCTTATTGTAGTAAGCCAATGACAAGTTACGCAACACTGTAGGATATGTATCATCAATAGATACTGATTTTTCCCAGCAGGCAACAGCCTCATCATAGATACGAGCTGCATAATGGAAGTTTCCAAGATAATATGGAGCTTTAGCACCTTCAGGATTGAGTTCCATTGCATCGTTAAGCATTAAGACTTCTTCAAGCTTGTTAGGGAAGCAATAGTCAGGACAAACAGTCTCTGCTTTCTTGTAAAGAGCAACAGCCTCTTCTTTCTTACCCATCTTGGAAGCAAAATATCCGAGAGCATAATATACCATAGGATAAGTAGCTTCACCGTCTTCTGTAAGGAATGAAAGCAACTGAGTAGCTTCTTCGTACATTCCCGCAGATGCATAGTCGATTGCATATTCAATGTAACTGTGAACAGCGCCACGCATAAGTGCCTTCATTTCCGCCTTAACTGCCGCAGCTGCTTCTGAATTACCCTGCAATGTATTGATAAGGTATGACTCAAAACGGCAACCCATGTTGAACTTATCCATCAACAGTGATTCATTAATCAGAGCTTCTGCCTGTGCAAAATCACCAGTCTTACGCAAGAATGAAGCCTTCAACTGACGGCCTTTGTGGTTCAACCAGTTACGGTATAAAGAGCGGTTGATGTGATCAAGACCGTTTGCATAATCTTCACGGATCATATCAATCTGTGCCAATCCCATGTAGCCTGAATCCTGCCATGCAGCATTCCATGTGGCCTTAAAGAAAGCATCGTATGCACCATCAATATCACCCTGCATCTTCTTGCACCAACCAAGATTATAGCGTGGTTCACCATCGTATGGGTTAGGATTACGTTCTGTCTGAGTCTTTATTGCACGTTCGAAATATTTCTGAGCTTCAGCAAAACGACCGCGACGTAACAACAACAAACCAACTGCATTGTTGCAACGGATATCACTCTCATCACGGCTAAGAGCTTCCATATAATAATCCATTGGAAGATAAGTAGCATGACGGTACTGTTCAAGGTGATGTCCTGTAAGGAACAACTGTTCCATGCTGGCAATCTTCTTAGGATCAAGAGCAGCCTTGGCTGGTTCTGGAATAGGCTTTATTTCTGGTTTTTCTGCCTGATAGCTTACAAGAATCTTGCCTTTTTCATCAAGTACTGTAAGTTTTAACTCATCAAGTTTCTGAGTATCACAGTCAACAGTATTGATATATGAGTTATCTGGTGCAACAGCTGTCAAAGCATCAAGATAAATCTTACCGTTTTCAACATTAGTAAGCATAACGCGAACTTCACGGTGAGCTGCAGTAGTATAAAGGATAACCTTCATCCTACCGTCTTCTTCAGGAAGAATATTGATAAGTGCATCGCGTGTAGCATTCTTAACCATACCAACCTTCTGATAAGGCATAAAGTACTGAACCCATGATTTTTCTTCGTATGGCTGCAACCATGTAAAGTCTGGCTGGTTATCGCAGTACATACCAGTCATAAGCTCGATATATGGTCCGTCTTCATCTGTAAGATTGCGGTCCCATGCCTGTCCGAAATCGCCGTGTCCCCATGTCCACTGTTTCTTACCGGCATTTACATGATGATCGGCTACATGAAGAAGTCCAGATTCGATATGTTCTTCATAACCTCCAACGAAGTCGAACTTAGAGTTGATAGCCATATAAGATGTCGGCACAGGAATATTCTTATAGCGAGATATGTCAACTCCGGCAGAATAGTCTACTTTATAGTATTCGCCTGTTGCTATAGGGAAGCTTGACACCGCACGTTTACCGTGGTCGAATACAGCATTTACATCTGGTGGGAATACAGAATAATAATCTTTATTGACAACAACAGCAGGGTTAGCCCACCACAAGAATGTCTGAGGGAAAGGAGTACGGTTATATACCTTTGCCTTAATCTCGATATATGCCTTACCCGGATATAATGTAAATCCGGCCATACCCTTAGTACGGAACATACGTTCCACTTCACTACACCAGATAGTCTTACTTCCGTCTGGGAATTCTTCTATCATACAGTCTGTAGGAAGATATGTACTTGGGCGGTGATGCTGTGGCCAGTTGAATTCAATACCACCCGAAATCCATGGACCAGTAAGACCCACCAATGCAGGTTTGATTACCTGATTATAATAAACAAAATGACGTTTCTTAACTTTATCGTATGCCATCTGAATACGTCCGCCTAATTCAGGAAGAATCATCAACTTGATGTATTCATTTTCGATAAAGAAAGCTCTCCAAGGACGGTCATGCTTTTCGTCTTCAATCTTTTCGACTACAGGGTAAGGATATACCGAACCTGAACTACCCTGATAAACACGTTTTTCGAGGAAGATAGGATTCTTTTCTTCCTTACCGATGCCATAAGTAGGCAACATTACGGTTTCTTCCCAAGCTCTTACTTCAGAAGTATTTACCGTACTTTGAATCAAGTATTCAGTTATTTTTTCCATGATTGGTAAAATGTAAAGTTATTTGTTTAATGTATTATTCTTTTTGTTATGATTTATATTGGTTATCTCCAGACAAGGTTTTATTTTATCTCTTTGTCTGATGCAAAATTCGGCAAAAAAAACATTCTGAAAAATGGAATATAAATTCAAAAAGATGTATTATTTCTCGATTTGTCACTTTTCTGACAATAAAGTAACCAAAGAGTATGCCAGACCAATAAAAAAATCTACTATTAACCTAATGAAATAAAGCCTGTAAACAACAAACATAACAATAGGATTAATAGTAGATTATAAATTCACTCACTATTTATTTTATCAAATATACAATACTAAGAAATAAAGGGCTTCCCTAAAAAACAAGAACGATGTTTTTAATATTGAAGATAAATAACGTATTAAGTAATAGATTTATAAAACAAGCCCTTTTTTATAATGTATATGTAAATATTATTTTACAAGCTCTTTTTCAAGTTCTTCCAGAGACTTTCCTTTAGTTTCAGGTATTCTTCTAAGCACGAATATAAATCCGCAGAAACATATTACAGCATAAAGCATGAATGTTCCGCCTGTGCCAAGACCTGAATTCAGGAATGGGAAGGTATATGTAAGAAGGAATGAAGCTATCCACAATGCAGCTGTACACACAGCCATAGCTACACCTCTAACCTTATTTGGGAATATTTCTGATAGCAACACCCATGTGACAGGACCGAGAGACATTGCATAAAATCCAATTGCAAGTACTACAAATATTATCATTATAAAGCCCTTGAACTCGAAGAAATAGCTTAATCCAAGCAAAGTATATATTCCCGCCAAACCAATGGAACCTATCAACATAAGAGTTTTTCTTCCAAGACGGTCGACTGTATATATTGCAACAAAAGTGAAGACCAAATTGGCTATACCTGTCACAACTATATTCATAAGGACATCAGAAATTCCATATCCTGCTGCCTGGAATATTTCCTGAGCATAGTTGAATATAACGTTAGTACCGCTCCACTGCTGGAACATTGCTACCACAATACCGATTATGAGTACATTTCTCATTTTAGAAGAGAACAGAAGAGACAAAGCTCCTTTTTCAGAATGTGATGAAGCACCTGCCTTTGAATAACTTTCAATCTCGCTTTCTGCATATTTTTCTCCACCTATAGAAGCAAGCACTTTCTTAGCCTGATCAAATCGTTTTACACTTGCCAGCCAGCGTGGACTTTCCGGAATAAACATTGAAAGCAAAAAGAACAGACCAGAAGGCACACATACTGCCCAGAACATCCATCTCCATCCTGTCTGGCCATTCCATGAGTTGAGTATATCGGCTGCTGTCGCATCAGCCGGTACAGGATCGGCAATCAGCATGTTTACTATCTGAGCACCCAAAATACCCAATACAATGGTAAGCTGATTTAGAGTTACCAATTTACCACGGATATGTGTTGGAGCAACCTCGGCAATATACATTGGCGACAAGTCGGCCGCCAAACCTATAGCCATACCGCCTATCAGTCTGGCAATGATAAAAGCCGGTATAGACGATGAAGCGCCAGTTGCCCATGAGGATGCGAAAAATATAAAAGCAGAAAAAATAAGAAGTTTCTTACGTCCGTATTTATCTGCTAAGAATCCAGCCATTGTGGCTCCAAGAAGACATCCAAGAAGTGCCACACTCATAGCCAATGCCTGCATTCCTTCATTTCCGGCTATATCGAAATAAACTTCGTAAAATGGTTTTGCACCACCTATTACCACCCAGTCGTAACCAAAGAGCAGACCGCCCATAGCCGACACAAGGCATATAAAATATATAAATAACTGATTATGTGTTTTCATGATGATATGATTCTTTGTTGTAATCTGAATTATAGTAACATATTTAGCGGAATATTATTTACAGTATGTTATAGGGAGCCACTTGGCTGTCCCTATAACATAGTTGGGCAATTTATATAAATCCTTAATAGATTCCACTTGCCGACTGCTTGGTGTTTTTGGCTGTACCAAACATGTCTTTTATTTTATCAAAACCTTCCATCTGAGAAGGCGCAAATGATGAGCTGTTCATGTATTTCAAAACAGAAATCAACATCTGACGGGCTACAGGACGCTTGTCGAGCGCTTTTTCAAGATCAAATGTAGCAAGCATAAGCTTTCCTTGTCCAACACTTCCTTCGTAAAGAGAAGCAAGACGGCGGTTGTTTACAAAATTGTCGACCATTTCAACTACCGGTGCTCCACCTTTCAGACTGTCTACCACCATTGTTGTGGAATTGATATTAAGATCCCACCACTGCCAGTCGGTATGCATTTCTGTCGGGAAATCGACCAATGCCGGATGTTCCGGATTACATAGTACTCCCATTGTGCTTGCCTGGTTAGGGAAATGTACCGAGCTCCAGAAAACAGGAACAAACTTACCTTCTATTCCCTGTAGTGTACGCCAGTCTGGGTTAAACAGCACTTTCTCTCCCTTATTGAGCAATGCTACCGCCTCACTGTAGTTTCTTGTATACTTAACATCGCCCCACTCTACTTTAGCGTCAGATGGGTAAACCCATATATTCCAGCGGTTTCTGTATTCTGTTCCTTCAAGTGAGACACATACCTCAAGTTGTGAAGCCTTCTCTACTTTCGAAAGCGGCATTTCTATCTTACCGATATTTCCGTTATGACCTATTAAGAGTTTTGCAGCAGAAATTGTTCCTTTCGACAAAGACTGTCCGTCTGATGTAACTTCCCAGTTAAGCTTGCTGTCTTTAAGTTCTTCCGCACCATAGTTACACAGTTCCACATCGGCTGTAAATGTCTCATTATTGGTATACACAGCTTTAGGGAAACGCAACAACGGCACTACAGGTGAACAGAACTCACGGAATTCCTGACCGGAAATAATTCCCTTGCTTTCCCAGAATGCGTTAAGCAAACCAACCAAAGCTGTTCCCTGTCCGGGGAAGTCATGAAGGTCGAGCAACTGGAATCCGCTGTTTCCCGGAGTCTTTAGTGCTCTTTCAATCTCTTCTTTATATAAAATAGCAGCCAGTTCGCCTGATGCCTTAAGATAATCCTGAGCTTTATCTATCAGGCCTTTCTTTTCAAGATCGGCCTTTACAGCCATGAAATTCAATGGAATAAGTGTTCCGGTATATTTAGGAATTTCAGTAAGATCCGGATATACAGAATATTGTCCCACTTCATGTGTTATCAAAGGAACACTCATACCTTCTATAGCAGCACGGAAGTCTTTATCGAACGACGGAATTTCCTGGTTAAATACCCCTTGTCCGCGTACCCAACCTTTTTTTGTCCACTGTGTAACGAAGAAATCGTCATTAGGTTCCGGCCAGTCGCCATGTCCTTTTTCACATGTAAATGAGGTTGTAGTATACAAATGACGGTTGTCGGCCTGCTTCATTTCTTTAAGCATATTGCCCATAATATTGAAATCATACTGAAGTTCGTTTCCCAATGACCAGAAACAGAAAGAAGGATGATTTCCGTATTCCTTGCTTATGCGTTTTGCTTCCGAACGGAGGAATTCTATTGTTGGCGCATCTTTTCCTAATGTTACACTCCATACAGGCAACTCAACCTGTACGTAGAATCCCATCTCATCGGCTACATTGAATGCCGCTTCAGGAGGACACCATGAATGGAAACGAAGATGATTCATACCATATTCTCTTGCCGAAGAGAATAGTTTTTTCCATGATTCCTCGTCTGTAGGAGGATTTCCTGTAAGAGGGAATATACAACATTCCAAAGTACCGCGAAGGAACATAGGCTTTCCGTTAAGCATAAGTTTGTTGCCTTCGTTTGCAAGATGACGCAAACCGAACACTTCTGTTTCGGTAGAAGAGATATTGTCACCGCTCATTTCGGCTGTGGCTGTATAAAGATAAGGATTGAACTCATTCCATAAAGGAGCGTCATTACCCAAATCGAACGAAAGCTCGAATGTTGAGATACCGGCTGCAGCTTCTACTGTCTTTTGGGACGAAGCATATTTTTTATTATCGGACTTTCCGTTGATATTGACATTTATTGTTACGGATGATGTCTTTCCAGTAGTATTGTTTACTGTCACGATAGCTTTTACTGAATGCGACATTGCATCAGGATAAAGCTGAAGATTATCTATTCTGACTTTATCAACGGCCTCTATAAGCATATCTCCAAGAATACCGTTCCACTTCACTTGAGTAGCATCAGTATATGCATGGGCAAGGTCATTGACAGAAATATCATGACGCTTGCGGTTATCTACTCTTACTGTAAGAATATGTTTCTTGCCGCTTTTCAGATAAGGTGTAAGATTATATTCATGAGGTGTAGTAAGACTCTCTTCATGACCTTCTACCTTAACTCCGTCTACCCATACCTGAGTATCCCACAACACACGTTCCAAATGTAAAATACAGTCTTTGCCATCCCAGTCGGACGGTATACTTATTTCTTTAGAATACCATGCCGGACCGACATAGCTGTAAGCTCTTGTAAGATGAAGCAGCTGAGGTTTTTCCAGGGCTGGCTTTAATGTACATTTATTACCAAGACGGGCTGCATCGGTAGTACCTGGCAACTGGATGGAAGTTTCATACAGTTTTCCACCCCAGGATTCGTTAATACCTATATCAGTACTGTCAAGACGGACAGTCCATTCTCCTGAAAGATTTATGTCTTCTACAGAATTATTACATGCTGACAGGCCCAGCAATAATAAAGAAGCAATGAATGTATTCTTCATGATATTGTTTAATAGTTTGTTATTTGTTTCTGGATGCAAAATAACAAAATAGCTGAATCATGAAAAATGTAATAAACAACTAAATTGATGTAAAATTTCACGATATTCAAAAAAAGCGTATCTTTGTGAAAACCTTTTTTACCATGAAACGAAAAAAAGACGGATTTAAAGGACAAAGAGCTATAGTTCTGCCACAAACCATAAAAAACATTTTACAACAGAATGAAATAACCTCTTTGCTCTATATCACAGATATAGGTTATTACCCAAAAGCCGAAGGACATTACAGAATAAGAGAGGAAGGAGCCGAACAGCATATACTTATTTACTGTACCGAAGGAAAGGGATGGTTTAGTGTTAATGGAGAAAAATATGATGTAAATAAAGAGGAATTTTTCATTATAGAAGCCAACACTCCTCATTCTTATGGAACTTACGAATCAAAGCCATGGAGTATTTACTGGATTCACTTCACCGGAGAAAAGAGCCACCTTTTCAAATCCATATATAATAAGGTGATAAAAATAGACGAAGCTCCTGAAGCCAGATATAAGGACAGATTGATGATGTTTGAAGAGATTTTCAAGAATCTGGAAATGGGTTACAGTATGGAAAATCTTGAGTATGTATCTTTATGTCTTTGGCATTTTATAGCTTCTTTCAGATTTATATCTCAATATAGAGAAATCAACAAATCAAGAAAAGGTGATATTATTCAGGAATCAATAACATATATGAAGGATAATATTGATAAAAAAATGCTTCTGGAAGATATTGCCGAGTTTGTGGGATACTCTCCTTCTCATTTCAGACAGATTTTCCTGAAAAAAACCGGCCAGACCCCATTGAACTATTTTAATCAGCTGAAAATCCAGAAAGCCTGTCAGATGCTTGACTTTACAGATTTAAAGATTAAGGAAATCGCTTCTGAATTAGGATTCTATGACCAATATCATTTCTCGAAAACTTTTTTCAAACTTACTGGAGAAACTCCCACTAATTACAAGAAAAGAAATAAAGGATAAAATAAAGAGAATCATTCCGGTTGACGTTCCATGCTTCCTGAATGATTCTCTTTTAATGTGTATCTCATATTCCCTTACTATTATCAAGGGAATATGTCGATAACACACTCTCTACACAAACTAAATAATTAACCCAAATATACCTCTGGCAGAACAGGCATTGCGCCATTCTGCGTACACACATAAGCCGAAACCTTAACTGCAAGTTCATGTGCTTCACGAACCGACTTGCCTTTAAGGATTGATGAAACAAAAGTTGCTGTAAATGAATCGCCGGCTCCTACTGTATCGGCTACATTTACTTTAGGAGTCTCAACAAAAGAAACATTGCCGGGAGTAAATACATAGCTGCCGTTTACACCACAGGTAAGAATAAGCATCTTAAGATTGTACTTGGCAAGCAATATCCAGCATTTGTCCTGTAAATCAATGCCAGGATAACCAAACATACGGCTAACGGTTACAAGTTCCTCATCGTTTATCTTTAGAATATTACACTTATTGAAAGAATTGCATAATATCTCTTTCGTATAGAAACTCTGACGAAGATTGATATCGAATATCTTAAGGACATTATCGTCTGAAGGCATAGCGTCAAGAAACTTATTTATTGTTTCTCGTGAGACTACACTGCGCTGGGCCAAAGAACCGAAACATACTGCACGGGTATGACGAGCCAAATCGGCAAGACTTGGAGTAAAAGGTATATTGTCCCATGCGACTCCTTCCTTTATCTCATAACAGGGAACTCCTTCGTTATCAAGGGTAACCTGAACAGTACCTGTGGGATAAGGAACTGTATCAACTATTCCGTAAAGCTTCTTTTCACGGAAGTTCTCAAGTATCTCGTTTCCAAGCTTATCATCTCCTACTGCACTTACTATTCTGCTGTTCAAACCGAACTGGGAAACATGGTAAGCAAAATTTGCAGGAGCACCTCCTAACTTCTTTCCTTCAGGGAGAACATCCCATAGGGCCTCGCCCATTCCTACTACTAAATTTTCTAACATATTATTTCTTGATTTTCATGGTATAAAACAATAAATATATTACTCCGACTGCCATTACTGATATGGCTCCGTCCTGGCCTACTGAGTCTGAAGCTAATCCCATTAGCAAGGGGAATATGGTACCTCCAAAAAGTCCCATTATCATAAGACCGGATATCTCATTCTTCTTTTCAGGCATAGAAAGTATTGCCTGGGAGAAGATGATTGGGAATATATTGGAATTGCCGAATCCTATCAATGCTATTGATACATATATGACAATAGGAGCATGTGATGAGAGAAGACCGGCCATAGCCAAAAGCATGCAAATTCCGCTGAGAAGGAAAAAGGCACGTGAAGATACCTTCTGGAGAATTATAGCACCGGAAAAACATCCTATGGTACGGAAAATAAAATATAGACTTGTTGCGAATGAAGCCTCATCGAGCGACATTCCAAGACGCTCCATCAAGATCTTGGGAGCTGTGGTGTTGGTTCCGACATCTATTCCAACATGGCACATTATACCGATAAAGCAAAGTATGATGAAAGGACTTCCCAAAAGTTTGATACAGTCTACAAAACCTGAGGCTTTATCCGGCTGCTCCTCTTCGATTGGAGTGGCTGACAGCCACAGTATTGCAATTATGGCTATTATCATATAGATAGGGAAAAGAACTCTCCAGCCAAGTCCGAAATTAGGCATTGCCTGAGTTGCACCCCACATTGCAATATAAGGAGCAAGGAATGATGCTATTGCCTTTACAAACTGACCGAATGTAAGTGAACTGGCAAGCTTGTCACCGCTTATTATATTACTCAGCAAAGGATTAAGGGAGGTCTGCATAAGAGCATTTCCGATTCCAAGCAAGGAGAATGAACACAGCATGAATCCATAGCTGTCGCCGAATATAGGAATAAGCAAGGACACAAATGTTACTATTAAACTTAGAACAACTGTCTTCTTACGGCCTATCTTATTCATCAGTATACCTGTTGGAACTGAAAATATCAGAAACCAGAAGAATACCAGAGAAGGAAAGATATTGGCCTGAGAGTCTGTCAGGCCTAAATCTGCTTTCACATAGTTGGATGCTATACCTACAAGATCCACAAAACCCATGGCAAAGAAGCATAGCATTACCGGTATCAAACGCGAATATTGAGAATTGCTACTATTGTTACTCATAAAAAATAATTGGTAGTATTTTCTTATAAAAATTTATAATTCTAATAGTGTACAGTAATAAACAAAAAGCCTAAATTAAACAGTTCACTACTTAATTTAGACTCTAAATTAATTTATTACAAGCTCAATCTGTATACATTTACATTTTCAAATTTAGCTTCTGTATCATTAACATAGAAACGAAGTTTGTCGTATGGTAAAGTAGGGAATACAAGATTTGTCATTGCTATACGTCCACCGTCAACAAAAAGTTCTACTGAACATTTGTCAACATATACATTGATATGATAAGTTTTACCTTCACACAATGACAATGGAGCCCAAGTTCCAAGAGCAAAATCATTTATATAATTGACAGATTCTGTTTTTCTTCTATCATGATTTTCCTTAAAGTGAGGTTCAGATTTTTCACCGAATGCAATCAACCCACTCTCTGTACGGTCCATTACAGCACGGCCAGACTTCATATCAAGATATATCTTTGTTTTTTCACCTTTATCATTCATTATATCAAAACCTGCAACACCGGAGTCTCCTACAGTCAAATCAAACTCAACTTCAAATCCTGCTTTGTCACCACTTATAATGCTATCAGCTACAAGTTCTTTTTCAGAAGCATTCAGAGTAAAGTTATCAATAGTCTGAGTTTCTTTACGCAAAGCCTGTGTTTCTTTCACAACATTGGCAGCCATATATATTTCACCGTCTTTAGTATAAAGTGAAAGTTCACGAGGCAAAGCATTTGCACCTCTATGCTGACGGATAGGAGTTACATTTGCATACTGCCAGTTGCTCATCCAAGGCAAAGCAATAACTCTATCTCCTGTATTAGAGAAACAAACTGTAGCATAATGGTCTTTACCGAAGTCAAGCCATTTTGTAACCGACTTGTCGTTATCGCATTTAAATTCTTTTCCATCAAAATCACCGATAAAATATTCTGTTGCACTTCCACCGAAAGGACATCCTGGATTAATATTAACTATCATAACCCATTTCATTTTATTTTTATCACCATCTACAGGCAACTGTATGAAATCAGGACATTCAAACTGATTTGGCTGTACTCCATATCCCTCACCAAACTGACTCAGATACTCCCAGTTTTTCATATCTGTAGATGAATAGAATCTCATATTCTTGTCTGCAGAAACAATCATATACCATTTCTGTGTAGGCTCATACCAGAATACCTTTGGATCACGGAAATCCTTAAGTCCATCAAAAGGTGTCAATATAGGATTCTTTTCGTATTTTGTATATGTACGTCCATTATCATTACTGTAGGCAAGACACTGAATCTGACCGTTTTTGTCACTTGCCGAAGTGTAAAAGGCTATAATAGCATCTTTACCATAACCGGCACTGTTAAATTTGTCTACAACTGCGCTTCCAGAGAAGATATGTCCCAATGTGTCACGAGCAATAGCTGGTTCAAGATGATCCCAGTGAACAAGATCTTTACTTACAGAATGTCCCCAGTGCATATTTCCCCATTTTGAACCGTAAGGATTATATTGGAAATACAAATGATATTCTCCATCTTTATATACAAGACCATTTGCATCGTTCATCCATCCGTAAGATGCTGTATGATGATATTCAGGACGATAATAATCTGTATTCTTTACGTCAAAAGTATCAGAGAGTGTAATGCTATCCCAACAAACTGCATTTGAAGGAACATTTCCTATATTTATAATTTTCTCGCCATCTGTCTGAGGAAGTTTAAAAGGAACATAATATTCAATACTGTCTACAGCCAAACGTATATCCATTGTAGTATCATCAGCCTTACCTGTATTTAACTTCACTTTACCTTCGGCAGAAGACTCCTGAATAGGCAACAAAAGATATTTGCCCGGTTTTGTAACTTTTACTATAGTAGTACTGTCATTCTGATGTTCGAATATAACGCCAGAATTATTATTACTATTATTGCATGAAACTAAAGTAGCCGCTGTAACTGTACCAAGCAAAGCTACTGATAATATATTCTTTTTCATGGATTATATGATTTTTGTTGATTATACTTTTATTGAAATATTGAAAATATAAATACCTATCGAAAACGAACTTTAATATGAGCCAGTTAAGTTACCATTTTAATATTAAAATGGCAAACTTAAACCGACTCATTCAATATAATCAAATATTACCTAATATATTAAAACTTAATTTGCGCAGTAAATTCTACTGTAAACGGACGAATGTAACTACCTGCCATTACGTATCCTGCATATTTTGAAGCTTCATCCTTTTCAACAAGCTCTGCACCGGCAATACTTCCTTTGGCACCTGTCTGATTCAGGAAATTAACAACATTGCAGCCA
The DNA here is from genome assembly GCA_034094155.1 of Phocaeicola sp. Taxonomy (GTDB): domain Bacteria; phylum Bacteroidota; class Bacteroidia; order Bacteroidales; family Bacteroidaceae; genus Phocaeicola. The sequence goes on from JAXEBI010000016.1 coordinate 42,364, forward strand.
AGTGCAAGTTTCTTGTTAACCTGCCAGTTCAATCCTCCAAATGTTTCCCAGCGTCCGTTAAAATAATATGCATCGTTTATATTGGCATAAGTCTTGCTAAAATATCTGAAACTTGTCCAAATTTTCAGATTATCTGTAATCATATAACTTGGGTCTATTTCTACAATCACCTGAGGGATTTCAGCAACAATGTTTCCTGTTGCATTAATTGTACCAACATATCCGTCGGAGAAAGTGACTGAAGTTTCATATTTTTTATAAGTAGGTTTCTGATAAGTGAACAGGAAATGGAAGTCAAATCCTTTGAAAGGACGAGCTACTACGTCTGTTGTCCATCCTATTGTCTGGATATCAAAGGTAAGCGGAGCTGCCATAATCTGAGTCTGTCCATCAGAAGTCTTATGTTGCAAATTCAGTGTTGAATTGTTGTTTGTCTTTGATATATAAGAGAACAAAGAAGTAAGGCTCAACCATTCATTATTATAATAAATACCGGCTCTACCCAACGGTACACTAATCTTACCGGTATTTGGAGATACTGCAGGAGCAAAGTTCTCTATACGCGGATGCTGGGTAATATATGTAAAGTCACCTGTAAAACCAAATTCTTTATTCATTTTATAAGTTGCAGCGGCAGTAAGAGCATAATTCAACCAATGATGTTCCATTGGAGTAGGACTAATCTTTACTCCCGACGCAGATACCGCTCCAAGATAATAATCAGCAAAACGTCCGATAAAATTTCCGTCGGCATCTTTTACAGCTGCATTATCTCCCTTCAAGGCCTGATACTCTAATCTACCTCCATAATACAGGTTAAAACGGTCTGTAATATCCCAATCGTGTGTGAAGTATAATGCTAATTTGTTTTCAAAGCCATTGTAATACTCAGAAGCATTTCTGTTGAAGTCATAATAATATCCGTTGCCTGAATAGGTACGTCCGGCATACGACTGATAATCTGTATTGAAAAGTCTTACCGGATAGCTTCCGTCTGAAGGTACAGACTGGTCATACATGGTTGTACTTGAAGAATAATCCACATCATAATACCATTCATTGATACCAATTCTCCATGTACCATTATCTACTTTTCTGGATAACTCAGTAGTAAACATGAAAGAGTCTATAAAACCACGGTTAAGACACGACATCCTACTCTGTACATATTCTCCGGTATATGGTTTCATACTGCCGTCGGCTGTTTCGTATGTATAATTAATCCCTGCCTCATTTTTATCGAGCGACATAGGTGTTTGATATACCATAGAACCTGTAGAATGATCATACTTCATAACTGTCTTCCAGTTCAGACCATTATCCCAAGTATAATTATTCATTAATGTAAATACACTACCTTTGTTCTGTGTAGCATCATAAAGATTTGTCTTTTTCACTTCACCGGTACGCATGTCGCGATATACCATTTCATTGTCGACCGGCAAATAAGATGTAGTACCAAGTGCAAAATCACCGAACTGTTTTACACTACCGTCGCCTACATATATAAAAGGAGCAGACTGAGTTGCATAATTATATACAGGATGACTGTTAGAATAATGATATAATGCTGTAAACTCACCCCGATTATCGTTATATCTCTTTGTCAAGGCAAATTTATATATCTGGGTTCTGTCCTGGAATGGTGTAGATTTAATCTTGAATGTTCCCGGATCGAAATCCTGATATATACTTCCACTATACGACCATCCTTTTCCGATACCGCCATTCAGGTTCAAAGAAACTTCCTGCATACCAAAATGATTTGTCTTATAGTTCAAGGTTCCATTGAAACCTTCCTGACCCAGCTGTGTAAAGGAGTTTACCGCATAACCGATATTACCGGTTGTAACTGCTGTTTCAGAGATTTTCAACAAACCAACATGACTAAGGCTTGCATCAGCACGCCAAAGAGAGTTTACGCTGTGAGGATTTGTGGTATAAGTAACAGGAATACCATTTTCGAGTACATTTACATCGGCCGAAGGTAATCCTATCTGAATCTCACGAGGGCCGTTGGCACTTGCAGCATTAAGCATTACATTACGATTGGCTTCTTCCTTACTGTTGCTTTCAGAAGCTGTCTTTTTGTTTTCTTGAGCATAGGCTGAAGTACAAGCCAAAGCAAGAATCATAACTGCTGCGCTCATTCTGCTAACCGATTGTTTCTTTTTTGCCTTCATAGCAATTGCGTAATATTAAGTAATGATAATTATATTGATACTGGTTGTTTCTGCTTTATGTTTCGATATTGCAAATGTATGAAGTCACTGATAAACAATGTATAACAAATGTTTCAACAAAAAGAAAAAATGTTTCATGTATCATTTTTACAAATACATGAAACATTTTTTATATACCTCTATAATAAGGAAAGTGTATATTATAAACTTATCTTGTCGTATATAGTATCAGAATTGTTCTTTTCTGTTCCGGCTGGTAAATATCAGATATATTCCCAGCAATATCAATGGGACACTCAACAACTGTCCTATATTCAGAGTCATCCCAACTTCTTCTGCAACCTGTGGATTCTTAATAAACTCAAGTCCCAAACGGGAGCCGAAGAATATCAGCAAAGAAACACCTGTTATGAGTCCTATGTGTTTCTGTAATCCAAGCCTGTGATAGCCTATCCATGCAAAAACAAATGCAACGGTGCAATACAGCATTTCATAAATCTGTGTAGGATGACATGCCTGAGCTACTCCTCCCTGATTATACAATTCCTGCCATTCTCTTGATCTTACAAATTCAAATCCCCATGGAAGAGTAGTTGGAAATCCGAAAATTTCTGAATTCATCAAATTACCAAAACGAATACATGCACAAACTACAGCTACCGCAGGAATCATTCTATCGAACAACCACCATACACTTTTGTGTGTAACTTTCTTGGAATACCATACCAGGGCCAATATAAGTGCAAAAACTCCACCATGACTTGCCAGACCTCCTTTCCATACTTTGAGAATCTCAATTGGATGAGCACCGTAATAATCCCACTCATAAAAAATACAGTGTCCGAGACGTGCTCCAAGTACAGAACTTACAATACAGTATACAAACAGTTTGTCGGCCCACTCTTCAGGATGGCCTTCTTTTCTGAATAATCTTGATACCATTTCATAAGCCAATATGAAACCAATACCCCACATCAGACCATACCATCTTAACTCCAACGGACCTAACTTGAATAGTACAGGATCTACATCCCAGACTATGCTTCCCAAAATCATCTCCATATCAATTTTTTTAATAATATAATTTTGTTATTTTATTATCATTTCATTTCCGGCTCATAGCATTTCTTTCATATCCGGCATATTTTTATAAAGATAAAAAGGAATAGACAGATTTACGGATACATTAAAAATCATAAGCCATATATACTGCAAAGAAAATAAAAAAATCTCTTCCCCAAAACTAATCAGGAAAGAGATTACATGGAAAGACTGATAATATTTAGATACTTTATTATTTATATTATACCAAGTGTGCAATCAGTTCTTCACGATCGCCTGCAAGAAGATCTATAACAGGAACTTCAATCATAGTGTAACATCCTGGTTTCTGACGCATAGAAGCACGTGCAACACAAACCAATACCTGGGCTGTAAGTGCAGGGTTGTTAATTTTCATGTCAAACTCAAACAATTGGTTATGAGTCTTACCTGAAACTCCCTTACGGACTAAGTTTACACCATGACCCACATCATTCAAATCATCAACGCAAGGAACTTGAATTACGTGAGTTTCATCATTTACGAAATATGCATCCGCCTTTATTGCAGCTTCAACGGTCTTGAAATCGGCACCCTCTTCAAGTTCCACATAAACCATACGGCGGTGAATTCCTGTACCTACAGGGATTGTCATAGACAAAGCATCCTTTACTCCTGCAATGGCACGAACAGCAACAGAGTGTCCCATACTGCGGCCTGGACCGAAATTTGTATATGTAATACCCTTTGGAGCAATTGCTTCGAGTAATGTGCGAACAACAGAATCGCTACCCGGATCCCAACCTGCAGCTATTATAGAAACTGCATTGTGAGACTTAGCTGTTTCATCAAGAGAACGACGCAATGAAGTTATCTGAGTATGTATATCAAAACTGTCTACAGTATTGATACCCAACGCAAGGATTTCTTTAGCATACTGTTCAACACTACGTGTAGGAGTCGAAAGAATAGCTACATCTACATCTTCAAGTTCCTTAATGTCTTTTACTACCTTATAAGGAGCAAGTTCGGCTGGCTTGTTTTCTTCTCCATTACGACGAACAATACCTGCTATTTCAAAATCCGAAGCTGCTTCCAATGCCTCGATTGTGTATTTCCCAATATTTCCGTAACCAACTACGGCTGCTCTAATCTTTTTCATAATTCTTATTTATTTCTTTTTACTGGTGTTTAATTATTACTTTAATATATATCAAAAATAATGGTACTGGCATAAACATTGAACCAACTTTTTTTGACAGCACAAAATTACAAAATTAGAATCATTCTAAAGAAATAAAATAAGTCGTTTTTTGAAATAATTATAGCCCAACTTACAATTTATAACTTTCTAATCATTATTTTTGTCGATAAATTATAAATTGTAAGAAAAATATGATTGAATATATCAAAGGAAAACTTGAGGAAATAAATCCTACACTGGCTGTAGTAGATTGTAATGGTGTAGGATATGGAATAAATATCTCACTAAATACATTTTCAAATATTCAAGGCAAACAAGATGTAAAGCTATATATATATGAAGCAATAAGGGAAGATGCCTACGTATTATATGGATTTTCCACAAAGCAGGAAAGAGAATTATTTCTTATGCTCATCACTGTTTCTGGTATTGGAGGCAATACAGCGAGGATGATTCTATCTGCTCTTTCGCCTTCCGAACTTTGCAACGTAATAAGCAGCGGTAATGAAAAGTTACTGAAAATGGTTAAAGGTATAGGACTGAAAACCGCACAACGCATAATAGTAGAACTGAAAGATAAAATAGATACAATTGGAATTAGTTCCGAAAACGGAAATGCTCCTATAAGCCACAACGTTTCTGTTGCAAATACAGAAATATATGAAGAAGCCATCGCCGCCCTCACCATGTTGGGATTCGCTCAAGCTCCATCACAAAAGGTTGTTTCAGCTATACTGAAAGAAGAGCCAGATGCTCCTGTACAAAAAGTAATAAAAACCGCATTATCAAGGCTTAGATAAATATACATATAAATATCCATTATATATAGCCGGTATTCATGAGAAGGCTTACTGATATTCGGCTAACTAATAAGTAGACATACAGATTGTTAATAAACAATAGAAACTTTTTTTGTTATATATAGTAGTTGGGTATAATGACATTAACAATATTATTATCATGAATATAGAATTCACAAAAATGCATGGAACCGGAAACGACTATATATATGTCAATACCATGAAATATGATATAGAAAATCCAAAAGAACTGGCAATAGAATGGAGTAAATATCATACAGGTATTGGAAGTGACGGACTGGTATTGATAGGCAATTCAGTGATAGCCGACTTCAGCATGAGAATTTTCAATGCAGATGGTTCTGAAGCAAAGATGTGCGGAAATGCAAGCAGATGCATAGGAAAGTATCTTTATGAATATGGACTTACTTCGAAAACAGAGATTTCACTGGAAACACTTTCGGGAATCAAGTTCCTGCATCTTCACCTTACAAATACCAATAAGGTGGAATCTGTAACTGTAGACATGGGGATTCCTTCTGATATTAAGGAAATATCACTTGAAGATAAATACTTGTTTAAGAAAGGTGTTACAGTTTCAATGTGCAATCCTCATCTTGTTATTTTTGTAGAAGATGTAAACAGTATAAATCTTCCTGTTATAGGTCCACAACTCGAGAATCATCCTTTGTTTCCCGATAGAGTTAATGTTGAGTTTGCCCAAATACTTTTAAATGGGAATATCAGAATGAGAGTTTGGGAAAGAGGTTCAGGCATAACTATGGCATGTGGTACCGGAGCATGTGCAACGGCTGTAGCCGCAGCATTTTCCAAAAAATCTGAAAAATCAGTATCAATAATAATGGATGGTGGTACATTAAAGATTGATTGGGAAAAAGACGGACATGTATATATGACAGGACCGGCTACAGTTGTTTTCGACGGAGAAATCAGTATTTAACTATAGTCTTGGATATCAGAATCTGGATTTATTCAGTGTTTGTATATTGAGTTACAAAGAAATAAAGAATAAGATAACCAAACCGTAATTTAAATATATTACAATGGCATTAATTAACGACAATTTTTAAAACTACCAGGCAGTTATCTGTTTTCGGATATAGCCAGAAAAATAAGCAAATATAGAGAAGAGAATCCCGACAAGCAGTTGATTCGTTTAGGTATAGGCGATGTTACACGTCCCTTGCCTGAAGCTTGTATTGAAGCTATGCATAAGGCTACAGACGAACTGTCACAAAAAACTACATTCAAAGGATATGGTCCTGAACAAGGTTATGATTTTCTTATAAGCGCAATTATAAAAATGATTTCGAACCGAGGGGAATACATCTCAGCTATTCGGAAATATTCATAAACGACGGCGCAAAAAGCGATACCGGTAATATAGGTGATATCTTTACGGTTGATAATCATATTGCTGTTACAGATCCTATTTATCCTGTTTATATCGACAGCAATGTTATGGCCGGAAGAACTGGAAGTTTAAATGCAGACGGAAAATGGAGCAATGTTGTATATATGGAATGTAACTTTTTATATTTAATTGATTTGAGATGTACAAAAAAACAAAAATGAAAAAAACGTCACAACTGTCACAATATTCACAACATCCACAGAACTTTAAATTAAGCTGTATGCATGATGTAGTGTTTTATTCACAGTTAACGTTCTATAACGGTGCAAGCGTATATGATGAAAACAATTTTATATAAATTATAAATTAAAGCAAATATACAAAACAAAGCCCCGAAGTATTTCTACCTCGAGGCTTCTTCTCTTAAAACGGCGACTACCTACTCTCCCACTGTTGCGCAGTACCATCGGCGTGACGAAGCTTAACTTCTCTGTTCGGAATGGGAAGAGGTGGAACCTTCGTGCTATAGTCACCTTAATGTCTTTATATATGTCTGATTAAACTTTTATGTTTAAAACAGTATATTTCAAACATGAATCACAAGCGGTAATTCTCAAGTCAAAAGCTTATGTCTTTTCTTCTGAACTAAAGGTATATATCACCCATCCTCGTGCGGTGACAAGGAAAGTGAACGGGCAATTAGTAATGCTCGGCTTTGATGTCTCCATCTTTACACCTGCATCCTATCAACGTTGTAGTCTACAACGACCCTGAGAAATCTAATCTTGTGGCCGGCTTCGTACTTAGATGCTTTCAGCACTTATCCGATCCCGACTTAGATACCCGGCGATGCACCTGGCGGCACAACCGGTAAACCAGAGGTCAGTCCAACACGGTCCTCTCGT